>DASRSG010000051.1:0-45442 GCA_035656595.1 Jatrophihabitantaceae bacterium | reverse complement strand
GGTTTCAGGTCGCGATCCGGGCAGGTCTTTCGGGCAGGACGTCGTGGTCGGGGTGGCGGGATTCGAACCCACGGCCCCTCGCTCCCAAAGCGAGTGCGCTACCAAGCTGCGCCACACCCCGGGCGCTGTCAGCCGCCCAGTCTACGGGCGCGCGGATGCGGTCCGGCCCGGCAGTGCCTGTCAGTGGTCAGTTCGCGCGGTCAGTGGTCGGTTGCATCTGACCACCGACCAGCGAAACTGACCACTGTCGAGGGCTTAGCGCGGGCGGTGCCGGTAGAACTGGATCACCTGCTGGAAGGTGGGCCGGTTCTGCCAGTCGATCGCCGGCTGGGCCACGATGCCGAGGGCCCGGAACTGGATCGCGTCGAAGACCGGCATGGTCTGCCCGGCCGCCTTCGAGTCGGCCGAAGCCGTCCACGACGACACCTTGCTAGTGCCATTGGCGCTGACCAGGGCCTTGTACGTCTTGCGCAGCGCCTGCTCGACGGTCGTGTGGCAGGTTTTCGGTCCGCCGGCGCATTCGCGCTTGGTGATCACCGAAGTGAACCCGTCACGCGGGTGCCGGCCGAGCAACTGCTGCAGGGTGGATACGAGATAGCTCTCGTACCCGCCGTCGTAGGAGCTGCCCAGGTGGGCGCCGCCCGAGTTCGGCGTGTTGACCCACTGCATCGGCAACGCCTTGTACGCGGCCGCGGTAGCACCGCCCGTCGAGCCGGCCGAGCCGAGTCCGCCGGCCTTCAGGATGGGGTCGTAGATCGCGCGGATCAGGTTCGGCATCAACTGGTCGGAGATGGCTACGGCGGCGTGGTACTGGTACTGCGTGTCACCGGCATGGGCCTTGCGGCGATGCGAGCCGTGCTTCACCCACGTGCGCAGCGTCGAGATCATGGTGCGCACTCCGGCCGACTGGTGCCGTCCCTTCAGATACCTGAGCAGCAGCGGCATGACCGACACACCGTCGAGATCTTGCGAGGCTGCCGTCTCCATCGCCTTGACGACATCGGAACGCCGCACCTGGTTGTGGGTGGCCTTCAGCTTCCGCTGCAACTGATGGACGAGCAGGATCGAGCGGTACACCTGCCCGTAGTAGTACTGGTCGTCGGCGGCTGCGAAGCTGGGCGCCGGTTTGTTGTTCCAGCTGATGAAGAAGCCCTGCTTCGGGTTCACCTCGTGCACGTGCTTGCTCGGCGCGAGGAAGCCGCGCCACTCGGACTTGCCAGTGCCCCAGGTCGGCAGGCTCGGATCGACGTTGCGCGGACGGATCGGATCCTTGCCGCTCACGAAGTACCCGGTGTCGCGGTTGTCGACGTAGAACCAGTTGAACGTGTACTGGATCTTGGCCGCATTCCTCATCCACGACTTGACGTTGTAGGTCAGCTTGGGTTCACCCCAACCGAGGAAGCCGACCACCGAGTCGATGTCGTGGTTGTACGTCGACCGCTGCGTGACGATGGCGACGGGCTTGCCGTGTGCCGTCGTCCAGCCCTGCACCACGCCGTGTTTGGTGCGGTAGATCGTGTGGTTCAGCTGGGCAGGTGCGCCCTGGCCGCCCGGCTTGGGCAAGGCTGTCTCGTCGTACTCCTCGACCACCATCGGCCGGCACTTGCCCTTGTAGAGGTAGTACGCGCCGTTCGGATCGGGCTTGCCGCCGTCCGGGTTGCAGATCTTCTCCAGGCGCTGGTCGATCACGTCGCTGCCGGCAGAGGTGGCCGACCAGGCGAAGTCCTCGCCGCGGCCGAGTTCGACCAGACCGGTACCTGGGAACGACGCGCCTTCCGCGTCGTAGTTCGGCGAGTGCAGGTCTTCCTCGGCGAGGATCTGCGGGGCGTAGTACGACACCTGCGGCCCGAACACTGCGATCGGGTGGCGCCCCTTGGCATGGTTGGCATTCACGACGAGCGCGTTGCTCATGTGCTTGGGCATCGAATTGAGGCCCTTGATGATCGACATCGCTTCCGCGTTCGGCGGCTGCAGGTTGCAGTTCGGATCGGTGTCCGTGGGGCCACCGGTGACCGGTGCCTTGTAGTCGGGCAGCGCGGTGGTGGACGGGTCGATCTTGCCGTGGTGCTCGTACGGGAACGACTTGTCGACGACGGTGGTCGCCGCGACCGGGTCGTTGTTCGTGCGGAACTCGTGGAAGGCCTTCGAGCCGTTGTTCATGCCGAGGTGCTTGCGCAGGTACTGCAGCAGGTTCGCGTTGGCGATCTCGCCGCCGCCGCCCTTTCCGAAGATGCCGCCGATCAGGCCGGCGATCGCGACGACGTCCTGCACGCCCCAGTCCTGCGGGACGGCCTGGTCGCCGGCGGCCGCGTAGTCGGCGGGCAGCGCGGTGGGATCGGTGTGGGTCTTGGCGACGTAGGCGTTCACGCCGGCGACATAGTTCTCGATCATCTGCTTGGCGAGCTTGCCCTGCTCGCCGTATTCCTTCGGCAGCCGGTTGATCTGGGCGATCGCGCGCGCCTTGGTGTAGGGGGCGAGCAAGAGCTGGTCGTGATCCATCTGCTCGAACTCGCAGGACGCGCCGAGGAACGACGCGAGGGTGCCTTCGCCGTAGTGGCGCAGCACGTCCATCAGGAACAGCCGGTCTTCGGCCTGGGCGTACCCGGCGCCGAACGAGAGCGCGGCATCGGTGTCGCCGTAGATGTGCGGCACGTCGTGGGTGTCGCGGTAGATCGTCACGCCGGCTTCGGGCGTCTCGGTGCGGGTGATATCGGCCGTTTTGACGCCGAACGACTCGTCGTCGTAGTACTTGCCGAGCGTCGAGTCGGTCACCTTCGGGTAGCCGTAGAGCAGGTTCGCGTACTTGCCCAGCTGGTCCTGGCTATTCGCCGGTCGGGTGCCGTTGGCCTCGAACTGCAGGGCGTCGGTGGCGTTGACCAGGCCGTTCTCACCGGGCGGCAGGATACTGTCTGCCCGCCCGTCGGCGTAGTCGTGTGCGCGGTAGGCATGCGACGGCGCACCGGGCGCGGGCCTGGCGCTGACCGTCGCGCGGGGCTCGGCACCGGCCGTCCCCGTAGTCGCCGTGACGGCCAGCCCGGCCGCAGTGACGATTGCTGAAGCGAGCGCGATCCACCGCGTACCCCGGGTAAATGCCACTGTTGATTCCTCCCGCTGGAACGAGAACAGGTTTCAGTTCGTTCTCGACACTTTCGCCCGATTCGCGGCTGCGCGCCACTTGAACCGGAGCGGGAGTGGCATACCCGACTCCGCGCCGATCGAATCCAGCTACGCCTGTCGAGGTTCCCCGCGATACGTGCCGAAGCTCCAGCGGTTGCCCTCGGGATCGCGAATGGCGAAGTCCCGAGAGCCGTAGTCGGTCTCGTGCAACTCGTCGGTGATCTCGGCACCGCGCGCCTTGATCCGCGCGAACAGCGCGTCCGGATCGTCCACGACGACATAGGCGCCAAACGTCCCCGGCTTGATCGGCCAGCGGTCGTCGGCGTCGTCGCGGATCGAGCCGAGCATGATCCCGCCGCCGACCGGCCACGAGAGCTGGGCGTGGTGCACGACATCACCGTCGGCGTAGACGACGGTCTCCTCGAAACCGACGACGTCGACAAGGAACCGGATCAATGCCGGCGCGTCGGCGGCGCGAAGCGTGGGCCAAACCTGGGGTGGAGGTGCATCAGTCATAAGGCCGATCCTGCCCGCTCAGCCGCCGACGGCACTTGGATGTTTCCGACCTCGGCGGCGAGCCACGATGTCGGGCTCAGGCCGGTGAAGGCGACGAAATCGCGAACCAGGTGGGACTGGTCGAAGTAGCCACACCGCGTGGCCACATCGACACCAGGTCTGTTGCGAATCATTCGGCGCGCGCGGTCGAAGCGGATCACTCTCGCGACCGCTTTCGGTGTCAGCCCGATCTCGGTGCGGAACTGCGCGGCAAGGTGGCGTTCGCTCCAGCCGACCTCCCGCGCAATGGCGCCGATCGGCGCGGTTCCTCGACTGCTCCGGAGCATCCGCCACGCCTGGCACACCTCGCGTCGCGGTCGGCGCGCCTCGTCCAGGCGTCGACCGAGGTAATGGTCGAGCAGCGCGAACCGGGTCGGCCAGTCCGGTGCCGCAGCGAGCCGCTCGTGCAGCTCTCGGGCCAGCGGGCCGAGGACGTCGACCGCGTGCAGGTCGATGCTGGCCAGCTCGCCGGCCGGCATGCCGAGCAGGGCGCGCGCGCCGAGCGGGCTCAGTGCGAGCTGGATCCCGGACTGCGCGCCGTCGTGGACCACGACCGCCGGCGAGGTGTGCAACCCGCCCACCAGTGCATCGAAGCTGCTGGGTTGTTGGGACGGATCGACGTGCTGGGCGATGTGCAGCGGTTCGTGCAGGGTGAAGATGACCGTCAACCACGGTGACGGCAGACCGAGGTGCCGCATCGGCGCCACGCCACACTCGCGGTAGCCGTGATGCTCGCCGACGACCGCGCTCAGCGGGCCACTCGGGCGCTTGGCAACGGCTTCGCGGATCACAGCTGTGATTGTGCATCTCGCGCGGGTTGAGCGGGCGACGAGAATCGAACTCGCGTAATCAGTTTGGAAGACTGAGGCTCTACCATTGAGCTACGCCCGCGGGACGGTGCGAAACCGACCGGGCATCACGATACCGGTTCCCACGCTGGCACTATTCCTACCGTGAGCAAGCGAAGCGAGCGAACCATGGGTATCGGGCTGCGCCGGTCGGCGCGAGCGAAGCGAGGCCGACCGTGAACCTTTCGCGGCTGACCGGACCACCGATGCGACTGCGGCTGAGCGGCACGCTGCTACCGATGGTCGGCCGGGTGCGCATGTACGTCTGCGGCATCACCCCGTACGACGTCACCCACCTCGGCCACGCCGCTACCTACATCTGGTCAGATGCGGTCGACCGAGTGCTCACCTGGCACGGCCACACCGTGACCGTCGCGCGCAACGTGACCGATGTGGACGAGGTGCTCTTCGCCGAAGCTCGCCGACGCGGCGAGCCGTATTCGATGCTGGCGACGCTGCAACGCGCCACGTTCGAGTCGACGATGGCAACGCTGCGGGTGCGCGTGCCTGATCACTCCCCCACGGCGGCGCAGGCGGTCGGCCACGTGGTGCAACTGGCGTCGGCGCTGCTCGCCCGCGGCGGCGCGTACCTGCGCGGCGGCACGGTATACGCGCGCACGTCGGCCGCACCGTCGGTTGCGCGTCTCGACCGGGACACCGCGCTCAAGCTGTCGGCCGAATACCACGACCATCCCGACGACCCGGACAAGGACGACCCGCTCGACGTCGCCGTCTGGCAAGAGACCTCCGACGAGGAGGTCAGCTGGCCGAGCCCGTGGGGTGACGGCCGTCCGGGCTGGCATGCCGAATGCGCGGCGATGGTGCTGTCGCTGTTCGGCCCGAGCGTCGACATCCACTGCGGCGGAGCCGACCTCGCCTATCCCCACCATGCCTGCGAGACGGCGCTGGCCGAGGCGGCCACCGGCGTGGCGCCCTACGCACGGGCCTGGATGCGCGCCGGAATCGTCAGCATCAACGGCGCGAAGATGGCCAAGTCGACAGGCAACCTCGTGCTGATCGAGGAGCTGCTGCGCAACTACCAACCGGCGGCATTGCGGCTGCTCTGCCTGAACCGGTCGTGGGACGCAGCTTGGGAGTACACACAGAGCGAGCTGAACGCGGCCGCGTCGCTCGTCGAGGATCTGTACTCGGCCGCGGCACGTCCGGACGCGTCCACGAGCGGTCTGGCGGCCGTCCCTGCGGCGTTGCTGCGCGACCTGGACGTGCCTACCGCGCTCGCCATCGCCCTCGAAGACGGCGGGCAGGCCGCTCGTAACTTGATCGAGATCCTCGCGCTGAGCTGAGCCGGCCTTGCCCCGCTTGCGCACGCTGCGGGGCAGCCGCAGCGTATATACGCGGGGCAAAGCGGCGGCCCGCCGCGCTGCGCCGGTCAGCCTTGCTCGCGCAGCGCGCGGATGCTCTCCTTGAGCGATCCCATGGTGGCCAGCACGGCAGTGGGCTCGTACCCGCAGTGCGCCATGCAGTTGTTGCAGCGCGGGTCGCGACCGCGGCCGTACTTCTCCCAGTCGGTCGTCTCGACGAGCTCCTTGTACGTCTTCACGTAGCCGTCGCTCATCAGGTAGCAGGGCTTCTGCCAGCCCAGCAGCGAGTAGGACGGGATGCCCCACGCGGTGCACTGGTAGTCGACCTTGCCCTCGAGGAAGTCGAGGAACAGCGGCGAGTGATTGAGCCGCCACCGCTTGCGGTTGTCGCCCGCGAACGCTTTCTTGAACAGCTCGCGGGTCTCAGTGACGCCGAGGAAGTGATCCTGGTCGGGCGCCTTCTCATACGCGTACGCCGGCGACAGCATCATGCTGTCGACCTCGAGATCGTCGTTGAGGTAGTTGAGCACGTCGATGATCGTCTGCGGAGTATCGGTGTTGAAGAAGGTCGAGTTCGTGGTGACCTTGAAGCCCTTCTCCTTCAGGAACTTGATCGCCGCGACCGCTTCGTCGAACACGCCTTCCTTGTCGACGGATTCGTCGTGCCGCTCACGCAGCCCGTCGATGTGGATCGCGAAGGACAGGTAGCGCGACGGCTTGAGGTCGAAGCGGTCGAACCGCTTGCGCACCAGCTCGGCGTTCGTGCAGAGCACGACGTACTTCTTGCGCTTGACCAGTTCGTTGATCATGACGTCGATCTGCGGGTGCATCAGCGGCTCACCGCCGGCGATGGACACCACAGGCGCGCCGCACTCTTCGACAGCAGCCACCGCGCGCTCTACCGGCATGCGCTGGCGCAGCAGGTCGTGCGGTTGCTGGATCTTGCCGCAACCCTGACAGGCGAGGTTGCAGGCAAACAGCGGTTCGAGCTCGACGACGAGCGGGAACTTGTCGCGACGCTTGATGTATTTCTGCGAGAACGCGTACCAGCCGATGTGAACGGCCTGGCGGAATGGAACTGGCATCAGCCTGCAACCCCCTTGGGAAGGGTGAACTTGATCATTTCATCAGCGACGATACGTTCATCGACTTCGACCGGACCCAACGCGCGCAGCGTAGCGACGACCTCGTCGACGAGATTGGGCGGAGCCGACGCGCCGGCGGTCAGGCCGATCGTCGCCCTACCGTGTAACCACTCGGGCAGCAGTTGCGATGCGTCGTCGGCCAGGTGCGCCTCGACGCCGGCGCGCTGCGCCACCTCGACCAGCCGCTTGGAGTTGGACGAGTTCTGCGAGCCCAGCACGATCACCACGTCGGATTCGGCCGCGATCGCGGTCACGGCGTTCTGCCGGTTGGTGGTCGCGTAGCAGATGTCATCGGTCGCCGACGACTCGATCAGCGGGAACCGCTTGCGCAGCACGCCGACCGTGTGCTCGGCCTCGTCGACAGCCAGGGTGGTCTGCAGCAGGACGGCGACCTTGTCGGGATCGGCGACCTCGATCCGCTCGGCATCGGCGGCGCTCTGCACAAGATGGATCTGGCCAGGCACCTCGCCGAGCGTGCCCTCGGTCTCGTCGTGCCCGGCATGGCCGACGAGCAGGATGGTGTCGCCACGCGCGGCGAACCGCCGCGCTTCGGCGTGCACCTTGCCCACGAGCGGGCAGGTGGCGTCGATGACGTTGAGCTTGCGGCGCGCGGCTTCTTCGCGGACGGCCGGTGCCACCCCGTGCGCGGAGAACACGACGGTGGTGTCATCAGGCACGTCGTCCAGTTCGTCGACGAATACTGCGCCCTGCCGCTCGAGGTCGGCGACGACATGCTGGTTGTGCACGATCTGGCGGCGCACGTAGACCGGACGCGGATAGCGCTGCAGGGCGAGCTCGACGATGTCGATGGCACGTTCGACGCCGGCGCAGAACGCGCGCGGCGACCCGAGCACGATGCGCCGCGGACCGGCGAGATCGGCCCAGCGCCGCAGCGCCGGCCCGGTGCGCCGCAATACGCGCAAGGCCTTGATTCCGGCGGGGACGGTCGCGAACCGGTTGACCGGATTGGCGACGGTGTCGACGATGACGCGCACGACCGCAATCGGCGTGCCGCTCAGCTGTTTGGTCACGGCGCGGGCGATGGCGGCCGATTCCATGTCCGCGGCCAGCGCACCGGTCGCGGCCAGCCGATCGCGCTCGCGGACGCTGTTGACGAGGTGGTCGGTGCTGACGATCGGACCGACCCGCACCCGCAGGCCCATCCGGCGCAGGTCGGCGGCCAGCGGCCCGCCGGCCCGCAGCACCGCACGGCCGTGCGCGTCGCGCACCTCATTGGCCACGATGACGTCACCGGGCCGCAGGGACGGATCGAGCGCACCAGCCACACCGGCCACCACGATCACGCCGGGGTCTGCCTGCAGGAGTTCCGGCAGCCAGGTGGTGACCCGGCTGGGGCCCATGCCGCAGCGCGCGAGGCGAGCACCCGGCACCTGACCGGCGAGCGCGGCGAATTCGCTACGCAACGCGCTAACGACGAACAACCCGTTACCCACCACCGCTCACCCGCTCGTGCCTGCGCAGGTACCGCCCGAGGGCGCTGATCGGGAACACCAGGCGGTACATCTCGTAGTTGATGTAGAAGTCGCCCGGGAATCCCGTACCGGTGTAGAGATCTTCGTCCCACCCACCGTCAGCGCGCTGCTGATCAATCAGCCAGCGCACCCCGCGGGCCGCGGATCCCGAGCTGGGGTCGACGGCGATCAACGCGAGCAAGGCCCACGCCGTCTGCGAGGCCGTGGATGCGCCGCGTCCCCGCCAGGTGTCGTCGGAGTAGGAACGCAGGTCCTCGCCCCACCCGCCGTCCTCGTTCTGGTGATCCTCGAGCCACTGGACGGCGCGTTGGATGCGCTCATCGTCAGGCGCCATGCCCACAGCGATGAGCGCGGGGACCACAGCGCCGGTGCCGTAGACGTAGTTGGTGCCCCAGCGGCCGAACCACGAGCCGTCGGCCTCTTGATCGTCGAGCAGCCACTGCACGCCGCGCTGGGTGGCGCGATCGTCGCGGTGCCCGGTGTGCGCGAGCATCTCGACCGCATGCGCGGTGACATCGGCCGAGGGCGGGTCGATGACCGCGCCGAAGTCGCTGAACGGCAGCTTCTCGATGAGCCGGCGGGTGTTGTCGGCGTCGAAGGCCCCCCAGCCGCCATCGGAGCTCTGCATGCCGACCACCCAGTCGATGCCGCGTTGTACCGCGGCCGCGCCGGCGGGCAAGCTGGTCATGCGGGCCAGGGCGAGCACGACCTCGGCGGTGTCGTCGATGTCGGGGTAGCCGTCGTTGGCGAACTCGAAGGCCCATCCGGCCGGTGCGAGCTCGGGACGCTTGACCGACCAGTCGCCGGGCACCGTGATCTCTTCGCCCAGCAGCCATTCGCCGGCCTTTGCCAGTGCCGGGTGCTCGGGCGCCATGCCCGCGTCAAGCAGCGCGGTCAGCGCGAGGCAGGCGTCCCACACCGGTGACTGGCACGCCTCGAGTCGCCGCACGACGCCGTCTTCGGTCTCTTCGCGGACGAGGAACCCCTCCAGCCCGGCGATCGCCGAGGACACCACCGGATGGTCGTTCGGGTAGCCGAGCAGGTGCAGGGCGAGGATCGAGTAGACCCACGGCGGCTGGATGCCGCCCCAGCCACCGTCGTCCTCCTGCCGGGCGATGATCCACTCGGCTGCGCGCCGCATCGCGAGCGCCCGGCCGGGCTTGGCGGGCGAGCGGTCGTAGATCTTGAGGGCTCGGTCCAGCACGTTGAACGCGCTGCCGACCAGCCCAATGCGTCGCGCCGGCGGGCGGTTTCCGGTGCGCAGCTCGGCCAGGTCGAAGGGCAGTGGACGGACCGGGCGCAGCGTCGCGACCACGGTGATCGGCACGACCGTCTGCCGCGCCCAGCACGCCCAGTCATAGATGTTGAGCGGAACCCACTTCGGCAGCAGGATCAGCTCGGGCGGCATCGCCGGCAGGTCGTCCCACGACCATTCGCCGAACAGCGCGAGCCAGATCCGGGTGAACACCCGGCTGGCTTCGATGCCGCCGTTGTCGAGGATGAACTCGCGGGCGTTCTTGAGGTGTGGCTCGTCGACATCGTCACCGGCCAGCCGCAACGCGGTGTAGGCCTCGATGGTCGTGGACAGATCGCCCGGCCCGCCCTCGAAGTTGGCCCAGGTGCCGTCGATGCGTTGCTGCGAGCGGATCCAGCGACCGGCCTGCTCGAGCTCGTCGGACGTGAGGATGCCGAGGAACTGCCGCAGCAGCAGGTCTTCGGCGTCCATCGTGACGTTGGTGCGCAGCTCGCCCTTCCACCAGCCCTGCGGATCCTGCCGATCGAGCAGGTGTTGCTGCGCGGCCTGCAGCGCGGTGCGCACTTCGTCCAAGAAGCCGGCACTGCCCGGGCTGGTCACTGGTATCTCCTCAGTAGTCATTGGCGCCGATCAGCGATCGCGGTCGACGACGTAGCGGGCGAGTGCTGCCAGCGCTTCGGTGGCGCCTGGGGGGACATCGAGCCGGTCGAGGCGGGCCATGGCGTCGGCCAGCCGGGCGTCGGCCTGCTCGACCGCGAAATCCAGGCCACCGGCCTCGCCGACCAGCTTGCTCGCCAGCGCGACGTCCTCGTCGGCCACCAGCGGCCCGTTCGCGAGCATCTCGCCGAGCCGCTTGGCGGCACCGTTGGTACCGCTCAGCGCGGCGACGATCGGGGCGCTGCGCTTGTTCGCGCGGATGTCGGACGAGGACGACTTGCCGGTGCGCGACGGATCGCCGGTAATGCCGAGAATGTCGTCGACGAGCTGGAACGCGATGCCCACGTCATGCCCGAACGCGCGAAGTAGCTCTACCGATTCCCGATCGGCGCCGGCAGCTACCGCACCGATCGCGGTGGCGCACGCCAGCAGGGCCGCGGTCTTGCCTGCTTCCATCGTCATCACGTCGTCGACCGTCACGCCGGTGCGGCCTTCGAGATCGAGATCCTCGGACTGGCCGGCGATCAGCTCCTGGATGGCGGTGAGCAACACGGGCAGGCATCCCGCATTCCCGCCGAGCTGCAGGGCTTCGATCGCCGCCACCAGCATCGCGTTGCCGGCCAGAATCGCCTGACCCTCGCCGAAGACCACCCAGCCGGTCGGCCGGTGGCGACGCACCACATCGCGGTCCATGACGTCGTCATGCAGCAGCGAGAAGTTGTGCACGAGTTCGACCGCGACGGCCGCCGGGACGGCCCGCCCGGCCGGGGCTCCGAGGGCCTCCGCGGCGAGCACGGTGAACGCGGGGCGAATGGCCTTCCCGCCGGCTTCGGTCGGCCGTCCGTCGGCGTCGACCCAGCCCATCTGGTAGCCGGCGACGCGGCGCATGATCTCATTGTCGAGCCCGTCCATGGCGGCACGCATTGCCGGGTCGACCAGGTTGCGCACCCGGGCGAGGGCCGCGTCGGTGTCGGTCACGATGTCACCCCCGAGGTACCGCTCTCGGCCGTTGCGCTGAGCGGGGCGCGCAGCGCCGCCTCGGCGGCCGCGTTACCGCTGCGCACGGCACTTTCCATGGTGTCCGGCCAACCTGTGTCGGTCCATGCACCGGCCAGCCACACCCCGGGCAACCCGCTGGCGGCCGAGGGCCGCATTCGCCAGGTACCGGCGGCTTGGCGGAACGTGGCCCGCCGTTCGCGGGTGACAAAGGAATCTATGACGTTCGCGCGTTCGGTGCCAGGCAGCAGCGCGGCCAGCTCGGCTTCGAACTGGTCGGTCAGCACCCGGCTGGGGGTATCGATCAACGCGTCTGCGGCAGACACGGTGATCGCGAGGTACTGGGCTTGGCGATGCTGGTTGCGCACCGTTGACGGCTCCGTGCGATCGAAGATCCACTGGACGGGGGAGCTTACCGCAGCAGCAAAGGGCAGCTCGGTGACGACGCGGTCGTAGATGACGTGCACGTTGACGATGGGCGACGCGCCCAGCCCCTGCGCGGGTGCAGCGTCGGTGCTCTCGAGCCCGGGCGCCGCGGCGAACGCTTCGGCCGGCGGGGTGGCCAGCACGACCCGGTCCGCTGACCACGAGCGCTGGCCGGTTGGACCGGTCGCCTCGACGGTGACGCCCGACCCGGCCGGCGCGACCAGGTCGACCCGATGGCCGGTGAGCACCTCGACGCCCGCCGCGGTCAGGGCGCGTTCGGCAGCCGTGGAGTGCAGGTCACCTAGCGGGACGGCCGCGTAGCCGACATCAGCGGCCTCCGCGGCGTCGAGCAGTCCGGTTCGGAACACCTTGGCTGCCAGCGCGAGCGACGCGTCGTCCGGGCGCAGGTTCAGCGTGGCGACGGCGATGATTCCCCACAACCGATCGATCGTGGCGTCGTTCTGGCCGTGCCGGCGCAGGAAGTCGCCGAGGGTCAGCGCATCGAGGCTGCGGTCGTCCGGGTCGAGGCTGCGCAGCGCGAGGGCGCCGCGCGCGGCTCGGGCGCGGTCTGGGGGCGAAAGCAAGGCGTACCGGGCCAGGGCGGCGGTGAGATGCAGCGGCGCGGGAATTCCCCGCGACCGCCGCAGGTGCGCTGTTCGGCCACCACCCGCCTTGAGCACCGGGATGTCCAGCCGGTCCTGCACGGTCACCAGATCGGTGGCTCCGAGCCGCTCG
The DNA here is from genome assembly GCA_035656595.1 of Jatrophihabitantaceae bacterium. GTDB lineage: Bacteria > Actinomycetota > Actinomycetes > Mycobacteriales > Jatrophihabitantaceae > RYN-133. Next base: position 32,893 of record DASRSG010000051.1, on the reverse strand, counting down.
ATGAGTTCGCGGTACGCAGTGCAGCAGCGCAGGAAGACATGCTGGCCGTTGTCGATGGTCAGCTCACCACGCCGGAACGAGAACGCCGCCCCACCCAGGCGCGGCCGGCGCTCGAGCAGCGTGACCGATCGGCCGGCGTCGCTCAGGCGCAGTGCGGCGGCGATGCCGGCCAGGCCGCCCCCGACGACTACCGCAGTGTCAGCCATGACTGCGGCCCGGCCTGATGAGCGCGCGCCCCGCGACGCGCAACTTGTCGCGGGTGGGCAGGCTGACCCGCTCGCTGAACACGCGCTGCGGCTCGGCTGCGATTCGCATCAGCAGCTCGTGGTAGATCCCGGCCATCGCCGTACAGCAGGCTGCGCTGCGCCGGTCGAGCAGCGGCAGCAACTGCAGGCCGCGGTCGTACCAGCCCCACGCGCGTGCCGCTTCGAAGCGGACGAGCTCGGCGAGGCCGCCGCGTTGCGGGTCGAGGCTGCCGTCGGCGCCGACGCTGAGCTGCACTTCGAACAGGGCCAGGTCGCGCGAAGGCAGGTACGTCCGTCCGTTCAAGAAGTCCTCGCGGATGTCGCGCAGGATGTTCGTCAGCTGCAGAGCGACGCCAAGGTCGTCGGCCAGATCGTGCGCGCGCGCTGTGACCGTCGGGTCGAGGTCTGGCGCGAACACGCCGAGCGACAGCCGGCCGATCGAGCCGGCGACGCAGCGGCAGTACTCGACGAGTTCATCGAGGGCTTCGTACCGGCGGCCTTGCACATCCATCTCGCAGCCGTCGACGAGCTCACCGAATGCGCTCAGCGGGATCGGCAGAGCACTGGCCGAATCGGCAAGCGCGACCTGCACGGGATCGTCGCTGCCCGGGTCGGGTGCGGTCGCATGCTTGCGGGCGTCGGCCAGCAGTCGCAGCTTCTCGGCCTCGGGCAGGTCGCCGTCGCCGATGTCGTCGATGCGCCGGGCCATGGCGTACACGGCCGACAGGGCACGGCGTTTCGGGGCGGACAGCAGCCGGATACCCCAGGCGAAGTTTCGCGCCTGTTCACCGGTGATCCGCTCGCACTCGGCGTAGGCGGCGTCGATGCTCGTCATCTCCCGACCACCCGCTTGGCCAGCAACCCGACCGTGCGCAGCTTGGCCGCCTTGATCGTGCGCGACAGCACGTCGTAGTCGGCCGCGCGCAACGCCGCCGCAGTGGCCTGGCCGCCGGCGAGGTAGCCGGCCACCGCCAGCCGCGACCAGCCCGACAACCGGCGCACCAGGGGCGCACCCGCGGCCATCAGCTCTTCGGCCTGCCGCACCTCGCGCGCGACCACGCTGCGCAGTGCGGACGGCGTCGTGGTGCCCTCGAGCTGCGCGTCGGCCACACCCTCCTCGGCGAGATCGTCCTGCGGCAGGTACACCCGTCCCATCCGGGCGTCCTCACCCACGTCCTGACAGTGTTCGAGCACCTGCAGCGCCGCGCAGATAGAGTCCGAGTCGGCCACGTTGCGCTCGTCGTCGGCGTCGGCCAGGCGCAGCACGATCCGTCCGATCGGGACGGCAGACAGCCGGCAATATCCCATCAGGTCGTCGAAGGTCGAGTACCGCTTCTGCCGCTGATCGAGCCGGTTGGCCTCGATGAGGTCGAGGAACGGCTGGCTCTGCAGGCCCGCGGACCCGATCCACGGCTGCAGACCGGTCACCGGTGCGAGCGAGGTCGGCATCGCCTGCCACGCACCGTGCACCTCGTCGGCGACTGCATCGAGCAGGGCGAGCCGGTCGCCCGGAGCCTCGTCGCCGACGTCGTCGACGAAACGCGCGTAGGTATAGACCGCCGTCAGCGCCGAGCGGGCGTGACGTGGCAGCACGCGCAGCGCGACCGGGAAATTCTCGGCCGCAATCTGGGCGGCCGATCGGTCGGCGACCGCGGTGAGCACGCGGAAGGCGTCGGGCCGCGCGGCACGGGTCAACGGCTCTCCCCCGGAGCTGCTGTCCTGCACCATCCCCCGCTCACAAGCTAGAACGCGTTGTTGATAATTAGCTTAGCTAATTTGTTTCGCCAACGGTCTATCACATTGCAACGACGCGACACATCGGTTTAAGTGCCGCGCACGTTACGAGCACGCTAATACTGACGATACTGACGGCTACTCTCGCGGTGGAAGGTCGGACGGAGTGGGGGCAATGTCGAGCGACGGAATCGATCTGAGGGGGCTGCTCAAGGCCCGCGGCGACGAACGGTACGCGTTGCACGCGCGGTACGGAAACCCCCAACTCGGGCGCACGCTGCACGCAATCGGCTTCGACAAGACCTACGTGCGAGCCGAAGGCGCCTACCTCTACGACGAGGTCGGCGACGAGTACCTCGACATGCTCTCCGGGTTCGGCGTGTTCGCGCTGGGCCGCCATCACCCGGCGATCCGGCAGGCGCTGCACGACGTCCTGGACGCGGACCTGGCCGACCTGACCCAGTTCGATGCGCCACCGCTGGCCGGCCTGCTCGCCGAAGCCGTGGTGGCCAAGGTGCCGCACCTCGACCGGGTGTATTTCAGCAACAGCGGCACCGAGGCAGTCGAGGCGGCGTTGAAGTTCGCTCGCTACGCCACGCGGCGCCGTCGCATCCTCTACTGCGATCACGCCTTCCACGGCTTGACGGCCGGCTCGCTGTCGATCAACGGCGCCAAGGAATTCCGCGCCGGGTTCGATCCACTGCTACCTGACACCGCCGTCGGCTTCGGCGATCTCGCCGCGCTGCAGCGCGAACTGCGCAAGGGCGACGTCGCCGGGCTGATCCTCGAGCCCATCCAGGGCAAGGGCGTCGCGGTGGCGCCACCGGGATTCCTGCGCAAGGCACAGGAGTTGCTGCACGAACACAAGGCACTGCTCATCGCCGACGAGGTGCAGACGGGCATCGGCCGCACCGGCGACTTCTTCGCCTTCGAGCACGACGGCGTCGAGCCGGATCTGGTGGCCGCTGCGAAGCCGCTGTCTGGCGGCTACGTCCCCGTCGGCGCCACCATCGGACGCGACTGGATCTGGCAGAAGGTCTTCTCGTCAATGGACCGCGTACTCGTGCACGACTCGACCTTCGGCTCGAACGCGCAGGCAATGGCGGCCGGCCTGGCGACCCTGCAGGTGTTCGAGTCCGACGACGTGGTCGGCAACGCGCGCCGCGTCGGGGACGCCCTCCGCGCGCGCCTGGCCGAATTGCAGGGACGCTACGACTTCATCGCCGACGTGCGCGGGCGAGGGCTGATGATCGGCATCGAGTTCGGCCGGCCGTCGTCACTGAAGCTGCGCGCCGGCTGGACGGCGCTGCAGGCCGCCCGGAAGGGACTGTTCGCGCAGACCGTCGTCAACGCGCTCTTCCACAAGCACCGGATCCTGACCCAGGTGTCCGGCGACCATCTCGAGGTCATCAAGTTGATCCCGCCGCTCAACATCGGCGACCGCGAGGTCGACCGGTTCGTCGATGGCTTCATCGACGTGATGGACGAGGCGTCGCGCGGCAACGGGCTGGTGTGGCAGTTCGGCAAGACCCTGATCAAGCAAGCGCGCGCTAACTGACCCGGTCATGGCGTCGACCGGGGGCCGGGCAGAGCTGACGGTGCTGGGCGATCGCTCCTTTCCCCGCACGCGTCCGGTTCAGGCACCGCCAACCGGTGACCAGCGGGGAAAACCGGGCCGATGACGAATGCGACGCGCGGTTCGGCACCGGAGATGCTGCGGGCGGCGCTGGACCGTGAGCAGCTCTGCGCTCCGCCCGCGCCGCGGTGATCAGCCCAGCAGGGAGACGACGTGCGGGACGAGCGCGCGCAGGGCTTGTCCGCGATGGCTGATCGCGTCCTTCTCATCCGATGGCAGTTCCGCGCTCGTCACCTCATAGCCGGACGGGACGAAGATCGGGTCGTAGCCGAAGCCGTTCTCGCCCCGCGGCGTGCGGATCAGCCGCCCGGCCATCCGGCCGTCGACGACCACCTCGCCCGCCGCCGACACCAACGCCACCGCGCACACGAACGCCGCAGCGAGCCGATCATCGGGAGTGTCGGCCAGTTGACCGAGCAACAGTTGCAGGTTCGCGAGGTCATCGCCGTGGCGCCCGGACCACCGCGCCGACAGCACGCCGGGCATGCCGTTCAATGCGTCGACGGCCAGCCCGGAGTCGTCGGCGACGGTCGGTAGCCCGGTGTTGGCGTACCCCTCGCGCGCCTTGATCAGCGCGTTGTCGGCAAACGTCGCACCGCTCTCGGGCACCTCGTCGTACGCCTCGACATCGTCGAGACCGAGCACCGTCAGCGCGGGGACGGCCGGGGCGAAGATCCGGCGCATCTCGGCAAGCTTCTTCGGATTGCGCGATGCCAGCAGCAGCTCGGTCAAGCGTCGCTCACTTCTGCAGCGCGCCGAGCTGGAACTTCGTCAACGACTCGCAGCCGGCCACTGCGAGGTCGAGCAGCGCGTCGAGTTCGTCACGTCGGAACGGCGCACCTTCGGCGGTGCCCTGCACCTCGACGAACGTGCCGTTGCCGGTGACGACGACGTTCATGTCGGTCTCGGCGCGAACGTCCTCCTCATACATCAGGTCGAGGCGCGGCTCACCGTCGATGACACCGACCGACACTGCCGAGATCGAGTTGACCAAGGGTTGGGGACGGGCCAGCGCGCCGCGCGCGTGCAGCCAGGCCACCGCGTCGGCGAGGGCAACGTAGGCGCCGGTGATCGCGGCGGTGCGGGTGCCACCGTCAGCCTGGATCACATCGCAGTCGATCGAGATCGAGTTCTCGCCGAGTGCGGAAAGGTCGATCGCGGCCCGAAGCGAGCGGCCGATCAGGCGCGAGATCTCATGCGTGCGGCCGCCGATGCGTCCCTTGACCGACTCGCGGTCGTTGCGCGTGAGCGTGGCGCGGGGCAGCATCGCGTACTCGGCGGTCACCCAGCCCAGCCCGCTGCCCTTGCGCCAGCGCGGCACGCCCTGCTGCACAGACGCGGCGCATAGCACCTTCGTCTCGCCGAACTCGATGAGAGCGGACCCTTCGGCGTACTTCTGCCAGTCACGGGTGATGGTGACCGGGCGAAGCTGGTCGGCCGCGCGGCCGTCAGGTCTGGGCACCGCCGACCTCACTTCGTTCGGATCGGCTGGCGGAGCACGATACCCATGATTCGTTTGCTTCGCTCACTCATGCACTGCAGCCTACGAAGCCAGGCTGACAGCGCGTGCCAGCGGGGTGTCAGTGGCTGCCAGCGAGATGTGCGTGCGGTGCCAGCGCGGCCGAGCACTCTTGCACCATGACGAACTATGCAATCGAAGCCGAAGGGCTGACCAAGCGCTTCGGCAGTACCCAAGCCCTGGCCGGTGTCGACCTGGCCGTGCGCCCCGGCACCGTGCTCGGCGTGCTCGGCCCGAACGGCGCCGGCAAGACCACCGCCGTCCGCATCCTCGCCACGCTGCTGCGCGCAGACTCAGGCTCGGCTCGGGTAGGTGGCTACGACGTCGTCCGCGATGCCGAGCAGGTGCGCCGCACGATCGGTCTGACCGGCCAGTACGCATCGGTCGACGAAGACCTCACCGGCATGCAGAACCTCGTCATGATCGGCCAGCTGCTCGACCTCACCACCCCCGATGCGCGCGCCCGCGCGACGGAACTGCTCGCCTGGTTCGAGCTCACCGACGCGGGGGGACGGATTGCCAAGACCTACTCCGGCGGCATGCGGCGCCGGCTCGACCTGGCCGCCTCGCTGGTCGGCCGCCCGGCGGTGATCTTCCTCGACGAGCCGACCACCGGTCTAGACCCCGCCAAGCGGGAAGACATGTGGGACGTCATCCGCCAGCTCGTCACCGAGGGCTCGACCGTGCTGCTCACCACGCAATACCTGGACGAGGCCGATGCGCTCGCTGACGAGATCACCGTCATCGACCACGGCAGCGTCATCGCGCACGACACCCCGGACGGGCTCAAGCGAATCGTCGGCGGCCAGCGGCTCTCAGTCCGCCCGTCCGACCCAGTGCATCTCGACACGCTGGGACAAATGCTCGCCGAGATGACCGGTGCCGCGCCCGAACGGGAGGGCCGCGACCGGCTCACCGTCAAGGTCGACAGCGACGAAATCCTGCCGGTGGCGGTGAACCGGCTGCACGCGGCCGGCATCCGGGTCGACGAGCTGTCTCTGCACTTACCCAGCCTGGACGAGGTGTTCTTCACTCTCACCGGCACGCGCACGACCGACGACAAGGAGGACGCGGCATGACAAGCACCCAGTTGCCCGTCAGGGCCGAGCCCACCGCGGTCACCCCGACCGCAGCCCCCACCCGAGACCGGAAGCGTCGCAATCTGCGGCACGCGCTCGTGCTCGCCCGGCGCAACCTGATCAAGACGATGCGCACGCCCGAGCAGTTGATCGACGTGACCGTGCAGCCGATCATCTTCCTGCTGCTGTTCGTGTACGTCTTCGGCGGCGCGATCGCCGCCGGCGGGTCGCGCCACCTCTACCTGCAGTTCCTGCTTCCCGGCCTGCTCGGCCAGAGCATCGCGATGGGCAGCGTGTCGCTCGGGCAGAACCTGAACGCCGACATCGAGAAGGGCGTGTTCGACAGGTTCCGCTCGCTGCCGATTGCGCGATCGGCGCCGCTCGTCGGAGCAGTCTTCGCCGACTTCTTCCGCTACCTCATCCTGTGCGTGGTGTTCATCGGCTTCGGCTACGTGATCGGCTTCCGCATCGACGCGAATCCGATCGCGCTCGTCGCCGCACTCGCGATCGCCATCGCGTTCGCGCTGTGCTTCTGCTGGATCTCGGTGTGGGTCGGTATGAAGGCGCGCACCTCGGGAGCGGTGCAGGGCATCATGTTCCTGCTGATCTTCCCGCTCTCGTTCGGTAGCAGCACGTTCGTCCCGACACACTCGATGCCGGGCTGGCTGCAGGCATTCTCGAACGTGAACCCGATCAGCCAGTTGGTCGGCGTGACACGTGGCCTGATGGTCGGCGGGCCGATTGCGGCGCACCTGCTGTGGACGGTCGTCTGGATGGCCGGCCTGCTGGCCGTGTTCGTGCCGCTGGCGATGCGGGCCTACCGCCGGCGGGTCTAGGCACTAAGCGCCTCGGTCGAGTTCAGCCGCTCCAACGCGGCTTCTCGATCGAGGCTCTTGCCTTGCGCGAAGTGGCGCGCGAACTCGTCGGCCCCGAGTGCGGCGCGCAGCGCCGCACTGAGCCTGGCAATGTCTGGCGAAGTCGCATCGTCGGCACCGCGCAGCCGTGCTGACGCGCCGAGGATCTCCGCGGCGAGCGCGCTGCCCCCGCATTCGGCGGCGATATCAGCCAGGAGGACACCGACCGCCGCCACGATGGGCAGGTCGTTCGTGCTGACCGCCGCCGCATACGCCTCGCGCCCGAGGGACGCTGCGCGTTCGAGGTCGCCGTCGACGAAGGCCAGCCGCGCTGCCATCCCGAGCACGATCGCCTGGCCGTGGCCGTGCACCGGGTTGTTCGCCGTGATCGCCGCCATGCGGCGCGTCGCCTCGCCGTGCAAGGAGCGTGCACGCTCGACCTCACCGCCTTGCAATTCCAGCTCGGCGAGCATGCTCAACGTAAACACCGATTCGAGCGGCGATCCCGACACCTCGGCACTCTCCCAGGCTCGCTCGATCAACCGGCGCGCCTTGGCTGTGTCGCCGCGACGCATGGCAACCCCGCCCAGCTGGACGAGCAGGAATGCTTCGTCCTCGCGCGACCTCATCTGCGCCATCAGGTCGAGCGCCTCCTGATAGGCGGCTTCGGCCTCGAGAAGTTCGCCACGCAGCGAGAGCACCATCGCCTTGCCACGCAGCGTGTTCGCCAGCCCCCAGCGCTCGCCGAGCTCGCGAAATTCAGCCAGCGCGATGTCAACGTCGACGCTCATCTCGTCGACCTTGCCTTCGTTCTCGTGGATGGTCGCGCGAAACATCCGGACGCCCGCGCGCACCCACCGATCAGGGCTGGCCAGACCCTCGTCGACCATCTGCTCGGTCAGCACGCGATCGCCGGCGAACCAGGCCACGGCCGGACGAAGCACGCCGAATATCGGATGGCCGTCAGCGCGCACGTCAGCCAGATGCTTGGCCACCGTCTCGAGCTGCTGCATGCCGTCACCGACCTCAGCGGGGGGCATTCCCGCGGCCGCGACGGTCATCGCGTACAACGCGACCGCGAGCCAGCGCTGATTCTCATCCGTTGCGCCGGGCACGGCGAGCGCGTCGGCGAGCCACGCGCTGATGTCACCGTGGTTACCGAGCAGCATCGCGAACGCGCTGATGCCGATCGCGATTTGCAGCGCGCCTTCGGCGTCACCGGTGTCGCAGCGGAACCGCAGCGCGGCCAGGATGTTCTCGCGCTCATCGGTGAGCCGGTCGAACCACGGCAACTGATCGCGGCTGGTCAAGATCGGTTCGGCCTCGTCGAGCAGCGCGGCAAAGTAGTCGGCATGGCGCCGGCGCAACGTCGTGAGACCGTCCGCCTCGGCCAGCCGCTCGGTGCCGTACTCGCGAATGGTCTCGAGCATCCGCATCCGGCGCCCGTCGCCTACCCGCTGCAGCAGTGACTTGTCGATGAGCGAGCCGAGCAGGTCGGGGACGTCCGCGGCACAGACGGTGTCGTCGGCGCACACCGCCGTCGCGCTCTGTTCGATCACGCCGGCGGGGAAGATCGCGAGCCGTTCGACCAGCACCCGTTCGGGCTCGGTCAGCAGGTCCCAGCTCCACTCGACGACAGCACGCAGCGTGCGGTGACGTGGCAGCGCCGTGCGGCTCCCACCGGTCAGCAGCCGGAACCGGTCCGACAGGCGCACGGCGATGTCGGGCAGCGGCAGCGAGCGCAACCGGGCGGCTGCCAGTTCGATGGCCAGCGGCAGCCCGTCCAGCCGGCGCACGATCTCGATCACGGTCGCGACGTTCGCGTCGTCGACGCCGAAGTCGGGACGAGCCGCGGCGGCGCGATCTGCGAAGAGGCGCACGGCTGGGTACTCGAGGGCGAGCGCGGCCGATGCGTGCGGCGCGGGCTGACCCAACGGGGGTACTGCCAGCACGACCTCGCCGATGATGCCGAGCGGCTCGCGGCTGGTCGCGAGCACGCGCAGCTCGGGACACTGTTCGAGCAGGTGCCCAGCAAGCTGCGCGCTGGCGTCGATGAGGTGCTCGCAGTTGTCGAGCACGAGCAACGCGCCCTTGTCGCTGAGCACGTCGACAAGGCGACGTTCGGCGTCCTGCGCCGGGCGGTTCGGCCGCCGGTCGAGGAGGTTCTTCTCACGCAGTCCGAGCGCACTCAACACCGCCTGCGCGAGGTCGGTGCTCTCCGTGACGGGGGCGAGTTCCGCCAGCCACACCCCGTCGCGCATCGTCAGCCGCGCCGCGGCCTCGTTCGCCAGCCGGGTCTTGCCCGCGCCACCCGGACCGACCAGCGTGACGAGCCGGTTCTCTTGCAGCGCCTTGCCGACCCGTCCCACCTCTTCGTCGCGGCCGACGAAGCTGGTGAGCTGCGCTTTCAGGTTCGTGCGGCGCGCTGCGCTTGGCCTGACCGACGTGTCGAGCTCGCCACGCAGCAGGGCGAGGTGCACCGCCTGCAACTCGGCCGACGGGTCGACGCCGAGCTCATCGGCGAGGCGTGCGCGGACGAGCTCGTACGTGCGCAACGCATCGGCCTGCCGGCCCGAACTGGCGAGCGCGGTCACCAGTTGCTTGGCGATCCGCTCGTCGAGCGGGAAATCGGCAGCCAATGCCTCCAGCTCCGGCACCACGATGTCGGTCTCGCCGAGTGCGATGTCAGCGGTGAGCCGGTCGAGGATCGCCGCGAGGCGCTGGTCGGCGAGCCGGGCGGCAGGCACCCGCAGGGCATCGCCGGCGTCGGCCAGCGCAGGACCGCGCCACAGCGCGAGGCCTTCCCGAAGCACGCGCGCCGCGGTGGCCGGATCGTCCGCGCGCAAGGCCCGCGACCCCTCGGCGGCCAGCCGTTCGAAGCGCGTCGCGTCGACCCCGTCCGCCTCGATCGCCAGCCGGTACCCGGCCGGCGACTGCCCGACCGACGCCGGCGAGCCGAGCGTGCGGCGCAGCCGCGAGACGAGCGTCTGCAGCGCATTTGCCCCGTCAGCCGGCGGTTCATCGCCCCACACCGCATCGATCAGAACCGCCGGTGCGACCGGACGGCCGGCGTCGACGGCGAGACGGACCAGCAGTGCACGCAGCCGCGCGCCCGGCACCTGAACAGGTGTTCCGCGGTCGTCACGAACCTCGAGCGAACCGAGGATCCCCACCTGCACCCGACCACTCTCCCACGCGAGAGGATCTCTTCATGCGTAGCGAGACCCTGCAGATCCGGACCGGCCGCACTGCGACCGTTCGCGATATCAACGCCGAATGCGCGGAATTCGTTCGCGACGAGGCCGACGGCCTGCTCAGCGTGTTCGTCCCGCACGCCACGGCAGGGCTTGCGATCCTCGAGACCGGCGCGGGCAGCGACGACGACCTGCTGACTGCGCTTGACACGCTGTTGCCTCGCGATGACCGGTGGTCGCACCACCACGGGTCGCAAGGGCATGGTCGAGACCACGTGCTGCCGGCTTTCATCGCACCGTCGATCACGGTTCCGGTCGTCGATGGACGGATGCAACTTGGCACCTGGCAGTCGGTCTGCCTGGTCGACACCAACATCGACAACGCCGAGCGCGAGGTGCGGCTCAGCTTCCTGCCGGGCTGACCCGGCTGCGCACGTCGCGCGAGTCGGCGAATGCTCGGATCTCGCGAGCGGTCTGGCCGGCATGACTGCGATGCGGGGTGTGTCCCGCGCCGTCGATCAGGTGCACCACCGACCACGGCAGCATGGCTGCGGCGTTCTTCGCATGCCATGCGGGCAGCACCCGGTCGTCGCGTCCCCACAGGATGAGAATCGGAATGCTGGGATCTATCTGTGTGAACTGCCGTCGTTCGGGGTTCGCGTTGAGCGCGAGGCTGTGTTGCACGCTGGTGCGAAATTGCGCGCGGGCGTCCTCGCTGCGCAGCCGATCGTAGGTTTCCATCAGCTCGGCGATGCGCACCCGGCTGTCCTGACCCGCCCGGCCGTCCACGCGCGCCGCGATGCGTTCGATGGTGCGTGACGTGCGCGGTCCGTACAGCGAGCGCAGCAGCCGCTTCCCGACCCGGGTGCCGATGAGCGGGATGAACGGGTTGAGTTCGGCGCCGAACCCGCCAGGCGCGACGAGCACCAGGCCGCCGCACCGCTGGGGATGGCCGTGTGCGGTGATCAGGCTGACGGCGCCGCCGAACGAATGCCCGACCAGCACTGCGCTGTCGATGCCGAGGCCGGCCAGGACGATGTCAAGCCCATCGGCGAGTTCGCTCGCATCGGGCACCCGGTCGACCACCGAGCGCAGCGAGTAGCCGGGCAGGTCGACGGTGACCACTCGGTAGTCGCCGGCGAGCGTGGCGACGACCCGGTCCCAGGCCGAGGAGTCGGTGCCGAGCCCGTGCACGAATACGATCGCCTCGCCCGCTCCGGAGTCGGTGACGATCCAGCCCGGGGGCGCGGCGTGGGACGGATCGCTCATCACTGCCTCCGCCCACACTCGCCGAGGAGGCAACCCTAATCGGTCTGCTTACCGCCGCCACGGTGCTGGCGGTCGGTCGCGCGCAGCATCTCTTTCAGCGCGGGCCGCTTCTCGAGGATCTCGGCGAGCTTGTCGTAGTCCAGGCGCAGCGCGCGAACTCGTCCCGAGCTGGCCACCGTCGCCTTGCGCTGGCCACCTTCGACGTAGGCCATCTCGCCGAGGATCGCTCCGGGCGACAGCATCGCGATCACGTCTCGCCCGGCGAGCACCTTTGCCTCACCGTCGAGCAGGATGTAGGCCGCATCGGCCGGGGTGCCCTCCTGCACGAAGGCCCAGCCGTCGGGCAAGGTCACCTCACGGCCCGCGTCGGCGAGCGCGCGCACGTCGTCCTTGCCACAGCTACGCAAACTGGGCAGCTCGGCTAGCTCGTCGGCCAGCGCGCGTTGCTTCCGGTTGTGCACGGTGCCTCCTGATGGCAGGGCCGCGGCTCGTGGCCTGCTTGTGACGCTGTGCCACAGCATCCGCGAGGTCGCTGGCAGCCGCAAGTCAGAGTTGGCCGACTGGAAAGCCTTACCTCCGGAATAGGTTTGGCATGCGGTTTTGCCGGTTACCCTCTCATCGGCGCGGCCGCGGCCTACGGGGCCGGTCCTGTCAGTGGCCGCGTGTGCGCTCGCGCAGGTTGGCTTGTCCAGCGTGGCGCTGGGCGCACATAACGCCGGTGACGAGCCAAGCGTCGCCGGCGTTACCACGTCCAAGGTGCAGTGCGGTGCGGGTCGATCAGTGGGCGGGACGGATCCGTCCACGCACCTCGCCCAGGCCGAGTTCGGGACGCCCCGAGGTGGCCGGCACCCAGCCGCGAATCACCACCTCGTCACCATCTGCCAGCCAGCTACGTTCGGTGCCGTCGGCAAGCCGCAAGGGCACCGATCCGCCACGAGTGAGTTCGAGCAGGCAGCCCAGCTGATCCGGGCTGGGTCCGGACACCGTTCCGGACGCGAACAGATCTCCGGGGCGCACCGATGCGCCGTTGACCGTCATATGGGCAAGCATCTGCGCGGCCGTCCAGTACATCGTCGCGAACGCGGGGCGGGTGATCTGCGCGCCGTTGATCTCGACGGAGAGCTCGATGTCCAGACCCCATGGCTCGCTGGTCGCATCATCGAGGTAGGGCAGCAGCGCGACATCACGTGCGGGTGGCGCCACCCGCGCGTCGTCCAAGGCCTCGATCGGCACGACCCACGGCGAGAGCGAGGTCGCGAACGACTTGGCGAGGAACGGACCCAGCGGCACCGTCTCCCACGACTGGATGTCGCGCGCGGACCAATCGTTGACAAGACAGACCCCGAAGATGTGCTCGCGGGCCTGGTCGAGACGGACCGGTACGCCGGGACTGGTCGCAGCACCGAGCACGAACCCCACCTCGGCTTCGAAGTCGAGACCCTGGGACGGTCCGAACGTCGGCATTTCCGAACCTCGAACCTGACCGGAGGGCCGACCGATCCCGGTCGGCGAAACCACGATCGTGCCGGACCGGCCGTGGTAGCCGATGGGCAGGTGCTTCCAGTTCGGCGTCAACGGCTCGCCGTCCGGACGGAACAGCCGGCCGACGTTGGTCGCGTGGTGCTCAGAGGCGTAGAAGTCGACGTAATCGCCGACCGCGAACGGCAGGCGCAGCGACAACTGGTCGAGCGGGTGCAGGTGCGGCTCGATTGCCGGCCGGTAGGCATCATCGACCAGCCACGAGCGAAGCGCACCGCGCAGCTCGCGCCAGATCTGCGGCCCCGTCGCCAGCAGCGGGTTGAGCACCGGACCGGCGACCAGCGGCGCCAGATCGGGGCGCAGAGCTGCGCCGACCGACGACAGGTCGAGCGCCAGGTCACCGATCCGCACGACGACGGACGGCACGCCGCCGATGACGGCAGCGCCGTAGGGCAGGTTGTCCACACCGAACGGATGGTCGGCGGCTACCCCCGCAACCCACGGTGCCGTCACGCCGTGCCCTGCGGGCCGCGACCCGACCAGGACCAGGCGTAGCGCCCGTCGTCGCTGGCGCGCGCGCCCTCACCGAGGCGCAAGGGCCGGAACGTGTCGACCATGACCGCGAGCTCGTCGAAGAACTCGATGCCGATCGAGCGTTCATACGCGCCGGGCTGCGGGCCGTGCGAGTGCCCTCCGGGGTGCAGCGACACCGATCCTTGCCCGATGCCCGAACCCTTGCGGGCTTCGTAGTTGCCGCCGCAGTAGAACATCACCTCGTCGGAGTCGACATTCGAGTGGTAGTACGGCACCGGGATCGAGAGCGGGTGGTAGTCGACCTTGCGCGGCACGAAGTTGCAGATCACGAAGTTGTTGCCCTCGAAGACCTGATGGGCCGGCGGCGGTTGGTGGATGCGCCCGGTGATCGGCTCGAAGTCGGCGACGTTGAACGTGTATGGGTAGAGACAGCCGTCCCATCCGACGAGATCGAACGGGTGGTTCGGTGAAACGTGGATCGTGCCGGCGATCCCGGACGGTCCGGAGCCGCGGTGCTTGATGTAGACCTCTACATCGGTGCCCTCGAGTTGCGGCGGCTCGCCCGGCCCGTGCAGGTCACGCTCGCAGAACGGCGCGTGCTCGAGCAGCTGCCCGAACTTGGACAGGTAGCGCCGCGCCGGGGTGATGTGGCTGTTCGCCTCGATCACATAGGCGCGCAACGGGCCGTCCGTGGTGTCGGGCAGCCATCGGTGTGTCGTGGCCCGCGGCAGCAGCACGTAGTCGCCCTGCCGGACCTGCAGCGATCCGAAGATCGTCTCGACGGTCGCGTTGCCCGCTTCGATGTAGACGCATTCGTCGCCGATCGCGTTGCGGTACAACGGTGACTGCCGTCCGGCCACGACGTAGGAGATGCGCACGTCGTCGTTGCCGAGAACGAGCCGCCGCCCGGTGACCGCGTCAGTGGTCTCGGTGTCGGCGTCCTTGAACAGTTCCGGCAGCCGCAGGTGCAGCGGCATGAGCGGCTCATTGGGAACGGTCTGGTGGTCGGGCAGCAGCCAGGCCCGCACGTCGACCAGCGCGGACGGGATCTCGCGATGGTAGAGCAGCGAGGAGTCGGAGAAGAACCCCTCCTCGCCCATCAGCTCCTCGAAGTAGAGCCGACCCGCCGGGTCACGATGCTGGGTGTGCCGCTTCGGCGGCACGCTGCCACGCCGCTGGTAGTAGGCCATGGCGTGCCTCCTGTCGTGTTCAGAAGTTGCCGCGCAGCGCCTGCTCGCGCTCGATGGCCTCGAACAGGGCCTGGAAGTTGCCCTTGCCGAAACCGAGCGAGCCGTGCCGCTCGATGAACTCGAAGAACACCGTAGGCCGATCGCCCAGCGGTTTGGTGAAGATCTGCAGCAAATAGCCGTCTTCGTCGCGGTCGACGAGGATGCCGCGCTGCTGAAGTTCCTCGATCGGCACGCGCACGTCGCCGATGCGCGCGCGCAACTCGGGATCTTCGTAGTAGGTCGCGGGCGTGCTGAGGAACTCGACACCCTTGGCCCGCAGGTTGTCGACCGTGCGCAGGATGTCGTTGGTGGCCAGCGCGACGTGTTGCGCTCCTGGGCCCTGGTAGTACTCGAGATACTCGTCGATCTGGCTCTTCTTCTTGCCGACCGCCGGCTCGTTGAGCGGGAACTTGACGCGGTGATTGCCGCTCGCGACGACCTTGCTCATCAGCGCCGAGTACTCAGTCGCGATGTCGTCACCGACGAACTCGGCCATGTTCGTGAAGCCCATGACGCGGTTGTAGAACTCGACCCACTCGTCCATGTGCCCGAGTTCGACGTTGCCGACCACGTGATCGACGGCCTGGAAGACCCGCTTGTCGTGTTGCACCGTGGACGTCCGCGCGACGTAGCCGGGCAGATAGGGACCGGTGTAGCCCGACCGGTCGACCAGCGTGTGCCGGGTGTCGCCGTACGCCGCGATGGCGGCCATGCGCACCGTGCCGTGCTCATCGGCCACGTCGTACGGCTCGGCGAGCACGGTCGCACCTGTCGACCGGGCCTGCGCGATGCAGCGGTCGACGTCCGGGACCTGCAAGGCGATGTCCGCGATGCCGTCGCCGTGCGTGCTCAACCGCGCGATGAGCGGGCTGTTCGGCTCGACCGGTCCGTTGAGCACGAACCGCGCGGCGCCGCTCTTGAGCACGTAGGAGTGGTGGTCACGCAGGCCGGTGGACGGGCCGGCGTACGCGACGAGTTCCATGCCGTAGACGACTTGGTAGTAGAGCGCGGCCTGCGTCGCATTACCGACCACCCAGACCAGCGCGTCCCAGCCGACGATGGGGAACGGGTCGTTGCTCGGGTCGTACTCGACGAGCCCGACGAGTTCCTTGAGCTGGTCGAGGCTGAGGTTGGCCAGTCGTTCCTGATCGGTGAGGGTCTGCTCGACGGTCATGGCTGCATTCAATTCCGCCGGGATCGACTTGGCAATCGGGCTAGTTCACACTAGACAATCCGCGCAATCGGTAGACTCAGCGCACCGTCTCACTAAGCAGATTGGCAACTCTTGAACCTCGACCCGCTCGACGTGCGGTTATTGCAACTGCTCGACGAGAATCCTCGCGTGGGAGTTCTCGAACTGTCCCGGCTGGCTGGCGTGGCGCGGGCGACGGTGAGCGCACGGATGCAGCGCTGGCACAGTGCCGGCGTCGTCACCGGGTACGGCCCGCAACTCGATCTCGAGTCGGCCGGCTTCGCCGTGCAGGCGCTGGCCACCCTCGAGATCGCGCAGGGCCAGCTGTCCGAGATCAGCGAGTTCCTGTCGTCACTGCCCGGCGTGATCGAGGCGTATGCGACCACCGGCACCGGCGATGTGGTGTGCCGATTGGCAGCGGCATCAAACGCGCAACTGCAGGATCTGTTGTTGCAGCTCAACGAATCCGATGCGATCCGCCGCTCTACCAGCGTGGTCATTCTGTCGACCGTCGTCGCGTCTCGCGTGATTCCGCTGCTGGTGAGTCAGGCCGCCGATGCGTAGCACGGCGCTCGTCGCCGCCGCACTGAGCTGTTGGGTAGCGGCCGCGCCAGCGCTCGGCGCGTCCAGCGCGAGCGCACACCGTGCGCGGGTCTACGCGATCGGTGATTCGGTGATGATCGACGCCAAACCCGACCTAGAACGGGCGATCAGCGGGATCACCGTCAACGCCGACGTCAGCAGACAAGTTGACTCGGGACTGCGCATCCTGCAGCGCCAAAATCAGACCAACACCATCGCACAGACCACCGTGTTCGGCCTCGGCACGAACGGCACGCTCACCCGGGCGCAGCTCAGGCGAGCCATCCGGTTGACCGCCGGGCACAAGCTCGTCATGATCACGACGCATTGCCCGTACTGCGACTGGACAAGCAGCAACAACCGGACGGTGCGTGCGTTGTGCACGCATGCACGGCACTGCTGGATCGCCGCGTTCCAGGCGCGTGCACGCAAGCATCCGCAATGGTTCACCGACGACGGGGTACACATGCAGCCGCGCACGACCGGTACCCGGCGCTACGCGGCTATCGTCAAGCAGGCCAGGCGATCCGCGAGCGGGTAATTCGGCAGTAGTTCAGCCTCGCGCGGTGACGAGCGTCAGACCGCCGACAGGCCGGTGTGCGCGCACCCACCGAACGAGCGCCGTTGCCGGCATCGGGCGGCCGATGCCGTAGCCCTGGGCCACGTGACAGCCGAGCTTCTTCAGCTCGGCCAGCGTCACCGCGTCCTCGACGCCCTCAGCAACCACCCGCAGGTTCAGGTTTGTGCCGAGGCTGGCGATGCTGCGGATGAGCGCCGTGCTGTTGGTTGCGTTCTCGCCGACCATGCCGCGAACGAACGACTGGTCGATCTTCACCTCGCTGACCGGCAGCCGCTGCAGGTACGACAGGCTCGAGTACCCGGTGCCGAAGTCGTCGAGAGACAGCGATGCGCCCAACGCGTTCAGCTCGTTGAGGATCGGCAGCGTCTGTTCTGGATCACCCATGATGCTGCTCTCGGTGATCTCGAGGATGAGCCGCGTGGCGGGCACCCCGGTACGAGTGAGTGCGTCCTTGACCCGGCGCGGAAGTTCCGGATCGTTGATGTTGCGCGCAGACAGGTTGACGGCCACGCCCATATCGAGGCCGGCCCGTAGCCACCGGGCGCAGTCACGCAGCGCGGCCTCGAGGACGAGCGGGGTGAGCACGTTGATCAATCCGGTCGCTTCCGCGAGCGGGATGAACCGGTCCGGCGCGATCGTGCCCAGCGTGGGGTGGTGCCACCTCACCAGCGCCTCGGCGCTGGTGATCGCGCCGCTGGCCAGGTCCATCTTCGGTTGGTAGTGCAGGCCGAACTGCTCAGTGTGGTTGTTCAGCGAGTTGCGCAGGTCGGCCAGCAAGGCGAGCCGTTCGATGCGCCCTCGGTCCATGTCGGCGTCGTAGATGGCCACCCGCGTGTCGTTCGTCTTCGCTTCGTACATCGCGGTGTCGGCTTGCCGAAGCAACTCTGTTTCGCGTGCGGCCGGCGCGGTCAACGCAACACCGACGCTCGCCGAAGGCGAGAGCATCGCCTCGTCGAACGCGACCGGCGCCGCGATGCGCTCGGCAACATGCTCGGCGATCTCTCGCGCGGTTTCTGCTGTATCGACATCCGGCAACAGCACCGCGAACTCGTCGCCGCCCAGGCGTGCCACGGTTGCGTCCGCCGGGACGCAGTCGCGCAGTCGCTCGGCCACGACGAGGAGCAGCCGATCACCGACCTCGTGTCCGAGCGCGTCGTTGACCTCCTTGAAACGATCGAGGTCGAGCAGCAGCACCGCGGCCATCGCGTTCGGATCTGCGAGCGTCGCATCGATCCGGTTCGTGAGATGCACGCGGTTCGACAGGCCGGTCAGCGAGTCATGTGTCGCGTCGTAGCCGAGCCGTTCAACCAGCCGGGTGCTCTGGATGGCAACCGCGAGGTGACCGGTCAGAGTTTGCAGCAGGGTCAGGTCATCGATGGTGAACGTCGCGATCTCGCCGAGCCGATCGGTGACACTCACCGTGCCGGTCAGCCCGCTCGACTCCGGGAACGCGACCACCATCGCGTCGCGCAGCCCGCGCGCCTTGAGCCACCGGCTGATCGCCGGGTCCTTGGCACCGCGGGCGGCAAGCATGGGCTCTTCGTCGGTCAGCGCGCGCACCATGACCCAGTCGGACGGATCGACGTCGCGATGCTCGATGGTCACGACGTCGTCCTCGTCCACGGACATCACGAACGCGGGCGAGGAATCTGGGCGCCGACCATCGTCCGAGTCCAGCAGGGTCACCTCGGCAGTCCCGGCCCGAAGCAGGCGCCGGATCCGGCACAACAAGTGGTCGGCGAGCGCATCGATGGACGCGGCACCGACACCGAGGGTGACGAACTCGTGGACGAGTGACAGCGACTGGTGCTGGCGGCGGGTCTTGGCGTGGCCGAGGTATCCGAACGTGCCGACCGCGGCGAGCACGATCACCACCGCCAGGCCGAACGCGCCCTGCCGCACCAGCAGTAGCGCGCCGAAGCCGAAGATGGTTGCGACCACGCTGAGCACGGCCGCGGGCATGAGTACCTCGGCGATGTCACGACTGGTGAGTGGACCGTTGTGCAGCCGGATCAGCACCAGCACGAATGCGCACATGAGCTGATCAACGAGCGCGAGCACCATGATCGTGACGACGCCAGACCATGCGCTCAGGCCGGAGCCGGAGCGCAGGAGCAGGTGCAGCAACGCTGCGTCCAGCGCAGCTTCGAACGCGTAGGCCGCGGTGTTGTAGATCGTCTTCTGCAGGGCGATGCGCTGCAGACCGAACGCGAGTAGCGAACCAGCGATGCGCACGAGCACGAACATCGCCGGCGAGAGCACCAGGACGCCGAGCAACAGCGGCACACCGGCGAGGGTCAGCGAATGCGCCTGCCGACGGAACTCGATGTTCATCAGGAACTGCTCGGCGCACAGGAACGTGGCCGCGATGCCGGCGGCCAGCACCGGTACCGGCAGGTGTTCGACCAACAGCGGCCGGTTCGGCGTCACCACGGTGAGCACCACTGCCAGCCCGGCAAGCGCCGTGCTGAGCAGGAGTGTCCAGACCGCGGGAGTCAGCCGGCCGCGCATTGTCATTGCCAGGCTTCGTCAGACCAGCGCGCCGACGACCACCGGGCCGATGACCAGCGTGCAGAAGACCAGCGTGCCGAAGACCAGCGTGCCGAATCCCAGTCGGCATCGCTCCAGCGCGCCGAGGACCAGCGCGCTGAAGACCAGCGCGCTGATTGCGTCCCGTCGCCTGTAGGATCCCAGCCGGCACCGGTCCACGGGACGCCCATCCAGTTGCCGCCCGACCACGACGTGCCCGACGACGCTGCGGCCCACCATGCGGCCGCGTTCCACGGATTGCCCTGGATGTCGACCTCACCGACGAACGGATTGCCGTCGGCGTCGACGAGCTGATCGCTGCCACGCGCCGCCTGCAGCGAACCCAGACCGGTCGAGGCCGGGAACGTCTGCGTGTAATTCGGCGCCGAATTGCCCGTCAGAGCGTTGAGAATGGTCCCGAGCAGGCCCGGTCCAGAGACGAAGTTGCGTGCCGCCGACAGGGTGGCGTCGATGTCCAGCTCGCCCGCGCCGGAGTAGCGCGAACTGCCGCTGACCGACGATGCACCGGCCATCAGCAGGCCCTTCACCTGGTCTGGGGTGAGGTTCGGGTAGGCCTGGAGCAGCAGGGCTACCGAGCCGGAGACGACCGCTGCCGCCTGGCTCGTGCCACTGCCGCGGAACAAGCGGGCGGCGGTGTCGCCGTCGACCTGGCCCTCGGGATGGTTCTGATCGACGAAGGAGCCCGGATCGCGCAGCGAGGTGATCGATGTGCCGGGTGCCACGAGGTCAACGTGGCGCGCGAGGCTGCCACCGCTGCTGAACGACGCGACGTCCGGATGGTTCCACCCGCTGATCGAGTCGTCGCTGTCCGAAGCGCCGACCGCGATCACGTACGGGTCGATGGCCGGATCGTCCAACACCGGCGCGCTCGGCCCTTCGTTGCCGGCCGAAACTACGACGACGAGCCCGTGCTTCCACGCATTCTCGGCGGCGGCAGCGAGCGGATCGAGTTGGTAAGGCTGCACCGAATCGGTGCCGAAGGACAGGTTCACCACGCGCACCTGGCTGCCGTCTGCAGCGGTCTGGTGCTCGGTGATCCAGTTCAGCGCCGCGATCACCTGGCTGACGTCAGCGCTGCCGTCGGTCGTCGCGAGCTTGATCGACTCGAGCTCGGCGTCGGGAGCGACACCGAGTTCGGTGTCGGGGTCGAGTTGCTTGATCGTCTTCGAGGTGAGCGCACCGCCGTCGTGCGCGGCGATGATTCCGGCGAGGTGCGTGCCGTGACCGTAGGTGTCCTGATCGGTGAGCACGCCGTTGCTCTCGATCGACAGGTCAGGGCCATAGGTGAGTTTGTTCGGGCCGGTCAGGCCGGCGACGGCAGCCGTCCCGCTGTCGAGCAGCGCGACGGTGACGCCCTGCCCGGTGATCTGGCGGTGTTGCGCATCGGTCTGCTGCCAAACATCGCGAGCCCCGATGGCGTTCTCGATCGTGTACAGCGACCCGGGGTCCTTCTTCGCGGTGTACTTGCCACCGCTGCTCGATGACAGCAGGTCGGCGAGCGGATCGCCCCAGTGCGAGGAGTTGAAACTGCCGCGGTCGACCGCGTTCGTCCGAGCAGGGTGTGCACTTGCGGCAGTGGCAGGCACCAGTGTGAC
This sequence comes from Jatrophihabitantaceae bacterium, assembly GCA_035656595.1. Lineage (GTDB taxonomy): Bacteria > Actinomycetota > Actinomycetes > Mycobacteriales > Jatrophihabitantaceae > RYN-133. The sequence continues at coordinate 11,622 of DASRSG010000051.1, read as the reverse complement.
CACACCGGCGGCGAGGGTGAGCGCGGCGACAGCGGCGCTGGTCCGGCGGGAGGGAGCAATGCGGGGGGTCGACATAGGGTGCTCTCTGTGACGGGTTCAGTCGGCATTTTGCCACTGACTTAACACAGAACCTACACAAATTTAACTTCGATCACAACTGCTTCCCCGGATGTTTTATCCGGAGACACGACCAACGGATCGACCGCTGTCGGCATTGTCGGAGCGCGCGCCGCCGAGGGCACTGAGCCTGCATTTCGTCAGCGTCGGGGGGACCTGGAGCGTTACTGGTCGATGTCGGCAGGTTGTCTCCAGATTGCCGCCAACCCTGATTTTCGCGGTTCCAGTTGTGGAATCTGACTCGCGTGGACCTCGCCCAATGCGCCGCCTCGCGAGTCATCGCCGCCGGCACCCTGATCGATTCGCGGTACCGGTTGATCGCGCGACTCGGGCGCGGCGCCGTCGCGGACGTGTGGCGGGCAGCGGACGAGCGGCTGCACCGGCATGTCGCGCTGAAGCTGTTCGGTCCGGACAGCACCGACCCGGCTCGCGAACGTGCCGAGCTCGAACTGCTCGCGCGGTTGTCGCATCCGGGGCTCGTCACGGTGTTCGACGCGGGCGTGGACGATCACCCATTCACCGGCCGGCGGGCTTACCTGGTGATGGAGTTGGTCGACGGCCCGACCCTGCGCCAGCACATGGTCGGCGGGCCGCTCGATCCGGACCAGGTGGCACACTTCGGTGCCCAGTTGAGTCAAGCGCTGAGCTACGTGCACGGGCGCGGCGTGATCCATCGCGACGTGAAGCCGGCCAACATCCTGCTCCGCCCGGATACCAGGATCGTGAAGCTCACCGACTTCGGCATGGCCCGCGAACTCAACGCCGCACGCATCACCGCGGCCGGGCACGTCGTGGGCACCGCCAACTACCTGAGCCCTGAACAGCTTCGCGGCGAGCAGAGCACGCCGGCCAGCGATGTGTACGCGCTCGGCCTCGTCCTGCTCGAGTCGCTCACCGGTACGCCGGCCTTCCCCGGTGTGGGGATCGCTGCTGCGCTCGTCCGGCTCACGCGCGCGCCGGAGATCCCGATGCGGTGGGGACGGGACTGGCATGCGGTACTGACCCGGGCGCTGGTGGACGATCCGGGGGTTCGGCCGAGTGCGGCCGAACTCGCGATGCGGCTGGCCGCCGTAGCGGCCGATCCCGACCCGCACTACGAGCCGCCGGTCATCGAGACCGCCGACTCCGACGACGAGGTACTGCCGCTGAGCGTCGGGCAGTGGCAGGTGCCGCCCGAGCGGCAGCGCCGGTTCGGTCCGCGGCGCAGCGGCAAGCACCGCCGCCGCCAAGCCGCCTAGCGTTGCCGGCAGTCCGCTTTGCCCCGCGTATCCACGCTGCGGGGCACGCTCCAGCGCACGTACGCGGGGCAAGGCCGGTAGGTCGGTACCCCAGCCGAGCGGTTTGTGCACCCAGCGCGGTCGCCATATCGACCGGACGCATGACACGACCGGACGGAGGCCTATAGCGACCGTGGCGGGGTGCAAACCGGCCACCTTCGGCCGGCCCGGCCGGTACCGGCCGGCTTACCCCGCGTATGCGCGCTGCGGGGCGCGGCGAGGGTGAATACGCGGGGCAAGGCGCTCAGACGTTGAAGCGTACTTAGACGGCCCCATGAGACCGCGCAGGGCGGCGCAGAAATCCCCGTGTTTGCTGGACTAGATGCGTTTGATGGCGACGGCTGGAATCAACCCGTCTCGGATATTTTGCGGACTAGCTGACTGGCGGAGCCAGCGCGACCTCGACCAGAAGGTCGACAAGGCCCCGGGTGTCACGGGGCCCGCCAGAATCTCTCGGTCTGGGAGCAGCCCGCAGCCGCGCTCGGCTGGCGCCTCGTCGACGCGCTTGCCACAAGCCGGAGCAAGCACGAGGTCGATCCGGACGAAATGCCGTCACATCGACGAACCGAAGCCAGCCTCACGACGTCCACCGGAGATCGACTACGCCCGCGCGTTCGGCAACAGACCGGCCGCAGGCAGCGGGTTTGACCGATAGTCGGCAAGTTCACCACGCAGGCACCGGCGCCTCGGGAGCTACCTCAGCTGCTGCCACGGATCGTTGTCCCGCCGAAGGCCAGGCGCCGCCGGTGCTAGGAGTCAGTCGTCTGACCAGGGGTTGACGTACTCGACGCCCGCACGTTCGAAGTCGCGGGTGTTGCGGGTGACGACGGTCAGGCCACGGGCAAGCGCGGTGCCCGCGATCAGTGCGTCGTGCTGGGGCGCTTGGTCGGGTACGTGCAGCGGTGCGACGCGGCGGGCGGCGGCGAGATCGAGGGGCAGGATGCGGTCGGCGAAGCCGGTGAGCACGTTCTGTTCGAACCATCGGGTGAGGGTCTGGGCCTGGTCGGGGTCGGTCCGCCCTTTGCATAGGATCCCGGTCTCGATCTCGATGACGGTCACGACACTGATGGCAAGGTCGGCCACACCCTGCTTGGCCACCCACTGTTTGACTCCGGAGTCGCCGCGCCGCTTTCGCAGTTCGCTGACGACGTTGGTGTCGAGCAGGTACATCACACGTTCGCGGGTCGGATGTCCAAACCGACCGGTTCGATCTCGAACTCGATCTCCTCGTCCATCTCCAACCACTCGGCGAGGTTGGTGGGCGTGCGCAGCAGCCGCTGATACTCGGCGTAGGTCAACAGCACGAAGGATGGCCGGCTGTGCTCGGTGATCACCACCGGTTCGTCCTCGGCCGCGCGCTTGACCTGGCTTGGGCGCCGGTTGAACTCAGCTGCGGTAACGGTAGCCACATCCACCCTCGAAAGTAGTACATCTAACTACATGCTACGGCGCGGCGCTCGCCGCCGGCAAACCGCAGACACGATCACCCGCCAGACGAATCCTCGGCCGGCGTCTGACTACCGCCGAGGTCGCACTGATCGTCTGCGCCCCGGTGTCTACCGTGCGCTAATGGCGATACCCCGACACCGGCCCGAAGTGCTTCACGCTCGGCCGCCGGGTCGTCTACTGGCGCGCAGACGTCAGCGGGTGGCCTGCTGAGCGCGAAGCCACCGACCGCGGCCGAGCCGCAAGCTGAGTTGATCAGATAGTCGAGGGGGTGCCTGCGTGCCAGAAGATCTTGATGACCGACGGGCGCCACCGAGGACGTTGCAGGTTTCGCTCTTGTCGACCGGCCGCTGCCGACGACAATGGGCGCGGCAAGGGAAAGCGGGCAGCAGCTGGCAAGCATCAAGCAGCGACCTGACGGCAGATGGCGGGCGCGGTACCGCGACGATCAGGAACGCGAACACTTCAAGCACTTCGACCCCGGACTAACCATGATCAACAGGGTCGCTAGGGCCTATTTTTGCTAAGTTTCGGAGCTCACTCACACGTTGAAGCGGAACTCGACGACGTCGCCGTCGGCCATCACATAGTCCTTGCCCTCGATGCGCACCTTGCCGCGCGCCTTCGCCTCGGCCATCGACCCGGCCGATACGAGATCGTCGAACGACACGATCTCGGCCTTGATGAAGCCACGCTCGAAGTCGGTGTGAATCACCCCCGCGGCCTGCGGTGCCGTCGACCCGGCCTTGATCGTCCAGGCGCGCGACTCCTTCGGCCCGGCGGTGAGGAACGTCTGCAGGCCGAGCGTCGCGAACCCCACCCGCGCCAGCTGATCGATGCCGGACTCCTCCTGGCCCATCGACTGCAGCAACTCCAACGCCTCCTCGTCTGGCAGCTCGATCAGCTCCGACTCGGTCTTCGCGTCGAGGAAGATCGCCTCGGCCGGCGCTACGAGAGCGCGCAGCTCATCGGTGAACTCGGGATTGGCGATCTCGTCCGGATCGACGTTGAACGCGTAGAGGAACGGCTTGGCGGTCATCAGATGCAGCTCGCGCAACTGTCCGCGATCGAGCGCTGACCCGAAGATGGTCTGTCCGGTCTGCAGCACCTCACGGGCCTGCTCGGCCACCAGGATCAATGACTGCTTGTCCTTCTGCAGCCGAGCCTCCTTCTGCAGGCGCGGGAGCGCGTTCTCGATCGTCTGCAGGTCGGCCAGGATCAGCTCGGTGTTGATCGTCTCGATGTCGTCGGCCGGTGACACCTTGCCGTCGACATGCACAACGTTCGGGTCGCTGAACGCGCGGATCACCTGGCAGATCGCGTCGGCCTCGCGGATGTTGGCCAAGAATTTGTTGCCCAGCCCTTCACCGGTGCTGGCGCCACGCACGATGCCGGCGATGTCGACGAACGAGACGGTGGCCGGAACGGTCTTGGCCGAACTGAACAGCCTGGTGAGCACGCCGAGGCGCCGGTCGGGCACGCCCACGACACCGATGTTCGGATCGATCGTGGCGAACGGGTAGTTCGCGGCCAGCACGTCGTTCTTGGTCAACGCGTTGAAAAGCGTGGACTTTCCGACGTTGGGCAACCCGACGATGCCGATGGTCAAACTCACGGGCCGTCAGTCTACGGACGTCGGCGAAACTGTCGGACCGCCGTGTCAACATCCGGCTATGGACGCAGTGATCATCATCGTTGCCCTGGTGGCCGGCACCCTGATCGGCTGGCTGTTGTGCGCGCGGCGGGCCGAGGCCGAGGTGCGCGCTGCGGTGACCGACGCGGCCGCGTTGCGCGCGACGCTGCAGAACGAGTACGCCGCCGCCGAACGGCGCGAGGCGTTGCTGCTTCGTGCCGACGCCGAGTCACGCGAGGCGCTGGGTGCCGAGGCCGCCGAGGCGCTGGAACGGGTGCAGCTGCAGCTCGTCGAGTTGCAGCGCGGACGAGTCAGCTCCGACGCGGTGCTGCGCGAGCAGGCTCGTGCGATGACTGACGCCTCGCGACTGCTGCATACCGAGGCGTCCCAGCTGGTGACCGCACTGCGCGCGCCGCAGATTCGGGGCCGCTGGGGCGAGATGCAGCTCGAGCGCGTAGTCGAGGCGGCCGGCATGACCGAGCACATCGACTACGACACCCAAGTCACCACAACGGCCGACGGGTCGACCCAGCGGCCCGATCTCGTGGTGCGCCTGGCAGGCGGGAAGCAGATCGTCGTCGACTCCAAAGTCGCGTTCAGCGCCTACCTCGAAGCCGCGCAAGCCGGCGACGAACCGACGCGCGATGCCCGGTTGAAGGCTCATGCCAAGCAACTGCGCCAGCACGTCGATCAGCTGGCGGCTAAGTCCTACTGGCAGCGGTTCACCCCGACGCCCGAGTTCGTCGTCTGCTTCGTCCCCGCCGACGCGGTTCTCGATGCCGCGCTGCGAGAGGATCCGGCACTGCTCGAACACGCCTTCAGCAGCAACGTCGTGCTGGCCACCCCCTCGACTCTGGTGGCGCTGCTGCGCACGGTGGCCTACACCTGGCGGCAAGAGGCGCTGGCGGCCAACGCCGAGGCCGTGCACGAGCTCGGACGCGAGCTCTACCGGCGAATCTCGACGATGGGCGGCCATGTCGATCGACTCGGCCGCAGCCTCAGCGGCGCGGTGTCGGCTTACAACGACGCCGTCGGCTCGCTCGAGCGCCGGGTGGTGTCGACCGCCCGCCGGATGAGCGAACTCGGCGTGGTGTCGGCAGATGCTGAGCTGATAGCTCCGGAACCCCTCTTGGACGCCGTAACACGACCGCTCACGGTCGCCGAACTCGTCGAACCGCGGCTCGTCGCACTGCGCGGCGCCGAGCGTGACGGCGCCTGATTGCGCCGCACGGCGCCTCTCGTCCCGAGAATCGCCTGAGCAGGCGCGTGGAATCTGCCGAATTTTCAGGCCGAGACGATAACGTGATGCCCAGTTCAGGCTTGTGGAGGCTCTTGCGGCTCTGGTTGCAGCCCTGGGTACACCCTCTACAGTGCGGTGCCGTTGTCGAAGGAAGAGGTCGTAGGTGGCTGACGCGTCAGTGCCGCGAGGCTCCGGCGATCCCGGGTGGGGCCCGGCGACGTCGGTGCGCTCGGCATCTGCCGATGCGCCACCGGCACCGCGCGCCGCCCATACCAACGGCCACAACGCTGAGTGGGACTCCGCGTTCTATCCGCAGCCCACCCCGGCGCGGCCCTCGGCCCGCGAACGGCTCGAGGCCGCCGTCCCGACCACCCGCGAACGGGGGTTGCCCGGCTGGGCCGGGTTGCTGGTCCTCGTCGGCGCGACCACGCTCGGCATCTTGTTCGACGCGATCCGCGGCCATCAGCTCGCGCTCGGCTTCAACGTCGGCATCATCGCCGGATCGGTCATCGCCATCCTTGTCGTACGGCGCTCAGGCATGTTCCCGGTGGTTGTCGCGCCACCAATCGTGTACTCCCTCGGTGCCGGGATCTCGCTGTACCTGCGCTCGAGCGGCTTGCACGACCGCGGCGTGCTCATCGATGCCGCGACCAACTGGCTGGTGTACGGCTTCCCGGCCATTGCCGCAGCGACGGCCAGCGTGCTGATCATCGCTGGGATCCGGCTCATCGTCCGCCGCTAACCGCGGTCAGCCCGATTTAGCCCGGAGCCTGGCAGCTCGGGCACCAGAACAGGTTGCGACCGACGAGTACCTGGGTGCGGATCTCCGTGCCGCACACCCGGCACGGCAGCCCGGCCCGCCGATAGACGTACACCGCCTCGTCGCGGCTGAGCACGCCACGCTTGCGCGGGCGGTCCTCTGCGCGCACCGTCACGATCCGTCCGGTTCGCACGCCGAAAGTCATCAACACCCGCAGATCGGCCCACATCGCTGCCCACACGCTCGGATCGACATATATCCCGGGACGGAACGGGTCGACGTGATGGCGGTAAAGCAGTTCGGCCCGGTATACGTTGCCGATCCCCGCCAGCACCTGCTGATCCATCAGCAAGGCGGCGATCGTCGTCTTGGACCGGGCGATCCGGCGCCACGCGGCATCGGGATCGGCGCCCCGGCGCAGCGGATCCGGACCCAGCCGGGCCAGGATCGCCTTCCGGTCGGCGGTGGTCAGGAGCTCGCATGCGGTGGCGCCGCGCAGATCCGCCCAGTACCCGTTGCCGGTCAGGCGCAGCCGAAGCGCGCCGATCGGCGGTGGCGGGTCGCCCGTCCCGTCGAGGAACTTGCCGTACAGCCCGAGGTGCACGTGCAGCACCACGCCGCCGGCGTAGTGATGGAACAGGTGCTTGCCATAGGCCTCGGTCCGCACCAGCATGAGGCCGTTGATGTGCGCCGCACCGACGACGAACCGGCCCTGCGGGCTGGCCGCGTGCACCACCGCGCCGCCGAAGAGCTGCTGCTGCCGGCGGGCGAGCCGGTGCAGCGTGTGACCCTCGGGCACTTACTTCTGCGCGGCGTTGCGCAGATCGCGGCGCAGTTCCTGCGGGAGCGCGAAGGTGAGCCGTTCCTCGGTGTGGCTCACTTCCTCGACATCGCCGTAGCCGCGCTCGGCCAGCCAGCCGACGACCTCTTGGACGAGCACCTCGGGCACCGACGCGCCGGAGGACAGGCCGATCGTCGTCACGCCGTCGAGCCATGCCTCGTCGATGGCGGTGGCGTTTTCGACGAGGAACGCGGTGCGCGCACCGGCTGCCAGCGCCACCTCCACCATCCGCACCGAGTTGGACGAGTTGGATGATCCCACTACGAGGAAGAGCTCCACCTCGGGCGAGATCGTCTTCACCGCTGCCTGCCGGTTCTGCGTCGCGTAACAGATGTCGTCGGACGGCGGCGACTGCAGTGCCGGGAACCGCTCGCGCAGCGCATCGACGGTTTGCATCGTCTCGTCGACCGACAGCGTCGTCTGCGAAAGCCAGACGACTCGTTCCGGATCGCGCACCTGGACGCTGTCGACGTCGTGCGGTCCGTCGACCAGGGTGATGTTCTGCGGAGCCTCGCCGGTCGTGCCCACCACCTCCTCATGGCCTTCGTGGCCGATCAGCAGGATGTCGTAGCCGTCCTTGGCGAATCGCCGCACCTCGTGGTGCACCTTGGTGACCAGCGGGCAGGTGGCGTCGATCGTGCGCAGTTGCCGCGCCGCGGCCTGCTCGTGCACCTCCGGCGCGACGCCGTGGGCGGAGAAGACGACGAGCGAGCCCTCGGGGACTTCCTCGTTCTCTTCGACGAAGATCGCCCCACGTGCCTCGAGCGCACGCACTACGTGCAGGTTGTGCACGATCTGCTTGCGGACGTAGACCGGCGCGCCATAGTGCTCGAGGGCGTGTTCGACCGTCTGCACGGCACGGTCGACGCCCGCGCAGTAGCCGCGCGGCTTGGCAAGCAGCACGCGGCCACGGGATGTCGAATCGGTGGTAGTCATCCCCGCTTATGGTACCGACAGGACCGATGGGGCACCCTGGAGTCATGCCCCCGCTGCCATCAGCCGTTCGAGCCGCGCTAGGACTGGCCGCCACCCTGCTCGACGAGGCAAAAACCCTGCCCGACAAAGCGATCGAGCTGCCGATGCTCGCCGTCAGCAAGACCCTGCAATTTTCGCTGCGCGCCCAGCGCGGCTACGCGGCGCTCGCCGCCCGGGGTGACGAACTTCTCGCTGCCCGCCAGATCTCCGACGAGGCGCCGGAATGGGCGACCTTCGACGAGCCGGTCGACGAGGCGCCGCGACCGCGCCCGGCCAAGACGGTGCGTGCCCCGCGCAACGGCGCTCCATCGGCTTTCGACAACGTCGCGGACGACTGAGGCTTGGCCAAGCTCGAAACGTCCCCGGAGTCGCCGGTCCCGGTCCGCATGATCGCGATGAAGATCGGTGAGTGGATCGCGCGCCTCGGCGAGGTGTGGATCGAGGGCCAGATCGCCCAGCTCACCCGCCGTCCCGGTGTCTCGACGCAATTCCTCACCCTGCGCGACCCGGACGCGAACATCTCACTGACGGTGACCTGCCCGCGCAACATCCTCGCCGACAGCATCGTCGAGGGGACTCGGGTGGTGCTGCGCGCGCGTCCCGACTTCTACCTCGAGCGCGGCACGCTGAGCCTGCGCGCCAGCGAGATCCGGCAAGTCGGGCTGGGCGAGCTGCTCGCCCGCCTCGAACAGCTCAAGCGGCTGCTCGCTGCGGAGGGCCTGTTCGCCGCCGAGCGCAAGCGGCGGTTGCCGTTCCTGCCACGACGGATCGGCCTGATCACCGGACGGGCCAGCGCGACCGAGCGCGACGTGGTCGAGAACGCCCGGCGCCGGCTGCCCGGTGTCGCGTTCCGCATCGAGAACGTGGCGACGCAGGGGGCCGCCGCAGTGAACGAGCTGGTCGCTGCGCTGGAGCGGCTCGACCAGGATCGGTCCGTCGACGTGATCGTCATTGCGCGCGGCGGCGGCAGCGTCGAGGACCTGCTGCCGTTCAGCAACGAATCGCTGGTTCGTGCAGTCTTCGCGGCCGTGACGCCGGTGGTCAGCGCGATCGGGCACGAGACGGACGTGCCGCTGCTCGACCACGTCGCCGACCTGGCCGCGTCGACGCCGACCGATGCCGGCAAACGGATCGTCCCGGACCTTGCCGACGAAACCCGCGCCGTGGCGGAGCTCCGGCAACGTGCCCGCGACACGATCCGGCGGCGGCTCGAGCGCGAAGCCGAGCTGATGGCCGGCCTGCCCGGGCGGATGCGCGCCAGCGTCCGGATCAGGATCGATCGCGAGCGCGACGATGCGCACGCCCACCGCGAGCGATCGCGGCGCCGCGTGCAGGCGCTGCTCGAGTCGGCGCGTGCCGATCTGGAGCACGTGCGGGCGCGAGTGCGCACGTTGTCGCCGCAGGCAACCCTCGACCGCGGGTATGCAGTGGTACGGCGGCCGGACGGCACGGTAATCCGCGACGCGGCTGAGGCGCTCGGTGCGCTGCGCATCCGGGTCGCACGCGGCGAGTTCGACGCGACCGTCCCGTAGGGTCGGCGGCATGTCCGAGCCGAGCTACGAGGAGGCGCGCGCCGACCTGCGCGAGATCGTGGCCAAGCTGGAATCCGGCGGCCAGTCGCTCGAGGAGTCGCTCGCGCTGTGGGAGCGCGGCGAGCAACTCGCCGACATCTGCCAGCGCTGGCTCGACGGCGCGAGCACCCGCCTCGACCAAGCCATCGCCGAGCACGACGCCCCGTCCTGACAGGTTTGTCAGTGGTCAGTTTCGACCCTCAATGGCCAGTTGTAACTGACCACTGAAGGGCGAACTGACCACTGTCAAAGCGGGGGGACGGCTGGTTCGGGCTGGCGCAGGTACATCCCGGCGATCGCGACGAGCAGGACCGCTCCCCCGATGAGCCCGAGCGGGCCGAGCCGCTCATGCAATGCCACGGCCGCGAGGACGGCGGCCGCCAGCGGCTCGAGCAAGCTGAGCACGCCGGCGGTCTCCGACGACACCGAGCGCAGGCCGAGGTAGAACAGCCCGTAGGCCAGTGCAGTCGGCACGATGCCGATGTAGATCAGCCAGCCGGAGGCGATCGCGTCGTGCGGCCAGTAGAGCCCGATGGGCACCGCGATCGGCACCAGGACGATCGCGCCGATCGCACTGGTCGCCCCGGTCAGCAGCAGCGGATCGCCGTCGATGGCGATGCGGTGGTTGACCACAGTCGTCGCCGCGTAGCCGAGCCCAGCGGCAACGGAGGCCAGCAGGCCGACGAGCGGATGCGAGCCGCCCGCGTGCGCGCCGCGGCCGACCGAGATGAGCACGAGCCCGGCGACCGCCGCAGCCACGATCAAGCTTGCGCCGGGCCCGGGCAGTCGGCGCCGGGTCAGGGCACCCCACGCGGTCAAGGCGACCGGGGCCACCGCGAGGCTGACCAGTGTCGAGACGCTGACCCCGACGTACTGCACACCGACGAAATACAGCGCCTGGTAGATGCCCAGCCCAGCTCCGGCCACGACGAGGCGCCACCGGTGTCGCGAGAACGCGAGGCGGGCGCGCTGCCAGCCGCTGCGACCGAACAGCGCGAACAGCGCTATCGCGGCGATGATGAGGCGCAGGCAGCCGATCGGCACCGCCGACAGCCCGCTGCGGTCGTGCACGATGGCGACCGCGACGCCGGTCGTGCCCCAGAGCAGCGCCCCGGCGCTGACTGCGAACAGACCCGAACGCGCCCCTAGTCGGGTGCGCAGACGTGAAGGAATGACCATGAAAGTAGCGCTCCAGAATCAGCCGATGGGACGGCGGAGGAGCGCACGTCGGCGACGGCGCCCCGGGGTTACCGGGGCGGGGGCAGGATCGCGCAGCAGCTGGTCATGCCGGGAGCGTAGCGGCTCAACCCCACACCGGCCGATCGACGTCTGAGAGGATGAGCGCCCAACCCCGTGCCGAGAGGAACTCCGCCATGCCCGACGGGCCCCCCGACACCACGAACGGCCCAGCCGTGCCGGCTGCGCTCGCCGTCCCACGCCAGGCTCCGGATCGCAACCTCGCGCTGGAAATCGTCCGGGTCACCGAAGCGGCCGCCATGGCCGCCGGCCGCTGGGTCGGCCGCGGCGACAAGAACGGCGGCGATGGAGCTGCGGTCGACGCGATGCGAGCCCTGATCGGCACAGTGTCGATGCGCGGCATCGTCGTCATCGGCGAGGGCGAGAAGGACGAAGCTCCGATGCTCTACAACGGTGAGGAGGTCGGCGACGGCACCGGGCCGCTGTGCGACGTAGCGGTCGACCCGATCGACGGCACCACCCTGATGGCCAAGGGCATGCCGAATTCGGTCGCGGTGATCGCGGT
>DASRSG010000050.1:0-14925 GCA_035656595.1 Jatrophihabitantaceae bacterium | reverse complement strand
GGTTGCTCGTGTTGGTGCCGCCCGCTGTCACGCACCGACAGTAACCACAGTGGCCGACACCCCGCCACGCCCGGTCACCTGCAACTCGCTTTGCCCCGCGTGCGCGCGCAAATTCCCCGCGCCAGCGTGCCTACGCGGGGCAAGGCCGACCGAGACGGAAGGGACCCCCCGCGCACCCGCCAGAGCCTGCTTATCCTTGCTGCCTTCCGGCCCTGGGGAGGTTCGCAGGGTAAACGCCACACGGGGGGTCGGAGTCCGAGTGTACGGACTGCCCGTATCCTCGTCGGCGGAGGATTCGCCTAGTGGCCTATGGCGCTCGCTTGGAAAGCGGGTTGGGAGAAATCCCTCAGGGGTTCAAATCCCCTATCCTCCGCCAACCGTTCCACTACGGCTTCGCGTCAGGCGCGACCGTCCTTGAAGATGTAACAGAGGGACGCGCCCCGGCGCCCGTCGCCGTGCCGGCCGCGAGGGCCCCACAGATCAACAGACCGGCGGTGGGAGGAATCGCAAGAGCGCGGAAGCGCGAGCGTCGAGCGGACATGGTTGATCTGAAGACAGCACGCACGACGAGCCCTCCCCGCTTGGCTGGGCTCAGTATGTCCTTCCAGCAAGCATCAGCCTAGCGGTCAAAAGCGACACGCTTACCGAAGAACCCCCTGGCGAATAAGGACAAACTACTTGCTGTATGCGGTGAAGACGTCGTGTCCGAATGTCGACGTCACTGTCCTCGCCTCGCCGAGCAGCGGCAGTCCGAACAGCTTCTCGTTGGCGGCCAACATCGAGTAGTGGTTATACGCGACGGTCGACCGCGTGCCCGCCTTGATGAATGGCGAAATGAGCAGTGCGCCGACCCGCCCCCCGCCTGGCCCGGTGATACCCGGCATCGGCGCATTCGGACCGGCGGTCTCGCCGCAGCACGCGGTTGAGTCCGACTTCGGGCCGTCGGACTCATCGAAGGTGATCTCGATCAGCCCGCCGTCCTTGTAGGCCGCCGACGCCCGGATCTTGGGCACCCACGTCTTGAGGAACGCATCGATGTCGGCAGCGGCCGAGCCCTTACCGCCGCGGTTCTTGCATGGGTAGTCATGCCCGTCACTGCACAGATCAGGAGTAATGAACGAGAGACTTGGAGTGGATTTGAGCGATTTCAGATCGGTGGCCAAACCGGTCTCTCCAGGGACGGCGGTCGACGGCATCGCACCGTGCGGCGTGCCTAGCGCGACGACGTGCCGATTGCAGTACGTCTTATGGTCGATCACGTTCCGGAAGTACACGAACGGGTTGTGCCGCGTGGCGTAACCGTCGCCCTTGACCGCGGCCTGGGTCCCGTCCGGACCATTCACGACCGGGTGCCCGCACGCCGCGGCCTCGCGGCTGGGGATGTTTCCCATGCCTTCGGCGTATTCCTTCCACCGCAGACCGTTGGTCACGAGCTGGGTGCCGATGTTTTGGATGTCCGCGGGGTAGACGCAGCCGGCGCGAGTCTCGATGCCGTGATGGTTGGTGCTGCCGATGAAGGCGCTGAAGGTATGGCAGTCGTGCTGCGTGTCGGTGTTCGGAGGCTGTCCAGACGCCAACGCGATGTAGTTGTCGAGGCTGTCGTGCCCGATGCCGTAGTACTTCGTCAACAGCACGCCCTTGCCCCGCAAGGTCCGCGCCAGGTACGGGTCAGCGGCTGGTGCACCGAACGTGTCGGAGTAGTTCTCGTTCTCCAGCATGATGATCCAGACATGCTTCACCGGGGGAAGTTTGTATTTCCCTGCAGCAACGGCGTTCGTCCCTGCCGTCATCGCCATGACCGTCGCAGCGAGGACCACGAGCGATCTAGGTAAGCGCGCGCGAGCGATCCGCCTCATGTAACCGCCTCAACTCCGGCACGGTCTTCGACGGCGCGTAGCCCGCCCCGCTTCGACGTGTGCGAGGCAACGATAGCGAGGAACGCCCCGTTCGCCACCAACCAGCGGGAACCGTTTACTTGTGATACGCGGTGAAGACGTCCCTGCCGAACGTCGACGTGACCGTTTTCGCCTGGCCGAGAAGCGGAAGGCCGAACAGTTTCTCGTCGGTGGCCAGGGTCGAGTAGTGGTTGTACGCGACTGTCGACTTGGTGCCCGGCTTGATGAACGGCGACAGCAGCACGGCGCCGATCCGTCCACCACCCGGTCCGGTGATGCCCGGCATCGCCGAGGCTGGTCCGGCGGTCTCGCCGCAGCACGCGCTCGAGTCCGACTGCGCGCCGTCGGATTCGTCGAAGGTGATCTCGATGAGCCCGCCTTCCTTGTACGCCGCGGAGGCCTGGATCCTCGGCACCCAGGTTTTGAGGAACACGTCGATGTTGGCCAGCGACGAGCCGGCCCCGGTCTGGTTCTTGCACGGGTCGTCGTGCCCGTCGCGGCACAGGTTGGGCGTGATGAACGAATAGGCAGGTGTCGTCTTGGCGGACTTGAGATCGGTGACGAGGCCGGTCTCAGCCTTCCTGGCCGACTTGGGCATCACCCCCCGGGTATTGCCGAGGGCAACGACGTGGCGGTTGCAGTAGGCCTGATGGTCGGTGACCGATGCAAAGTAGACGAACGGGTCGTGTCGGGCGGCGTAGCCGTCGCCGCTCTCCGCTCTCTCGGTCTTGTCCTGCTGGTTAAGGGTGGGATGGCCGCACGCGGCAGCCTCGCGCTTCGGATCGTTGCCCATGTCCTGCTGATAGGCCTTCCAGCTACGGCCGTGCTTGGTGAGCTGGGTGCCGATGTTGCCGATGCCGGACGGGTAGACGCACCCGATCCCGGTCTCGACGCCGTGATCGATCGAGCCGACCGGGAAGCCGCTGTAGATCTGACAATCACCCTGGGTCTCCGGATTCGGCGGCTGGCCGGACACCATCGCAAGATAGTTGTCGTTGCTCTCGTGCCCGATGCCGAAGTACTTGTTCAGCAGCGCTCCCTTGCTCGGCAGAGTCCTGGCCAGGTACGGATCTGCCGAAGGGGTGCCGAACGTGCCGGCGTAGTCCTGATTCTCCAGCACGATGATCCAGACGTGCTTGATCGGTGGCAGCGCGCCTGCCGCCCTCGCGTCCGCGTTAGTACCGCTTTCGGCAATCGCCGTGCCGAGCGCAGCGCTTGCGAGCGCCGATGCCAGCAACCAACGCCACCGCATGCGGACGAACGTCACGAGCCATCTCCGCAGATCATCGCTCCACTGCCATGGTTCGCTCCGCAAGCCTCGCTCACGAGCCGTCCTTGAGATCGCCGAGCAGTTCGGGCAGGAACTCGGCCGGCTTGGCGATCGTGGGCGGGTGCTTGAACGCCTGCCGCTTGAGGTTCAGGAAGTTCATCACCGTCTCGGCGTTGGCGTCACGATAGGTCAGCGCCGGCAGGTTCCACTTGGCCTCGATCGTCGCCAGCACCGAGGTGTGGTCGTACACGGCATTGGTGACCGCGTTCGGCCTCGAGTACGGGGACGCGACGATCGCAGGCACCCGCGGACCGTACATCGTGTAGCCGCCCTTGACGTCGTCCTTGGTCAAGTTGGGCTTGATGTGGTCGGGCGCAAGCGCCTTCGGCGGCGGGACGTGGTCGTAATAGCCGCCGTGCTCGTCGAAGGTGTAGATGAGCAACGTGCGTTCCCACGCTGGGGATTGCAGCACCGCGTTGACGATGAAGTACGCCCAATTCTCCCCGTAGCTCAGGTCCTGCGGCGCCTCTTCGTCGCCGCCCATCTGCGAGAACTCGACGCCGACCTTGTCGGCACCCATCACGCCGACCAGCGGGGCGCCGATCTCACTCAGCACGCCGAACTCGGGATCGACGAAGCTGACCGCCGGTAGCGTCCCCGCGGCACAGTCGGAAAGGAACTCTGCGATCGGTGCGAGGTTGTTCGGGTAGGTCTTGACGATCGACGGGATGATCGCGGTCTGCGGAAGGTCGGTGAAGTAGTTCTTCCACGAGATCCCGTGGCTGTGCAGCCGGTCGAAGATCGTCCCGTTCGGCGGTGGCGTCATCGTGATCGTCGACGTGTCGGTGGTGATGTCGCCGTAGGCGGTGGCGGCCATGAGGAAGCGGCGGTTGGGGTAGGTCTGGCACGGTGCCGAGCAGAACCAGCGGTTGGCCGAGGTGAACGTCTTGGCGAACGAGTACGCGAAGGGCAGTGTGTCCGGCCCCCAGTAGCCCATCGCCTGCTTGCTGTTGCCATCGGCAGTCACGAAGCCGTTCATCTTGCCGCCATTGACCTGCTGGTGGGTCGCGTTCCAGGTCTGGGTCACGTTCGAGTGCTGGGCGGTAGTCGCGAAGCGGTGCGAGCGGACGGGGCCGTGCGGGCCCGGGTTGTGGTTGAGCGCCACGCCGTGTTTTGAGAAGCGCAGGCCGTCGGCCTTCGGTTGCCCGTGCCGCGACAGCGCGCCGAGGTAATTGTCGAACGAGTGATTCTCCATCATCACCACGACGATGTGATCGAAGGGCATGTGTGCGTTCACGGCGCCCGCCGGGCGGTGCGGGTAGGGCCTGCTGCCCGGATGACGCACCGCAGCGGCCAGCGCCGAGCCCTCGGTGAGCAGGCTCGTGATCGGCACCCCGGCGGCGATCAGCCCGGCGAGGCTGCCGTAGCGCAGGAAGTCACGGCGAGAGGGGGACGGCACGAGGGCTACCTCCAGGAACGGTGCGACCGAGCGGTGGTCTGAGTGGTACCCAAATCTCACCCCTCGACGATGAATCAGGCGTGAACGGTAGGAACCACTCAACCTCCGTAACGAGCGGGGACAAGATCAGATGCGTCGCCTCAGCAAGGCTCACCTGCTCGCGGTTGGGAGCGCGTTGGCATACCGATCTCGTCGACTCGAGGCACTGGCCCAGGCTGGGTCGCTCACGCGCACGAACTTGGCCACGCTCGGCGGCACCACATCTTGGTCAAGTTCGGCGTGGTGATCGCCGTCTGGGCGGTGCTCGAGACGATCGGAGTTCTGGTCGGCAGTTCGTTGAAGCACGGCGCGGGGGCTTTCGTAGTGATCCCGAGTTTCCTTGCGATCCCGATCGGGATGGTCATCGGGCAGGGCTTGGTGGGCGTCCGGCTCGAACAGGCCGCTGACGATCTTGCGGCGCAAGTGGCCGGCGCGGACGCGCTCTACTCTGCCCTCGAGAAACTCGGCAAGCTCAACGGCACCAAGCGCGACACCGGTCGCGGCTGGTCGATCATTACCCAGCATCCCGGATTGCAGGCTCGCCTCGACCGGCTGCGTTCGAAGCCGCGCAAGCCGGCCCACACCTAGCGACTGCCCCGGCCGTTCAGGTCGGCGGGCAAGCTGGCCGCGACCCGCTCGGCACGTACTGGGGTGAGCGGTACTGCGAGCACGGGGCAAATCGCGGCGACGAGAAAGGCCAGCGCGTAGCGCGAGTCGCCGATCACGGCTGCGAGGATCGGCGCGGTGGCCACGGCAGCGACATTCTGCCCGGTGTTCTGGATCCCGAGCGCGCGGCCGGTCCAGGCTGATCCGGCCAGCTCGGCCACCGACGTGTAGGCCAGGCCGTTGTCGGCGACCGTGACGATGGCCCCGAGCGCGAAGCCGACAATGATCCAGCCCTGGTGCACGAGCGCGCCGAGTGCGATGAGCGCCATCAGGGCCGCGCTCAACACCGCCAGCTGGCGCATGGGCCGCAGCCGGCTGCGAACCCGGTCAGACCACACGCCGGCGCCGATGCGTCCCGCCGCCCCGGCGGCCTGGAAGGCGAAGATCCATCGTCCGGCGACCGCCGGGTCCCAATGCCGCTGCCCGACGAGGTAGGTCAGCGTGAACGTCGCCACGGCGAACTGCGGCACCACCAGCATCGCGCTCGCGAGGTGCACGCGGCCCAGGTGCCATGACCCGCGATAGGGCGACGCGGCCGGCGAGCCATCAACGCGGGGCGGGCGCGGCGGGTCTGCCACGAGCAGCAGGACGAGCACGGCGGCGAGCGCGCACAGGCCGGCCGGGAACAGCAGCGCGTCGCGAGCGCCGTACGCGCGGGCCAGCGTCGGCAGCACGAGGGCCGCGAGAGCGACGCCGAGGGGCTGGGCAGTCTGGCGCGTGCCCATGGCCAGACCCCGCTCGTGCACCGGGAACCAGCCCATCACCACTCGCCCGCTCGCGGCGTTGACCGACGCCGCCGCTGCACCGGCCAGTCCGAGAGCGATGGCCAGCACCGCGAGTCCCGAGACGAACGCAACGATGGCCAGCAGCACCGCCGCGGTGCCGACGCCGCTGACGATAACGACCCGCTCGCCGTGCCGATCGGCCAGCGCGCCCCACATGATGAGGGTCAGCAGCAGGCCGAGGATCGGTGCCGATACCAGCAGGCTCGCCTGAAACAGGCTCAGCCCTTCTCGGGCTCGCAGTGCCGGAACGAGCATCGGCACCCCGTAGAGGAACGAGCAGGTGGCCGCCTGGGCGAAGGTGCCGACGGCCAGGATCGTCCACCGCCGCCGCGCCGCCATCCGTCCACCGTAGAGCAACGTCTCATACAGCAGGAATGAAATCCTATTATGTGAGAACGAAACTGCCGAGCGCGTCAGCGAACTTCTCGGCATTGCGCCGGTGTGGCTCGTGTCCGCCGCCGGGGAAGACCAGCAATTCGCTGCCGGGGAGGTTCTGGTGGGTGTGGTGCGCGTGCGCGACCGGGATGATCACGTCGCGGTCAGACCACACCAGCATCGTCGGCAGGTGCGCGGCGAGGTATTCCATCTCGAGGAACGACCCACGCTGGCCTGACGGCGCGATGACGCCACGAAGCGACCGGAAGAACGCCGCGCGCAGGTCGGCGCGGAACAAGGACCGGCCGACCCGGCGCAGGTTCACCAGCCGGTCCGGAGTGACGCCGGCGACGCGATGCAGGCGTGGGCTGCGCAGTACCCGCTGCACCGACTTGCGGCCGAGCACCGCGCCGGTGATCGCCTCGGCGCCAGGCAAGGTGAGCATCCGCAGCGCCGGGCTCACCTCACGTCCGAGACCACCGGCTGAGACGAGGACGAGACGCTCGACCCGATCGGGATAGTGGTAGCCGAAATGGACCGCGATCGCGCCGCCGAGCGAGTGCCCGCAGATCGTCGCCGATTTCAGGTCGAGGGCTTCGAGGAAGCCGTCGAGCAGGATCGCGTAGTCGTCGAGCAGGTAAGGCCCGCGAGGCGCGTCGGACGCGCCGTGCCCGAGCAGGTCGATCGCTATCGCGCGCAGCCCTCGGGCGCCGAGCGGCTCGAGGTTGTCGGCCCAGGTGCCGCTGTCGGACAGCATGCCGTGGACGAGCAGGACGACCGGCGCACTCGCGTCGCCGCAGTCCAAATAGGAGATGCGGTTGCCATCGACGACGACGCTCTCGCGAGTGACGGCGGCCATGGCCCAGACGCTACGCGGCGCGCGATCAGGATGTGCTGGGCACGGCGCCCGCCATCACGACCACGGGGCACGGCGCCTTCAGCACGACGCGTGGCGCGACCAGGCGGGCCGATCGCTCCGAGGCCAGCCGGCTGCTGCGCGGCTCGCCGACGACGAGCAGGTCGGCACCGGTCGCAGTCGTCAGCAAGGCGTTGACCGGACCGCCGCGCACGGCGAGGCACTCGATCCCCTCGTCCGAGCCGAGTGCTGTGGTCACGTACTCGCGCAGCGTGCGTTCAGCATCGCCTGCGTAGTCGCTGCTCGCCGCGAAGGCGGTGCCGGCCGGCGGACGGCTACCCGATACGCCCGGTGGACGGGGCGGCCGCCAGGCGAGCACCGCACGCACCGGCACCTTGCGCAGCTTCGCCTCCTCGGCCGCCCAGCGCAGCGCTGATGGTGAGCCGGTCGTGGGGCTCACGCCAACCACGATTGTCATGCAGCCTCCTTCGTCGGCTGCCGGACGGGTGCCGTGCACATTGAAGACCTCGCAAGCTCGGTCATGTGGCGGCCTCCGCCGCTGCGGTTACGCCGCCCTCGGGTCTCTGGCGTACCGATAGCGGCTGGGCGATGTCCTCAAGGGATTGCCGCTCGGAGTCAACCCCGATGAACCACGCGACCAGCCCGCCGATGATCATGATGGCTGCGCCGATCGCGTAGCCCCACGACAACGGTCCGGTGCCGGCCTTCGTGTTGTTCTGCCCGCCGATCAAATGGCCGAAGATGGTCGGAGCAAGCGATCCGCCGACGCCTTGCGCGACGGCGAAGAAGTACGAGATCGCCTGGCCGCGCAACTCAAGCGGGAAGATCTCACTCACTGTGAGGTAGGCCGAGGACGCACCCGCCGAGGCGAAGAAGAAAATCACCGACCACATCAGCGTCTGCGTCGTTGCCGACAGGATTCCGGCGTGGAACATCCATGCCGAGACCATCAGCAGCACCCCTGATATCCCATACGTAGCGAAGATCATCTTGCGTCGCCCGACCGAGTCGAACAACGGCCCGAGCAGCAGGGGGCCGAGTAGGTTGCCGAGCGCGAACGGGAAGAAGTAGTACGAGATGCTCGATTCGGGGACCTGGTAGAAGACTTTCAACACCAGGGCGTAGGTGAAGAAGATGGCATTGAACAGGAACGCCTGGGTCACCATCATGGTGAGGCCGTAGATCGAACGTCTGGGATACTTTCCGAAGAAGATCTTGGTCAGCTCGACGAACCCGAGGCGCGGTGGGTCCGAAACCTCCATCGACTTGTCCTCGCTGACCGGCGTGATGTCGACACCTTGCGCCTTGACCCGTTCCTCGATGTCGTCGACCGTCCGCTCCGCTTCGTCGTTGCGGCCGTGCGTCATCAGCCAGCGCGGACTCTCCGGGATCGTGCGGCGGATGAAGATGATGATCAGGCCCAGCGCCGGCCCGATGAAGAAGCCGATCCGCCAACCCCAATCGATCGGGACGTGGCTAGAGAACAAGAAGAGCCCAGCGCCAGATCCGAGCGCAGCGCCGGCCCAGTAAGTGCCGTTGACCGCGATATCGACCCGGCCGCGGTACTTGGACGGGATCATTTCGTCGATCGCGGAGTTGATCGCGGTGTACTCGCCGCCTATGCCGGTACCGGCAATGAAGCGACACAACATAAGCGACCAGAAGTCCCACGCGAACCCGCCGATGCCGCTACCGACCAAGTAGATCGCCAGCGTGATGATAAACAGCCTCTTGCGACCCAGCTTGTCGGTGAGCCGACCGAAGAACAGCGCGCCCACAACCTGGCCGATCAGGTATGACGTACCGAGATAACCGACTTCCTGCGCGCTCAACCCCAGCGTGTGCGGATCACTTAGCGCGGCACCGTTGAGCGCGACGATCTGGATCTCGAGCCCGTCCAGGATCCATGAGACCCCGAGGCCGACGACTACCAGCCAGTGGAAGTGTGCCCACGGCAACCGATCCATCCGGGCAGGGACCAGGCTGCGGACCGAGCGGATGGGCTTATCAGCAACGGCGGAGGTCATCGTGCGGCTCTTTCTGTCGGCAATGACAGTCGTGTCGCGTGTTATCCCCAGTTCGCCGGATTGCTACCCATGCCGCGATCGAACGGTCAGGTGTCGATGTGCAGCCGCAGCGTCGTCCCGGCCGGAGAGGAGCGCAGCTGGACGAGGTCGCACAGCTGGTTGACCAGCCACAGACCGCGCCCGCTGATCCGGTCCGAACGGGGCGCGACCAGCCCGGCCAGCGGGTCGCGGATCCAGCCGCGGTCGCGCACCTCGCAGATCACCGATCGATCCTCGGTCCAGAAACTGACCCGAGCGCGGCCTTCGCCGTGGCAGATGCTGTTCGTTACGACCTCGTTGACGGCGTACACGAGGTCGTCGACCCGCTCCTCGTCCAACCCGGCCTTCTCGGCACGGCCCTGGATGAACCCGCGCAACGCGCTGAGCGTGGTGCGGTCGACACCGAGTTCCTCGCTGCTCATCGGACGGGGCGGCAGCGAGCAGGCTCGGGCCCGTTCTACCTGCGCGGTCGGATCGGGTGAGCGCTCGCGGTGGGCCGCCTCGATCATCGCGACCACACTCGTCGGGAGCGCCTCTGCGTCGTAGGTGCAGGTGAGGCGGCAGTTCCAGGAGTGGAAGGCCGGCAGGCTCAGTAGCAATTCGTGCAGCTCGACCTCGCACACCAGCGCGTCGGGATCATCGATCCGAACCGGCTCGCCCACGCAAGCGAGCTGTTTGTCGGGGTGGGCGTCCAAGAAACTCTGCAACGCGGGCAGGATGCGCGCCGGATTGCGGCCCGCAACCGACATGTCGAATCCGAGCACTCGCTCGATCGGTGCGCCGACCACGGCCCGCACTTCGGCGATCTTGTCCGGCTCAGCCAGGACAACCGGCAAGGCATCATGATCAAGAGCATCGCGCACAACATCGACGGCTGTTTCGACGAAGCCTCCGGGACCGGAATACGGCAGCGCATCATGCTGCATCGTGGAGGCTGTCATCGTGACACCTGCAGAGACCCCATCAACGGCGCGTTCAGCGACTTACGCGCGAGGGGCACGCCGGTCACCTTAACGCCTTATGACGTAACGGGAAACTCTTTCGGCGCACAAAGACGCATCACAGGCCGCATGACGCGGCCGAATGAAGCGATCAAGCGGCGCGGCTGCGACGGCGTCCGGCAGTGGCGCGCGGCGCGCGATCTTTGCGCGCTGCCACGACGACGTCGTGATCGAGGCCGAGCATGTCGAGCAACATGCGGGCGTCGTCGACGTCGCGCGCGGCGGCGGCGATCACGCGGGCAGCCTTACGCTGCTGCTCTGCGTGCAGGCGCTCTTCGGCCTCGATGCGGTCGAGGTCGGCCTGCGAGATCGTGGTGCCCTCAGTAGACAAGGTCGTGATGCGTCCGGTCATGGCTCGACCTTTCCCACGACCTTGGGCGCTCTAACGAAGCAAACCGACTTGATTTCACAAGTTTTCTGCGCGCCCTGAAACAGCGGCACCAGTCAGTCGACGGGCAGTTGCGCGACGCTGCCGAAGAACTCGTCAATCTGCTTCACGACGCCGGCGAACTCGTCGAAATCGACCGGTTTCGACACATGTACCGACGCGTGCAGGTCGTAACTCTTGACGATGTCCTCGTGCGTCTGCGAGGTCGTCAGCACGACGACGGGAATCCGTCGCAGGTCGGGATCGCTCTTTACCTCGGCCAACACCTCGTGGCCCGACATCCGGGGGAGGTTCAGGTCGAGCAGGATCAGATCGGGACGAGCGGCATCGGCGAAGCCGTTCTCGCGCCGCAGGTAGGCAATAGCCTCTCGGCCGTCGGTCACAACCTCGAGGGTGGTCGAGAGCTGGCCTGCCGCTATGGCCTCGCGGGCAATGAGCACGTCGCCCGGGTCGTCCTCGACGAGTAGCACGCTCAGCGGCCTGGCCGGATCGACCATCGGATCAGTACTCATCCGGCTCCGCCGCACCTTCCGGACTCCCGTGCTCAGGAATAGTGAACTGAAAGGTAGCACCCGGACCGTCGCTCTCCGCGAGCCAGATTGTGCCCTTGTGGAATTCGACGATCTTGCGACAGAGTGCCAACCCGATTCCGGTCCCGCCGTACTTGTCGCGCAGGTGAAGGCGCTGGAAGATCGTGAAAATGCGCTCGGCGTACTGCCGCTCGATCCCGATGCCGTTGTCGGTGACGGTGAACATCCAATCGCTGCCCTGCCTGGTGGCAGTGATATTGATGCGCGGCGGGCGCTCGGTGTCGCGGTATTTCAGCGAGTTGCCGACCAGGTTCTGAAACAGTGCCACGAGCAGCGTCGCGTCACCGTCGAGCACCGGCATCGGACCGCGCACGATCTCGGCACCCGCGGCGACGATGCGGTCCTCGAGGGTCGCCAGCGCGCGGGTAACGACCTGCCCCGTGTCGACCGGCTCGAATCCGGCGGTGGTGCGGCCAACGCGCGAGAATGAGAGCAGGTCGTTGATCAGGGTCTGCATGCGCTTGGCACCGTCGACGGCGAACGCGATGTAATGCTTCGCCTTGTCGTCGAGCTGGTCGCCGTACTGGCGTTCGAGAAGCTGGCAGAAGTTGGCCACCTTGCGCAGCGGCTCGGACAGGTCGTGCGATGCCACGTACGCGAACTGCTCCAGATCTGCGTTGGAGCGAGACAGCTCTTCGCTGCGATCGACCAGCCGCACCCGGGCCAGTTCGACTCGGCTGAGCTCGTTCGCGATGCGGGCGCGCATGCGGTTGACGTCCTCGCCCAGTCCCGCGATTTCGGGCGGCCCGCTCGAGACGATGCGCTCCTCGATCGCGCCGCCGGCGACGTGGCGCGCCTGCGTCGCGAGGTTCTCGATGGGCTCGAGGACCGATTTCTGCAGCCCGCGCCAGATCGCGAACCCGGCCACGATGATGAGCACCGCCGACGCGCCGACCGCGATCCACACGAGACGCACCGCACCGATCCGAGCCTGGACGGCGCGGTCACGAACGGCACGCAGATCGCCGGTCAGCATCGCCGATGCCGCGCGGATCTTGTCAAAGGCTGCCTTGGCCGCATCGGAGGCCGGCGCTGCGGTGACCGTCGGGTCACCGCGCCGAACCCGTGCGATGTAGGGCTGCGCAATGGTGGCGTGCCACTGCTTCGCCGTCGACCTGAACAATTCGAGGTCGGCGACCAGTTCGCTGCGGTTGCTGATCAGCCTGCGCAGATCGCGCTGCTGCCGGTTCTGCTGCTGCACGTACTGGTTGTAGGGGGCGAGAAACGATTCGTTCTTGCCGAGCGTGTAACCCCGCAACCCGGTCTCCTGGTTCACCAAGTCGGCGAACAGGTCCTGGCTGGTCGTGTAAGCAGGCTGCCACCGGTTGATGATGTCGTCGCCCTTTACCTTGAAGTCGAGCAACGAGACGACGACTAGCGCGAACATGACTGCGAGCAACGCCAAAGCGGCGATCGATCCCCGGGCGACGCGCTTGCGCAAACTCCAATCCCGGAAGCGGCCGGCAGCCGGTCGGGTCATCGGACTCCGTGCCCGAGGACGGTCAGCACGACGACCGCCGTGTCATCGGCCGATCGAGTGGGCGCGCTACCCACGATGGTCGGTATCCACGACGACACCGACTCACCGGAGGCCAGCGCCGCACTCGTCGCGTCGAGCAGCTCGTCGACGCCTAGGCTCGACCGGCTGGCGGGGATCCGGTAGGCGTCGAGCAGGCCGTCGGTGTACAGGATCAGTGACGCCCCCGGACTCAGTTGGGTGCGCCAGACCGGCCAGCCGCCGGTGTCCGGCCAGCGCCGAGCCGCGCCGGTCAGGCCCTCGACGCCGAGCGGCGGCCCGACCTCGGGCTGCAGGTAGGACGAGCCGGCGGGGGTACACAGCAGCGGCGGTGGATGGCCGGCCACGCGCAGCGTGGCCTCGAGCGAGGGGTTGATCGTGATGTCCAGGGCGGTGACGAAGCCGCCGCTGCCGCCGCTCTCGGCCGAGAGCAGCCTCGACAAGGTGACCAGGATCTGGTCGTCCGCAACTCCGGCAAGGACGAGCGTGCGCCAGGCGACGCGCAGGTGCACGCCCAGCGCTGCTTCGTCCGGGCCGTGGCCCATGACGTCGCCGATGACGGCACGAACCGCGCCGTCTGAGGTTTCGACCACGTCGAAGAAGTCACCGCCCAGCACGGCCATGTTGCGGCCCGGCTGGTAGTACGTGGCGCACGAGACCAGGCTCGAGCGCAGCAACGGTCGCGGCAGCAGGCCACGTTCGAGGCGAGCGTTCTCGGCGAGGTTCATCTGTTCGGCACGCAACTGGAGTTCGGTGGTCTGCGCGCGGGTCCGCTCGACGGCGTAACGGATGGAGCGGTCGAGCAACTCCGGGGTGATGTCGTCCTTGACCAGGTAATCCTGTGCGCCGGCAGCCAACGCATCGACGCCGGTGCGGTCGTTGCGGCCGGTGAGCACGATGATCGGCGTCGCGGTAGCGCGCGACACGAGCCGGTGCAACGCGCCGAGACCCTCGGCATCGGGGAGGCCGAGGTCGAGCAGCACGCAGCCCGGCGCGTTGGACATTGCGTCGATCCCGTCGGAGAGGGTGCGACGCCAGATCACGTCGTCGCTGGAAACACCTGCCTCCAGCAGGCATTCACGCACCAGTAGTGCGTCGCCCTCGTCGTCCTCGATGAGCAGGACGCGGGAAAGCACGTCACTCATTCAGGTCCTCGTGTCGACCTTCCACGCCCCGCTCCTTTTCGAACGGCGGTGGACCGCCCGGCTCTGCGAAACCATACCGGTCCTGGGGCCCACAACACGTCGATCATGGTGTTGTTGACATATCACGTAATCAGGTCTAGGTTGCTAGTTGAAGGATCAACTAAATGAGAGAAGGCGCAATACCCTATGACCAGCACGATTACTGACTTCAGCACGCTGACCGGGACATATGCCCTGGACGTGTCGCACTCGCGGCTCGGCTTCGTGGCGCGGCACGCCATGGTCACCAAGGTGCGGGGCGCGTTCAACGACTTCGAGGGCACCGCGACGATCGATGGCGACGACCCGAGCCGCTCGAGCGTGAACATCACCATCCAGGTCGACAGCATCGACACGCGGAACAAGCAGCGCGACGATCACATTCGCACCAACGACTTTCTCGACATCGAGAACTACCCGACGATCGCCTTCGCCTCGACCGCGGTCGAGCACGACGGTGGAAACGACTTCCGGGTCACCGGCGATCTCACCGTGCGCGGCGTGACCAAGGCCGTGACAATCCCGCTCGAGTTCCAGGGCGTCGTCAAGGACCCGTGGGGCAACGACCGCGTCGGCTTCGAGGGCTCGGTCGTCATCAACCGCAAGGACTGGGGCGTGAACTGGAACGCCGCGCTCGAGGCCGGCGGCGTGCTGGTGAGCGAGAAGGTCACCCTCGAGTTCGAGATCTCGGCCATCAAGCAGGCCTGAGTTCCGGCCTACGCTCGGCGCATGAGCGACTCCGAAGCAGACCGTGCTGCGCTGCGCCAGGCGTACCTGAAGCCCGCGGGCGATCGACCACCGTCGACCGCTCGCG
>DASRSG010000049.1:0-20579 GCA_035656595.1 Jatrophihabitantaceae bacterium | reverse complement strand
CTCGGGCGACAGGTACTGCGCGGTGCCGATGACGTTGGCGGTCTGGGTGACCGTGGAGCTGGTGTCGGCGACGGCGCGCGCGATGCCGAAGTCCATCACCTTGACCGCGCCGGCCTGGGTGATCATCACGTTGGCCGGCTTCACGTCACGGTGCACCAGCCCGGCACGATGGCTGAAGTCGAGCGCCGCCGCCACGTCGGCGATGATCTCCATCGCCCGCCGCGGCGGGAGCCTGCCCTCGGACTTGAGAATGTCGCGCAGCGTGCGTCCCTGCACGAACTCCATCACGATGTAGGGCTGCACGGTGCCCTCGGCGCCGACGTCCTCGCCGGTGTCATAGACCGACACGATCGAAGGATGGTTCAACCCGGCCGCCGACTGCGCTTCACGACGGAACCGGTTCAGGAAGGACGGGTCACGAGCGAGGTCGGCGCGCAGCACCTTGATGGCGACGTCGCGGCCGAGCCGCACGTCACGTCCGCGGTGCACCTCGGCCATACCGCCGTAACCGATGAGCTCACCGAGCTCGTACCGGCCACCGACCAGTCGGGGCTGCGTCATTTCCGTCCTGTCCTGTCCGCCTGAGGGTGCATGTCCTGTTTCAGTGTGCTGGTCGCGACGGGTTTACCTGCGCCCTTCACGCTCAGCCGCCGCCGTGTCCTTTCAGGTAGGCCTCCATGACGGCCTTGGCGACGGGTGCGGCAGCTTCGCCACCGGTCGTCTCGTTGCCTTGGACGCCACCGTTCTCGATCAGAACGGCGACCGCGATCTTGGCCACGCCATCGACCATCGCGTAGCCGATGAACCACGCGTCGGGCGGCTCGTCCTGACCGTTCTTGAGCTTGCGGCCGGTGTCGGCCGTACCGGTCTTGCCACCGACGACGACACCCGGGATCGCGGCCGGCGCGCCGGTTCCCTCGGGTGCGGTGATGACCGCTTCCATCATCGCTTGCAGCTGCTGGTTCTGCTGCGGCTCGAGCACTTGCGAGAGCTGGGTCGGCGCGGTCTTGCTCAGCTCGTCGAGGTTGGGCGCGAGCTCGCGACTGACGAGATAGGGCTTCATCAGGATGCCGTTGTTGGCGACCGCGCTGGCCATCATCGCGCCCTCGAGCGGTGTCATCCGCACGTCCTGCTGTCCGAACGCGGTGCGCGCGAGGAATCCCTTCGCCGAGAGATCGGTGGTGCTGCCTGTCGTCGAGTCGCAGACCGGTAGCGGAATGGTGAGCTTCGGGGCGTCGCACAGATCGGGTTGCCTGCCGGCATAGGGCGCGTCGAAGCCGAACAGCTGCGCTTCGTTGGCTATCGCGGTGCCGCCGAGTTTCTCGTCGGCAAGTGCGGCGAACAGCGTGTTGCACGACTTGGCGAACGCGAAGGTCAGGTTGGCCGTCTTGCCGTTGTCGCACGTCTCGCCGCCGAAGTTCTCGATGCAGTTGACGCTGCCCGCCGGGCATGACGTCGCGGTGCGACCGGTCTCGGGGTAGTAGCCATTCGGTGCGATGAGCTGCTGTTGCAGCGGATCGACACCGGCCTTCAAGGCCGCCGCACTCACGATGAGCTTGAACGTCGAGCCGGGCGGGTACACCTCGTTGAACGCCCGGTTCAGGAGCGGCTTGGACGGGTCGTTCACCAGCTTCTTGTAGTTGGCGTTGATCTTGTTGGTGTTGTGCAGGCTCAGCTTGGACGGGTCGTAGGACGGCGTGCTCACCGCGGCGAGCACCGCGCCGGTCGACGGGTCGAGCGCGACGACCGCACCGCGCCGCGGTTGGCCGTTCGCGCTCTGGATCAACGAGCTGTATGCCGCCTGCTGGGTGGCCTTGTCGAGGGTCAGTTCGACGCTGCCGCCGCTGGGATTGCGCCCGGTGAGCAGATCAGCCAGCCGCGTTCCGAACAGCTTCGGATCGTCGCCGGACAGCACCGGGTTCTCGGCGGTCTCGATGCCGGCCGTCCCGAGGATTCGGGACGGCGTCGCGCTGAGCGAGTAGAAGCCGGTGACCGGCGCATACACCGGGCCTTGCGGGTAGACCCGCAGGTACTTCAACACATCGCCGGTCTTCTTCGAGTGCGCGACCGAAGCGCCGCCGACATTGATGTCGCCCCGCGGGCTGGCGTACTCGTTGAGCAGCACCCGCCGGTTCTGCGGATCGTCGCGGTAGGCGTTGCCCTTCACGACCTGTACGTAGTTGAGGTTGAAGAACACCGCGGCGAGCAGCACCAGCAGCGCCGCGGACACCTTGCGGATCGACTTGTTCACGCGACCACCGCCACGGCCTCATGCGGGCGCGACGGCGGCGTGGTCGCCGGGCGCCGGGCGGCATCGGAAATCCGCAGCAGCAGTGCGAGCAGCACCCAGCTACCGACCAGGGACGAGCCGCCGTAGGAGAGGAACGGTGTGGTGAGACCGGTCTCGGGAAGCAACCGGGTCACGCCGGCGATCACGACGAACAGCTGCAACGCGATCAGGAACGACAGGCCGGTCGCGAGCAGCTTGCCGAACGAGTCGCGCACCGCGAGCGCGGTTGCCAGGCCGCGTCCGACGAACAGCACGTACAGCACCAGCAGCGCGACGACACCGAACAGCCCGGTCTCTTCGCCGAAGGAGGACATGATGTAGTCGGTGGCCGGCAGCGGGACGAGTTCGGGATGGCCACTGCCCAAGCCGGTGCCGAAGATGCCGCCGGTGCCGAGCCCGAACAGCGACTGGCGCAGCTGGTATCCCTGGTCGTTGTACTTCGAGTCGAACAGGTGCAACCAGACGTCCACGCGGGTCTGCACGGTGCCGAAGAGCTGGTAGGACACGTACGCACCCGCAGCGAAGAGCAGGATGCCGATGATCACCCAGCTGACCCGCTCGGTGGTGACGTAGAGCAGCACGACGAACAACCCGAAGAACAGCAGCGATGTGCCGAGGTCGTGGCCACGCACCAGCACGGCGATGCACACCAGCCAGGCGGCAAGCAGCGGCCCGAAGTCGCGGCCGCGCGGCAGGTCGAAGCCCACGAAGCGCCTGCCGAGCTTGAAGCCGATGTGCCGCCCCGCCAGCGCGAGCACATCGCGCTTGGCCACAAGGTAGGCCGCCGCGAAGATGGTGAGCAGGATCTTGGCGAACTCGCCGGGCTGGATCGAGAAGCCGGCCAGGCGGATCCAGATACGCGCTCCGTTCACCTCGCTGAACCGGGCGGGAAGCAGCGTCGGCAGGACGAGAAACACGAGTCCGATCAGCGCCAGGGTGTAGGCGTAGCGCTGCAAGACGCGGTGATCGCGGATGAACACGACGAGCAGGAGGAACAGCGCGACACCGATCGTCGTCCACAACACCTGGGTGGGCGCGGCAGCGCTGAAGCTGAAGCCGTTGTCGGCGGCCTGCTGCTTGAGCCCGATGTCAAGGCGATGGATCATCACCAGTCCGAGCCCGTTGAGCACCACCGCGATCGGCAGCAGCAGCGGGTCGGCGTACGGCGCGACCTTGCGGATGACCAGGTGCGTCACGATGCCGACGACGATCGGCACGGCGGCATAGGTGATCAGCCGTGAGGACAGCACGCCGTTGCGCGCGGCTTCGACCGCGGCCTCGGCCGCAACGACGATGAGCACGGCGAAGATCAGCATCAGCAACTCAGCGTTGCGACGGGTCGGCGCGCGCAGCTTGGCGCTCACCGTGCTCACGGCGCTCACGCGACCTCCTCGGGGACACTCGCTGCGCTCGGTCCCGTCGTCGGCCTCATCACGCCTGACGGCGTGATATTCCGCTGATCCGCTCCGCAGGCGTCGCTCACGACCCCTCCCGGCAGTTCGGCGGTTTGAGCGGGCTGGCGCTCAGCGAGCTGCTCGGTGCGCTCGGGCTAAGCGACGGGCTGCTCGCCGGAAGGCTCAGCCCATGTGTCGATGGTGGGTGTGATTTCGCACTCTGGTGTCGCGCCGCGCCCGCCTTGGCCGACGTCTTGTGCGTCGGCTTCGGCGTCGATTTCGGCGTGGATTTCGGTGTCGACCTGGGCGCGGTGTCCGGAGCCACCGTCGGCGAAGGGGACGGCGATGTCGACGCCGACGCGCTCGGCGTCGACGCGCCGGCCGAACAGGGCGGCTTGCGCTCCTTGAGTAGCCGCTGGACGATGTTGCGGGCGTCGGACAGGCTCTTCGCCGTGATACCGGATTCAACCTGCGCTTCCCAGGAGGGGTTCAGGTCGTCGATCTTCAGGTCGGTGTTCGCGTAGACCTCGCTGAACTTCAGCGGGCCGAAGGATGCGTTCACGCCCTTGTAGATCGCGACCTCGGTGCCGGCCTTGCCGACGTAGTACTGCGTCTGCGCCCACGCGTACATGCCGCCCAGCGCGGCGGCGATCAACACCAGAATGCCGAGGATGATCACCGGCGTCTTCCAGCGCCGCCGATTGCGTTGCGGCGTTTCACTTGCCGCCGCCGGTCGCTTGGGGCGCGAGATCGCCGCGGCCCGCTCCGCTGCGCTGTCGGCACCGGGCACAGAGGCGGCGGACGGGTCGACGAAGGCGCCGTCCATCACCGGGACCTCGTCGATGATGTCACCGGGACGAGCATTGATGACATCGGCGACGATGACCGTCACGTTGTCCGGCCCGCCACTGCGCAGCGCGAGTTCGACGAGCCGGTCCGCGGACTCTTGCGCGTCGGGGATGCGCAGCGTCTCGAAGATCGTCTCGGTGGATACGACATCGGACAGGCCGTCCGAGCAGAGCAGGTAGCGGTCTCCAGCTCGTGCCTCGCGGATCGACACGTCTGGCTCGACCTCGGTGCCCCGAAGCGCACGCAGGATCACCGACTTGCGCGGGTGATCCTTCGCCTCGTCCGGGGTGAGCTTGCCGGAGTCGACGAGGTACTGCACGTAGGTGTCGTCATGGGTTATCTGCGAGAGCACGTCCCCGCGCATCATGTATGCACGCGAGTCGCCGACGTGCACCAGCGCGACTTGCGAGCCCGCGAAACGCAGTGCAGTCAGCGTGGTGCCCATGCCGTCGAGGTTCTTGTCCTGCTCGACCGCGTCCGCGATGCGCTGGTTGGCTTCAAGCACGGCCTCGCGCATCGCGGCGATGAGGTCACCGGGAGCGCGATCGTCATCGAGCGGCTCCATGGTCGCGATGACGATCTTGCTGGCCACCTCGCCGGCGGCGTGGCCGCCCATCCCGTCAGCGATGGCGAGCAACCGAGGACCGGCGTAGACGGAGTCCTCGTTGTTACCCCGGACCAGGCCGAGGTCGGACCGCACTGCGTAGCGCAGGATCAGAGCCACTATCCAATTCCCCGCTCGAAGCGTCCCTGATCTTCACCGAATCGCAAAGAGCGCGATTCTGCGGGGACCCCGCCGCGCGAGCGCTCATCGCGTTCGTGGTTGCGTCGAATCATCGGAGTTCGAGCACCGTTTTGCCTATGCGCAGCGGCACGCCGATCTCCATCTGCACCGGGCCGTCGAGCTTGCGCGAGCCGAGGTACGTGCCGTTGGTCGAGCCCAGATCCTCGACCACCCACATGCCGTCCTGCAGGCTGATGCGCGCGTGCCGCGTGCTGGCGTAGTCGTCGGTGAGTACGAGTGTCGAGTCGTTGGCCCGGCCAATCAGCACTGGTGCGCCGGTAAGGCCGATGCGGGTGCCCTGCAGGCCGCCCTCGGTGACGATGAGCTGGCTCGGCCCGCGCGCGCCTTGCGGCTGGGTCGCCGTCGATTTCGACCCGCGGCGCCGAGCCGGCGGTGGGGTGGCAACGCGTGCCTGGCCGCTGGTGCGCAGGTCACCGCGGATCACCCGGATCGAGGCGAAGACGAACAGCCACAGCAACGCGAGGAAGCCGAACCGCATCAGCTGCAGCGCGAGCGCGGAGTTCATCGGAGCGTCCTCGGCAGCGCGAGCGCGGCGAACGTCACGCCTGCTCCTGCTGGAAGACCATCCGGGTGTGCCCGACGCGCAAGACGTCGCCGTGGTTGAGCTGGTGGCTGCCGACCTCGTGGCCGTTCACGGTTGTCCCGTTGGTCGAGCCGAGGTCGTACACGGTGGCATAGCGACCGTCGTACTGAATGTCGATGTGACGGCGCGACACGCCCTGGTCGAGCAGCTGCAGGTCGGAGTCGGAGCCGCGGCCGACGACGTTGCTGCCGTGGCGCAACTCGAAGCGCGCATTGGTGGTGTCGACAACGAGGGCCGCGCGCGAGGGAACCTGCGGACGGGGCGGTGGCTGGTACGGCGGCGGCGTGGGCTGCGGCTGCCGAGCCGGTTGGTGCGGCGGCGGTGGCGATACTGGGTAGCCGTCCTGCGGGTGCCCACCTGGCGCCTGGCCGGGCAGCACCGGCATCGACAGTGAGTCGTGCGGGCGCCGCCGGGGCGGGGCGTCGGACTCCATCCGCGAGGCGACACCGAAGACGCCGGTGTGCAGCTGATCGTCGCGGGCCAGGTAGACCTCGATGTCGCCGATCGTGGTCCAGCGGTTGTCGTCGAGGTGCTCCTGGACGAGTTCGGCGAGGGCGCTGGTCAGTTGCGCCTCCCACGGCACGAGCCGGTCGTGGTCGGACGGCGCGAGGGTCACCCGATAGCGGTTGGGGCACAGCACCTGGCCGTTGCCCATGATGTTCTTGCGGTCGGTGGCCTCGCGCTGCAGCGCCGAACCGATCTCGACCGGCTCGACCTGTCCCTTGAACACCCGCGCGAAGGCGCCGCCGACGAGGCCCTCGAGTCGGCGCTCGAAGCGCTGAGCCAGGCTCACCGTCGTTCCTCCGTCCAGGGCACGCGCGCGTCGCGCGACGAAATCGCGCACCTCTGCGCGTAGCCACGGATTCTATCGGGCACGGCAGAAGTGCCCGCAAAACGGCGCTCAGCTCCGTGCTACCGTTTCGGCGTTGTCATGCGTTCGAAAGCACGTCGTTTCGGACGAGCCGGGCAAGTGGCGGAATGGCAGACGCGCACGGTTCAGGTCCGTGTGTCCGTAAGGACGTGGGGGTTCAACTCCCCCCTTGCCCACCCCGCTGATCGTTGGTCAACTACCCGGGTCGAGTTCGCGAAACCCGGCCGAGCTGACACCCGGCCGGTTCTAGCTCGCTGGCTCAACCCGGCGAACGCACCGTCGCCCGCGCCGAGCCGACCTGACCACGCCGGAATCCGCGGTGCGATCGCTGAGGGCACGCTGTGTGTAGGTTGTTCCCATGCGCGGCGGCTCGGACGAGGTCAAAGCGCTACCGCCTGATGCGATCCTGGTACATATCGGCATGCACAAGACCGGCACCACGACCATGCAGTCGCTGTTCGGTGCGAAACGGTCCGAGCTCGGTCAGTTCGGCATCACCTATCCCGGCAAGGTCGACTCGCACCACACCGCCGCGAACTCGCTGGTCGGCCGGCCCATCGCCCGCAGCGCATCGGGCCCCGTCCCACCTGACATCAGGCGGTGGCAGCGGGTCGTGCACGAGGCGCGCGCCAGTGCCGGCCGCGTCGTGGTCAGCAGCGAGTTCCTCTCGCACGCCACCGACGAGCAAGCGCAGCAGCTCGTCGCCGATCTCGGATCGGACCGGGTGCACGTCATCGTCGGCATCCGCAACCTTGCGCCATTGGCATTGTCGGCTTGGCAGCAGGATCTCAAGCTCGGCAAGACCAAGGACGTCGACCGCTGGCTGACCGACTTCCTTCGGCGCGAGGACGGCGCGGGGAAGCAGGGCCGGTTCTGGACCCTCCACGACCCGATCGCGGCGGTGCCACGGTGGGCCCGTGCGGCTGGCCCGGGAGGCCTCACAGTCCTGGTCATCGATGAGGCCGACCGCACGCTGCTGCCCCGCACGTTCGAGCAGCTGCTGGAGCTACCACCAGGAATGCTCAGCGACAGCCGAGCACGCATGTCCAATCGCAGCATGACCGCGGCCGAGGCCGAAATGGTGCGACAGGTCAACGTCGGCGTGCGCCACAAGATCAGCTCGCTGGAATACGTCGCCCTCATGAGGTACGGCGCGATCCGCCGCCTCGTCGAGACCCGCGCCAGCACGGCCGGCGAGGCGCGCATCGAAGTGCCTGCCTGGGTGGTCGAGATCGCCGCCGAGGAGGGCCGCAAGCTCGCCGCCGCGACGCTCGAGAGCGGCGCGCGCATCGTCGGCAGCCTCGATTCGCTCACCGCAGCGCCGGCCGGGGACGGCACCGGTCAGCCACGGGCAGTTGATGCCGTCCCGCTGCGGGCCGCCGTCGAAGCGATCGTGGGGGCCATCGGCGGCGCCACCGGTCGATCGTGGTCGCTCGACAAGTCACCGCGCGGGGACGGCGGCGGCAGCGGGTTGCCGGCCAGATTCCGGCCCTCCGCACCTGGGCCGGCCACGGCCAGGCGGCCCCCGGCCAAGCCACGCCGGGTCGCACTCAGTCTCGACACGGTGCCGACCCGATCCCTTGTCAAGGCCCTGGGAGCGCGGGTGAAAGCTGCCGTGCGGCGGCGAGTGCGCTCGCTCGTGCACCGCTGAGGCCCCTCGACATCGTGCAGCACCGGTTGTCGCAACCACTGCGGCTAGCTCGGCGTGACGGCTAGCGTGACGTCGAACTGCATCCGCCGGAACGGGTTCGGCAGCCCGTACGTCGCCGCGGCCGCAGCGTCATCAACGACGGTGAAGTCGCGCACCAGGCTGTCCTTGACGCCGAACACGGCATCCGAGTCGAGGTACGGGGTGCCCGCGATGAAAACGTGCGTGGTCACCGGGAGGTGGCCGGGCTTGCCGACGATGAAGTGGATGTGCGCGGGACGGTACGGGCTCCGGCCAGCCGCCCGCAGCAGCGCGCCGACCGGTCCGTCCTGCGGGATGGCGTAGTGCGTCGGGACGATCGAGCCGAACCAGAACCGGCCCGCGGCGTCGGTGGTGAACAACCCGCGCAGGTTGCCGTCGGGCTGCACCCCCGGTTGCTGGACGTCGTAGAAACCCTCCTCGCTGGCCTGCCACACGTCGACCGATGCGCCAGCCAGCGGCTCGCCGCCGGGCCCGCGCACGGTGCCGGTGACGATGCATGGCTCGCCCGTCCCGTGCAACGCGATGTCAGCCCCCAACGGGCGCGGCGGTGACTCCACCAGGTGGAACGGGCCGAGCACGGTCGATTCGGTCGCCGTGCCGTCGCTGCGATGGTTCATCGTCTCCACGAGCATCGAGACCCCGAGAACATCGGAGAGCAGCACGAACTCCTGCCTGACCTCGTCGCAGAGTTGGCCGGTCGCGGTGAGGAATTCGATCGCGCGGGCCCACTCTGCGTCAGTGAGCTCGACATCCTTGATGAACGCGTGCAGGTGCTCGACCAGCGAGGTCATCACCCGGCGCAACCGGTCGTCCTCGGCGGAGTCGAAGCTTGCCGCGACGACCTGGGCCGAGCGCTCCTCGCTGAACGTGGTATCCGCCATCAAGCACCTCCGGGGTATGCATCAGATCGCCTCGAATCAAACCATTGACATCTGTGACCGCTAGGCGTCTTGTTGTTGCACCTACAACTACTCCGATGAAGGTGATCGGCATGGGCGAATGGGACGCG
This sequence comes from Jatrophihabitantaceae bacterium, assembly GCA_035656595.1. GTDB lineage: Bacteria > Actinomycetota > Actinomycetes > Mycobacteriales > Jatrophihabitantaceae > RYN-133. Next base: position 11,088 of record DASRSG010000049.1, on the reverse strand, counting down.
ACGACCTACGAGGGCAAGGCGACGATACTGCGAGTGGTGCGCGAGGAAGCCAACGCGCTGTTCGAGATGATCGGCGACCCCGCGGTCTGGGAACGCGATACGGCCTGCACCCGATGGACGACCCGCGATGTCGTCGGTCATCTCGTCGACACCATTGAGGGTTACCTCGCGGCATTCGACGCAGCACGTTCCAACACCGACCCGGGCGCGCCGCACGGTCTCGCGGCGATGAGCCAGGTCGCCGGCGACCGGGCGATCGGCTTCCGCGACCAGACCCGCGAGCAGATGATCGACCGGCTGCACACCGACTTCGACAACGTGATGGAACTGCTCGAGGGCGTGGGCCCGGACGACTGGGGCGGCCTGATCGTCACACACCCGTACATGGGTCCGGTCCCCGCGTTCATCTACGCCGCCGGACAGCTGATGGACTTCGGCGTGCACTCGTGGGACATCGGCGAGGGCAGCGGCACAGCGCATGCGCTGTCCGGCGAGACCGCCGACCTGCTCGTCCCGTTCATGTTCATCATCTGGCAGTACACGATCAAGCCCGACGCCGACATGTCGCCGTTCGAGGTTGGCATCCGGGTGCTGGGCGGGCACAACGCCGGCGAAACCCGGGTCAGCATCTCGCCCGAGGGCATGAGCTACGAGCCGGGCTCGCTCGACGACGTGGCGTGCGTGCTCGAGTTCGACCCGGCCGCCATGGTGCTCAAGGCATTCGGACGGTGCAACACCGGCACGGTTCGCGGTGACGGCGCCCTCGCCGATCGGTTCCTCAACCTCTTCCACAGCATCTGACCCTTGTTTTGGTATCGGGTGACCAAAATGATCATCAGAATTTGGTCACCCGATACCAAAACAGTGGGGTGACGGCGTTTCTGGGTCAGCCGAGGTCGACCTCGTCGTCGGGGTGCCCGGCGGGTAGCCGGTGCTTCGCGACGCGTTGGGTGGGCGTGCGCGGCAATGCGTCGAGCTGCTGCCAGTAGCGCGGCACCTTGAACTTCGACAGCCGCTCGCGCGCCCATGCTTGCAGCGCGCCGAAGTCGGCCGTCGCGCTCGTGACGACGAACGCCTTGATCTCTTCTTCGGACAGGTCGGACGGCACGCCGACGACTGCGCACTCGAGCACGTCCGGGTGCGCCCCCAGCACGTCTTCGACCTCGGCCGGCGACAGGTTCTCACCGCGTCGGCGCAGCACCTCCTTCTTGCGTGCCACGAAGGTGTACACGCCCTGGTCGTCGGCGGTAACCAGATCGCCGGTGTGCAGCCAGCCGTCGGACGTGATCGCGGCCGCCGTCTCGTCGGGCATGTGCCAGTACCCGGGCGTCACCGCCGGGTTGCGCAGCATCAGCTCGCCGACCTCGCCGACCGGAGTGGGTCCGCCGTCGTCATCGACAACCCGTCCCGCATTGACGACACCGAGGCGCGGATGTTGCCGCACCGTGCCCAGCGTGCCGTAGAGCCGCGACCCGCGCGGCCAGATCAACCCGTACGGGCTCTCTGACATCGCATAGCCGCACACGATGCGCAGCCCGAACCGCCGCTCGATCTCCAGATGCCGCTCGCGATCGGGCGCGGGACCGGTGTAACACAGCCGCAGCGCAGTGTCGGCGTCGTCGTCGCGCTCGGGCTGGCGCATCAGGATCTCGAGCATCGCGCCGATCGCGTTGAACTCGGTCGCGCCGTGCTGCCGAGCCGCATCGAGAAAGCCGCTCGCCGAGAACCGTGGCAGCAAGATCAGCCCAGCCCCGCACGCCAGCGAGCCCAGCACCGAGTACGCCGGTGCGTTCACGTGGAACAGCGGCAGCGAGGTCATCAGCCGGTCTTGGTCGGTCAGCTCCATCCAGTACGGAAAGCCTTCGCCGGCCATGGCGTACGCCCGATGGGTCTGCATCACCAGCTTCGAGCGCCCGGTCGTGCCGGAGGTCGGGATCAGCAGTGCGATGTCGTCGGGCGCGACCGCGGTCGGCACCTCGGCCGCCGCAATCGAGTCAAGTTCGGCAACATCGAGGAGGGCCTCGGTTGCGACGAGGCCGCGCAGTTCGGCATCGGTGATGACCAGTTTCGGCTCGACCTGCCCGATCAGCCCGGCCAGTTCGGCCTGGCTCGACGCCGGGTTGCACGGCACGGCGATTGCTCCGAGCGACGTGACGGCCAGCCACGCCAGCAGGTACGCCGGCGTCGTGCGCGCAGTCAGCAGGACGAGGTCACCGGGCCGGACGCCCCGCTCGCGCAGCGCCACGGCCCGTCCACCGACTGCCCCAGCCGCCGCGGCGAAGGTGACCGCGCCGTCATCGGCACGCAACCACTCACGATCGGCATGCTGCGCGGCCGCCTCGACCAGCAGCTGCGGGATCGTGCGATACACGCGGTTCAGACGCCGGTGCGGTAGATGTCCTCGATGATGCCTGGGACGAGCTTGGTGGAGATGGTGTGGTCGAGGTCGCCGCTCTCGCGCAACTCGTGCACTGAGGCCACCGGGTTCTCGTCGGCGAACAGCCGCGCATCGCCGTAATCGGCCGGTCTACCGGTCGCATCCAACGTCCACCACGAGGCCTCGAGCGCCATCCCGTTGGGATCGCTGAAGTAGATCGACCGGATGAAGCCGTGGTCCACGACATCTGTGACTTCGCAGTCATGACCCTTGAGTCGATCGCGCAGCCGGAGCAAGGCTTCCTCATCGGGGAGGTTCAGCGACAGATGGTCGAACTGCGAGGCCTTCGCATACGGCACGCCGGCCGGCTTGGCGTACATGTCCAAGTCCTGGTCGGCGTACTCGAAGAAGGCGATCGTGTTGCCCGGGCCGATGTCGAAGAAGTAGTGCCGGAAGGCGGGTGTGCCGATGGTGGCCACCAGCCGCGCGCCCAGCACGCCGTGCCAGAACCGCACCGTGGCGTCCATGTCCGGGGTGACGAGCGCGAGATGATTGACACCGCGCCAATGCACCGTGTCAGGGGTTTGTGCCATACCGCGACGGTACGCCGGACACGCACCGGTCGAAAGGTTTACCTTGCAACTATCTAGCCTGCTCGCCGAGCTGGACGTGCCGGTCGTCGGGGCGCCGCTCGGCGGCGGTCCGTCCACCCCGGAACTTGTCGGCGCGGTGAGCCGCGCCGGCGGGCTCGGCTTTCTCGCCGCCGGCTACAAGACGCCGGACGCGATCGCCGAACAGATCCGCGCCGTGCGCGCACCGGGCACGCCGTTCGGCGTGAACGTCTTCGCGCCCAACCCGCTGCCGGTCGAGCCGGCCGAATTCCGCGGCTACGCCGAGGCCGTCGCGGCTGACGCGGCTCGCTACGGCATCGACCTCACCGCGGCAGAACCGATCGAGGACGACGACCACTGGCAGGCCAAGCTCGACCTGCTGCGCCGCGACCCGGTGCCGGTCGTCAGCTTCACCTTCGGGCTGCCCGAGGCGGCGACGGTGTCGGCGCTGCAGCGCGCCGGGACCGTCGTGCTGCTCACCGTCACCACGCCGGGCGAGGCACGGCTCGCGGCCGGCCTGCGGCCCGACGGGTTGGTCGTGCAGAGCGCTGCCGCCGGCGGCCATTCCGGCACGCTGACTCCGCGGACGCCGGTACCGGCCCTACCGCTGGCTGACCTCGTGCGCGCGGTGCGGGCGCAGACCGAGCTCGCGATCATCGCCGGCGGCGGTATCGGCACACCGGCCGACGCGACCGCGGCGCTGCAAGCCGGCGCAGCAGCGGTGGCCATCGGCACGCTGCTCATGCGCACCGACGAGAGTGGCGCGTCAGCCACCCACCGGGCCGCACTGGCAGATCCGCGGCGCATCGACACAGTCGTCACTCGCGCGTTCACCGGTCGCCCGGCCCGCGCGCTGCGCAACGACTTCACCGATGAGCACTCCGCCGAGGCGCCGTTCGGCTACCCGGCGCTCCACTACCTCACGACCGCGCTGCGCAAGGCCGCGGCGGCGGCCAACGACCCGGAGCGGGTGCACCTCTGGGCGGGCACCGGCTTCCGGCATACGAGCACCGGCTCGGCCGCGGACGTCGTCACGAACCTCGCACGCGGCTTCTGACATGGCCGCGAAGGTGAGCGCAGGCCTGCTGCTCTACCGGCGCACTCCCTCGCTCGAGCTGCTGCTCGGGCACATGGGCGGCCCGTTCTGGGCGCGCAAGGACGACCGGGCATGGAGCATCCCGAAGGGCGAGTACCCGTCCGACGAGGAGGCGTTCGCCGCCGCACGGCGCGAGTTCGCCGAGGAACTCGGCTCGCCGCCACCCGATGTCGACTACCTGGATCTGGGCAGCGAGCGACTGCCCGGCGGCAAGGTGCTGCGGGTGTGGGCCGGCGAGTCCGACTTCGACGCGACGCCGATCATCAGCAACAGCTTCGACCTCGAGTGGCCGCCCCGTTCCGGACGGATGCAGGCCTTTCCCGAGATCGATCGGGCTCGCTGGTGCACACCTGACCTGGCCCGCAGCAAGCTGGTCGCCAGCCAGGTCGTGTTCGTCGATCGCTTGCTCGCCATGCTTTGACGCGGGTCAGGCGTCGGCAATCGTCACCGTGATCGTGGTGTCCGGACAACCGGCGGCGTAGTTGCGCAGCGCGGTGACCTCGGCATCGTCGGCGGTGAGTTGCCACCTCGTCTTGCTGGCGACCCAGTAGTCGATGTACTTGCAGGTCGCACTCGATGCGGGCGGCATCCAGTGCGCCGGGTCGCGGTCGCCCTTGGACTGGTTCACGTTGTCGGTGACAGCTTCGAGGGTGCGGTCGTCGCCGAGGTCGTTGGCGTAGGCGGTGCGACGGTCGGTCGTCCAGTTGTTGCCTCCCGACGTCCACACCTCACCGAGTGGGACGACGTGGTCGATGTCGACATCGGACTTGTCCGTCCAGTACGCCTCGTCGTACCACGAGTACCACTCGCCGCCGGTGAGCGTGCAACTCGAGCCCTGCGTGGGCGCCTCGACGGCTTCGGCCTTGAGCACCTCTTCGCGGGTGTCGCCGCCGAGGCCGGTATCGACAGCGCAGCGATGAGGGCGGCGATGAGGGCAGCAGTTGCCGCCAGGGGAGCGAGTTGGACTCGCATGACCACCTCCGAGGTAGGGCGATTCGGACAAATCGACCACACTCGGGTACTCCGTGTCCAGACCTGACCCGTCGGTAGGCTGGCCGGACCTGACGAGAGGCGAGTGCACCCGATGACCACGGTGATCACGTTCGGGACCTTCGACGTGCTTCACGTCGGGCACCTGCGCATCCTGCAGCGCTCGCGCGCGCTCGGTGACCGTCTCGTCGTGGGCGTCTCGTCGGATGCGTTGAACTTCTCCAAGAAGGAGCGCTACCCGGTCTTCAGCCAGGACGAGCGGTGCGAGCTGGTGGCCAACCTCAAGTGCGTGGACGACGTCTTCGTCGAGGAGTCGCTCGAGCTCAAGCGCGACTACGTCAAGCAGTTCGATGCCGACGTGCTGGTCATGGGCGATGACTGGGCCGGCAAGTTCGACTTCCTGTCCGACATCTGCCAGGTGAGCTACCTGCCGCGCACGCCGTCCATCTCGACGACCGCAGTCATCGAGCACATCACCAACATGGGCGCGTCCTAGCCGCACTTCGCGCCGCACCCGCTCGTCAGTGGTCAGTTGCGCACCTCAGTGATCAGTTGCAATCGACCACTGAACGCGCAAACTGACCACTGTCGGTTAGGCGGTGGCGCCGATCGCGCGATAGAACTCGACGGTGGCCTCGCGGTTGTACGCGGCATAGTCGAACGGCTTGCCGGCGACCTTGCCGCGCAGGAAGCTCCGCATCCCCTCCGCCAGCGCGTCGACGTTGCGCCCGACGACCTTGCCGTACCCCTCGGGCAACGCGCCACGCACGGATCCGAACGACGTCGTCACGATCGGACGGCCGAGGATGAGCGCCTCGAGCAGCACCATCGGCTGACCCTCGTAGTCACTCGAGAGGACGAAGCAGTCGGAGTTGGCCACGATGACGTACGGGTTCGGCCAGTGTCCGGCGAGATTGACCGCCGAGGTCAGCCCGAGCCCTTCGATCTGCTCGAGCAGGTGCTCTTCGGACGGCCCGCTGCCGAGGATGACCAGCCTGGTGTTCGGGTTCTCCTGATGAATGAGGTCGAACGCGCGGAGCAAACGGCCGTGATTCTTTTCCGGGGAAAGCCGTCCGACCGTGACGAACGTCTTCACCCCCGGTGCCGGCGGCAGGATGGCGGCGACGGTCTGGCGGCGCTCGACCTCGTCGATCACTTCGCTGATGCCGTGATAGGTCATCAGCCGGTCGACGCTCTCAGTCAGGTCAAGCGGATCGAATTGATCAACGAGCGCCTCAGTGCTCGCCGGCTCGACATCCACGGCTGCGCCTGTGGCCGGCGTCGGCAGCGACGGCCGGCGCCGCGAGGGCACTCCGTACGCGAGGTGCAGGACGCGCTGGAAGTTGATCGTGTTGCGCGCGAAGGTGAACTTCTCGGCCGGGGCGTACTCGGCGAGTCGCTTGGCGTTCACCTCGGCCAGCGGTTCGGAAACCGACACAAGATGATCTGCGGTCTTGTACAGCGCGGCGACGCCTTCGAGGCTGGCCCGCAGGTGCGCGGCGCGCCCGGCATTGTCCATCTCGGCACGGATGTCGTTGTGCAGCCAGATCGAGAACGAGCCGGCCCGTCCGCGATTGCTCAACAGCTTGATCCAGAACGGCGCGTACCCGCTGAAGTCGACGACGTGGTCGAACTCGCTGTCGCCGAAGCAGCGCAGCCATTCCTCGTGCAACAGCTGGCTGTGCTGCGCGACGCTGCTCTCGTGGTGCTCGGCCGTGCGCCGCTTCACCGCGAGCAGGGAATTGACCGCCAACTTGCTGCCGTTGATACCGCCGAACCTCGGCAGCACCCGGGCGTTGGAGTTGATGAGGTCGATGAGCGCGACGCGTTCGGGACGCTCGGTGTGCGAGAAGGTCGCCGTCACGTCGAAGCGCTCGTAGTCGATGTTGTCGAGCACGCACAGGCCGGATTGGGTGATGCCGTTCGGCAGCATTCCACCGAGATGGATCAAGATCGAGGCACGCCCGTCGCCGAAGCCGCGCCGCACGTCGTAGTCGGACTGCTTGCCGCGGAACACGATGTCGATGATGCGGTTGGCCGCACCACCGTCCTCGTCGGGGCAGTATCGCTTCCGCGCGGCTTCGTACTTCTCGCGATAGACGATCGCCGGATCGTCGTCGCTACCGGTGTTGAGGTGCTTGATGTGCGCGACGAGTTCGTCGATCTCGCGGCACACCGGTCCCGGCCAGTCCTCGAACGGAAGGTAGAACCCCCGCGACGACTCGTACTCGGCGATGTCGGGGGCGTAGAACAGCACCGGACGCCCGGTCGCCAAGAAGTCGATGAAGATCGACGAGTAGTCGGTGATCAGCGCGTCGGTGACAGCCAGCACGTCGTTGGTGGGTACCTCGTTCGGCACGAGCATCGGCTGCAGGCTCTTGTCGCTGATCGCGTGCTTGTAGACCTGCTGATGCACCTTCAGCAGCAACCGGTATTTCGTCGTGTCGATCTGCGCGGAAACGGCTTCGATCCGCGCCCGCAGCTGACGAATGTCGTTGGTCGGGGCGTAGAAGTCGCCCTTCCAGGTCGGCGCGTACAGGATTATCTTTTGGTCGTCGCCGACAACCACTCCAGCACGCGTGAGTCGCGTGCGGATCGTCGCGCGCTGCTCGTCACCGACGAACTGCCCGTCGACGCGGGGGGTGCCCTCGTGCACGATCGCACCGCGATAGATGTTGCGCATCCGGTACGCCGACAGGTACATGTCGCTGGTGTCGTCGTTCGGCGCGAGCAAGTAGTCGACGCTCAACAAGTTGCGGACGACGTTGCGGGTGTCGAGCGCACCGTCGGGAACGTGATAGCCCATCGCCTTGAGCGGCGTGCCATGCCAAGTGTTCACATACACCTGGCCCTCGCGCTTGCCGAACTGCGGCGGGAAGGTCGCGTTGTTGATCAGGTACTTCGCGGTGGCCAGCGCCGCGTAGTAGGCCGACGACTTGTGCTTGACGAAGCGCACTCGCGGGTCGTCGGCAAATTCCTGCACCGTGTCGGCGAACTCGTCGAGATCCTCCAGCGTCCACACGTGCTTCAGATGACCCAAGTCATCGCTGGCCAGCAACGCCCGGAAGATCGCTTCGGGATTGCAGAGCATCCCGTTGCCCGAGAACGACTCGTAGAAGACGGTGTCCTGGTCGATGCGGGCGCGGCGGGCACGAGCCAGGCGTTCGTATTCGGCTGCGAGCTTGACGCGGCCGCCCAACTTGCGGAGCCGCGAACGGTTCCACGCAGGCATCGGGTCTCCTTCGTCACGGCGACTGCCCGGCGACTGGCGGCACAACGCGACCGGATGACGTCAGACGGGCAGCCCAGCGGGTGTTGCCACCAGTTTAGGCAGCTCACCGCGCGTGGCGGTCCTCACCGTCAGGACAGGTAGCCCCACTGCTTGGTGAGGTCGAGCAGCGTGGCGGGAATCTCGTCCGGCGTCGGCATCCGTTCGACCGGCACGATCTTGCCCGACTTGATGTTCTTGCTCCAGTCGCCGAGGCCGGCGCGGAACGAACCGTGGTCGGCCCGACCGTAGTCGACCATAGCCGGTTCATAGGCCACGCCAATGAACTTGCAGATCCGCCGCATTTCCCGCTCGGGATCGGTCGTGACGTCCTCGTACTTCACGGTCAGTCCGCCGCGCTGGCTGCGCGCTTCCTCAACGGCCACCATGTAACGCTTGACGTCCTCGCCGACCTCGTCGCGTGTCCAGTCCTGGCGGGCGCGCTGCCAGGAGTCCGTCACCGCAGCCGGGTGGCGCAGCAGGTAGATGAACCGCACGTCGGGCCAGCACCGGATGATGCGCCGCCACATCAATGCATCACTGGGCGTCTTGTTGACCAGTAGCTGCTTGTTGTTGCGCATGAGCTCGCGCTGTAGCAACCGGTCCCAGAGCAGGAACTGCAGAGTCTCGGCGCTGAGGCCGAGTTCCTGCATCGCGCTCTTCACGTACTTGCTGGACATGTTGACCTTGATGCCGGTCAAGTGCAGCTCGTGCGGGGCATAGATCTGCGAGTGCGAGTTGAGCATCACCCGGAGCAGGGTCGAGCCCGAGCGAATGCTGGACAGGATGAACACCGGCTTCTGCAGCAGGCGCTCGTCGGCTGCTGCGCGCGCGGCGGCCAGCACCGGATCGACCCGGTCCGTGGACGCCGACGGTGCGGATGCCCGCCACGCGGAGAGCCCTGCGCTCGCGGCCGACCTTGCCCGCGCTTTCAACAGGCCCCTCGTTGACACGGCGTGAACCATACCTGAATGCCCAGCGGCTCCTGTGGACCAACCGAGGGGCATGCTTAGCGGGTAGTTAGCCGCTCGTACGATGCGAAACGGTCGTTTCCCACCCGCAGCACCGAGGAATCTCAACACCTAAGAAGGACGCCGAATGACTAGCGCAAGCTTGCGCAGCCGCCCGGAGGGTTTCCACTCGGGGTCGTCCCAACAGAGTCTCGTCGAGCGCGCGAAGCGCATCGTCCAGTACCGGCGCATCCTCGAGCTGCTCGTGCGACGAGACCTCAAGGTGCGCTACGCCGGCTCGGCCCTGGGCTATGTGTGGACGGTGCTCGACCCGCTGCTCATGAGCCTTGTCTACTGGTTCGTGTTCGTGAAGATCTTCAAACGTGATGCCGGGCCGCAGAACCGTCCGTACATGCTCTACCTGGTCACCGGCCAGCTGATCTGGGCGTGGTTCAACGGCGGAGTGCAGGCCGCGGCTCGCGCGCTGCGATCCGAGGCGCAGATGGTGCGCTCGAGCAATGTGCCACGCGAGCTGTGGATCCTGCGGGTCGCGGTGTCCAAGGGCGTGGAGTACGTGTTCGGCCTGCCCGTGCTGATCATCTACGGGCTGGCGTACTGGACCCACCCGACATGGGGCATCCTGCTGCTGCCCTTCGCCGTGCTGATGTGTTTCGTCCTGCTGATGGGCTTCGGCTTGATTCTGGCGCCACTGGTGGTGCTGTACCGCGACCTCGACCGCGTCATCCCGATCGTCATGCGCGTGTTCTTCTATGCCTCACCGGTGCTGTACAGCACGAACCGGCTGCCACCGTCGGTGCGTTTCGTCTACAACTTCAATCCCATGGTCGGTGTGCTCACGCTGTCGCGGGCGACGTTCTTCACCGCCGACCTCAACGCTGTCTACATCCGCAACTCGATCATCGGTGCCGTCATCGTCTTCGCGATCGGTGTGGTCGTCTTCGTCCGCCTTGAGCGCGCCGTGCTGAAGGAGATCTGATGACCTCGCTGCAGGCCCCCGCGCCGATCATCTCCCTTCGCGATGTCGGCGTGCAGTTCTCGATCAACCGACGGCGCAAGCGCAGCCTGAAGAGCTTGCTCGCCAAAGGCAAGGCCGCGCCGGACAACCCCGGCGAGTTCTGGCCGTTCCGGCACGTGAGCTTCGATATCTATCCAGGCGAGGCGATCGGCGTTGTCGGCCGCAATGGCCAGGGCAAGTCGACGCTGCTCAGCCTGATCGCCGGTGTGCTGCTGCCCGACGAGGGCGAGGTGGTCGTCCGGGCAGGCGTCGCGCCGCTCATCCAGATCACCGGCGGGTTCGAGGCGGAGCTGACCGGACGCGACAACATCCGCCTGGTGGCCGGCCTGCACGGCATGTCGAACAAGGAGATCGACGCGAACTTCGACGAGATCGTGGACTTCTCCGAGGTCGGCCGATTCCTGGACACACCGTTCAAGCACTACTCGAACGGCATGAAGGTGCGCCTCGCGTTCTCGGTGGTGTCGCAGCTGAGCGAGCCGATCCTGCTCGTCGACGAGGTACTTGCCGTCGGCGACAAGGCGTTCCGCAACAAGTGCCTCAAGCGGATCGAGTCGTTGCTCTCCGACGGCCAGACGCTCTTTTTCGTCTCGCACTCCGAATCACAGCTCAAGCGCTTCTGCCAGCGCGGGCTGTACCTGGACTCGGGTGCGCTGCGCAAGGACGGCCCGATCGACGAGGTCATCGAGCAGTACGAGCGCGACTCAGGCACGTGGGCCGAACCGGGCATCGAAGGCGAGTTCGAAGTCGACTCCAGCAG
>DASRSG010000048.1:0-14522 GCA_035656595.1 Jatrophihabitantaceae bacterium | reverse complement strand
CGTCGCCGGTCATCATCCCGACGTTGTCCGAGCCGAACACCGCGCACAGTGCGAAGAACTTCTCGCTGACGAGTGCCTTGATCGGCGCGGTGTAGACCGAGCGGACTCCGGCAGCCATCGCGAAGTAGTGCGCCGCAACGGCGACGAGTGATTTGCCGGAGCCGGTCGGGGTCGCGAGCACCACGTTGTTTCCGGTGACCAGTTCGAGGATCGCCTCGTCCTGCGCCGGGTACAACGTGATGCCCTGCTCGGCCACCCAGCCGGCGAACGCCACGTAGAGGTCGTCGGCGTCGAGCGGTTCGCCGGTCAGGGTCGCAGTCAGCGCGGTGTCGGTGTCGGCGTCCATATCTAAGTCCACTGTGCCCTACCGGTGCGAGCAGGATGGAGCCGTGTCGGGTTTGGTGCGGTGGAGGTCGACCCGTGTGCCGCCGGGATGCCGTCGGACAGCAACCGGCCGAGGTCCTGGACGAACCGCACGTCGGACCGTCCGTTGATGACCAGCGTCTAGCCAGGCACCCCCGGGCAGATCAGCACGAGGGCCGCGACTCGTTCGGGTGCGGGCAGCGCGGCATCCAGCGAGTACCCGCCGCCCATTGACGTGCCGACGAGGACAGCCCGGTTGATGTTGAGCGCGTCGACTGTCATAGCCGATCCGTCCGGTGTCGATCAGCTGCATCCGGCGACACTAGAGCGACCGGTCGCCGCAGTTCCATCGATTTCGCGCTCGGAGCAGCGCGCCCTCAGTCGACCAACGCGCTGTAGACCAACCGGCGCAACTGCGGGCGCAAGGGGTAGCTGCTCGACGGCAGCAGCTGGGTCATGAACACGACAGTGATCTCTTCGACCGGGTCCACCCAGAACGCGGTGCTGGCGGCGCCGCCCCAGGCGAATTCGCCGATGCTGCCGAGGGTATGCGTGGCGACCGGGTCGAGCGTGACCGAGAAGCCGAGCCCGAAGCCGACACCGTCGAAGGGCGCCTCGGCAAACAGTGGCCTTCCGAACGCGGTGAGATCAACGTTGCCAGGCAGGTGGTTGCGGGTCATGTACCGCATCGTGCGGTCACCGAGCAGGCGTGTGCCGTCGAGCTCGCCGCGCCCGAGCAGGAACCGGTTGAACCGGTGGTAGTCATGCAGCGTCGAGCTCAGCCCGCCGCCGCCGGACAGCCATGACGGGCTCAGGAACGACTCGCCTAGCGCGTCGTTGCGATTGAGCCCGCCGTGCGGGGTGGGGGTGTAGAGCGCGGCGAGCCGGTCGTGGTGCGGCTGCGGAACCGCGAACCACGTCTCGTCCATACCGAGCGGTTCGAAGATCATCTCGCGGAACGCGTCGGCGAGCGACTTCCCGGTCACTACCTCGATGAGCCGGCCGAGCACGTCCGTGCTCACCGAGTAGTTCCACTCGGTGCCGGGCTGGAATAGCAGCGGCAGGCCAGCGAACGTGTCGACGGTGGTCTCGAGATCGGCGCCGGAAGGGCCGAGGGTCCACTCGTATCCAGCAGCGCGGTAGAGCGCGTCGACCGGATGCACCCGGTGGAATCCGTAGGTCAGCCCGGAGGTGTGCGTGAGCAGGTGCCAGATGCGTACCGGCTCGGTGGCGGCAACAGTGCTCGCCTTGAGATCGGAACCGCCGACATACACGCTGGAATCGGCGAAGGACGGGATGAAGCGCGCGATCGGATCGGTCAGGTCGAACGCGCCCTGCTCGTACAGCATCATCGCGGCGACCGACGTGATCGGTTTGGTCATCGAATAGATCCGGAACACCGTATCGAGCTCGACCGGCAGGCCGGCTTCGACGTCTCGGTCACCGCCGGTACCGATGTGCACGATCCGCCCGTGGCGGGCCACCAGCACGGACCAGCCGGGCAACTTGCCCTCAGCCACGTACCGATCGAAATGCGCGTTGATGCGGGCGAGACGATCAGCAGCGAATCCGGCCTCGGCGGGATCGACCTCGACGGTCAGGGCGGACGTGACGGTCATACGCCGATCATGCACCGACACCCCGCCCCTTGTTGATTTGGTACCGGGTGACCAGAATTCGACGCTGAATTTGGTCACCCGATACCAAGACAGGGTTAGGGCCAGGCGGTCTCGGTGACCTGGCCGCCGGTGACCTCGACGGTGAGTTCGGTCGGCCCGTCGGACTTGCGGTACAGCTCGTACCGGCCGGCGCGCAGACTCGGGAACACCGCTGCGTGGACGATCGAAGCACCGGCCGGACGGCCGAGCACGGCCACGTGCGGACGCACCGCCGCCGCATGCTCTTGCCCAGCAGGGCAGATCTCGATCTCGATGCCGTCGAGATCGGCCGGCATCTGCAGTATCAGTGCGCCAAAGTCACCGCCGATGTCGAGTAGCACGGCGCCTTGGCCGGCATAGGACAAGTCCTCGTGCGCATGCGTGTGGCCGTCGTGATGGTGCGTCACCACTGTCATCACGTCGCCGGCGTTCCGGGAGTGGTCTGGTAGCCGCCGGCCGGCGTGCCCAAATAGGGGAAGTGACCGAGGTAAGGCGCGTTGGTGTTCGAGGTCCCGTCGGTCAAAGCCGATGCCGCATCGTCTGCCGTGTAGTGCGGATCGACGAGCGGAATCGTCGCACCGGCGATCGCGCGCAATTCGATTGCAACGATGTCGTCGAACACCCGCCGCCCATTCGGGAAACCGGCGAGATCGCCACCGAGAATGCCGAACTCGCTGGCGCCGTCGTCGCTCTGCTTCTTCGGCGGCACCATCACATTGAGGCGCAGCATGTCCGACTCAACCGATCCGGTGAGATTCTGGAAACCGGGAATGATGCCCTTCGGGATGCCGGTGAGCAGCGTCGCGGCGAGGTCGACTCGCGGCTTCTTGTATTTGGCCAGATGCGGGAACACGCCCGGGTAGAGAACGGGCAGCAGGCCGGCCAGTTCCGGATGCAGCACATATTTGGTGAACTGCTTGTCATTGGGCGGGAGGGTGGCGTTCCAGCGGTCCTTGTCGCCCATCGGCACGATGACCTCGTTGAACAGCGGATTGCCCAGCCGCGAGACCTGGCGGTACGGGCCGGTCGAGATCCATTTCTTCTTCTTGTCGTCGTACACCCGCGACTTGCGCCGGCTGGTCGACGACCAGACCCCGATCACGGCGTGCGGGTCGTTGATGCCCTTGGGCATCACGCCGTTCCGCGTGAGGTCGGTGATCGGTACCTGCATCGCGATCGTGTGCACGTTGAGTCCCTGCGTGCCGTTGACACCGACTGCATTCGCGGACGGGATGAGGTGCAGGTGCTCGAACGGGCGCAATGTGCCCAGGTCGAAGATGCTGCCGAGGTCGACGAAGAAACCTTCGGCACGCTGCCCGGCGAACACGCGACGGTGGTGACCGAGTGTGTAGATCGCGGCTGCGGTGAAGGTTTCCGCGTAGTTCGGCGTGCTGCGCGGACCGATGTTCACTGGCGGCACCGCAAGGTTATCGGCGAGCAACTTGTGCTTGCCGTCCTGCCAGCGGGTCACCGAGTAGAACTGCGGCCGATTCCACGCGTGGTCATGGATCGACTTGATCTGGTTCGTGTTGTACAGGAAGGTGTCGGGGTTGCGGACCCTCGTAGTGAAATCGAAGGCGTAGGTGATGTCCTCGCGGGCCTCGCCCTTGTTCGAGATGTGGATCCGGTAGGTCACATCGTCGCCGAACTCGTAGAAGTTCGGGCCGCCGTCGGGTTGCTGCAGCGGGATGAAGTTGGCGATCAACGTGACCGTGTCGGGGTGGTCCGGGCTGACGAATGCATAGAGGTCGGTGTTGTCGGCCACCGGGTCTTTCGAGATCTCGGGTGCTTCGCGATGCGATGACATCACTGACCTCCGTGTGCTGCGCGCGCGATCCGTGCGGCAAGTTCCTTGTCGTGGACGACGACCTCGCGGTCATCGACCAGCACGGTGACCTCGCCGCTGTGTGCGTCGCTCACGTAGGCGACCAGCGGTGTGGTGGCCTGTGCAGGAACCGTGGTCGCGGGTTTCGCGCTCGCGTCAGCAGCGCCACCGAGCATTGCCGCCCCGGCGGCCGCCGCGGTGCCGGTTCCGGCGATTGCCAGGAACCCGCGTCGGCTGTGGTCCTTCGTCGTGTGCTCCGTCATGTGCTCCGTCATGTGCCTTGCCCCCGTCTGACGATGGCATCGGGGTCGTCCCCGATCCCATCCCGTTGTTCGCTTCGACACACTCGACCGGTTCAACTTTCGGCCACCCAGTTTCGGGCTGGCTGCGAATTGGCATCGAGCACCCATCACCGGCGCGTTGTGGACCGCGCTACCGCGCAGCTGTGCATCGCTGCGAGGGACAAATTGCGCTTCGCGCCGCAAACCGATCGCACTCGTTCGGATAAACCTTGAGTTGAGCCATAGATGTTCTTTACAGAGGCTTGACGGAATGCATATCGCCCGTCAAGATCCATATAACGAATGCCGAAGGGCGGACGTCCTGTCGCGGGGAGAGGACGCCTCCGATGACCAGAAGGACACCGCAGATGACCCTCCCCGGATCCGCACACGCGTGCCGTCGCCGGCTTGCCCCCCTCGCATTGGCCGGTGCGCTCGGCGCGACGACCGTGCTGGCCGCAATCGTAATGACGGCCTCGCCGGCCGCGGCCAACCCGCCCATGACTCACGATCCGGTCGGCGCGCTCGAACACGTCACTGCGCTCAAGGGCGGCGTGGTGCGCTTGCAGGGCTGGGCGGCCGATCCCGATAGCCAGGCCGACGCCACGGTGTATGCCCTACTCGACGGCCACAAGGTGGACAAGACGGCGACGTCGGTGGCCCGTCCGTCCGTGACGAGGCAACACGACACCGGCCCCACCCCCGGCTATGACTTCACCGTGCCGGTGCCGGCGACCGGGGTACACACGTTGTGCACTGCGGTCGGCAACATCGGTCCCGGACTGACCAGGGTGCTCGGCTGTCGCGCCACGCCGCTTGGCACCCAACTAAGCGGCACGGATCTTGCCGCGCATAGCCCGACCGGCGCCGTGACGTCGGTGCGCGCGACGGCCAAGTCCTTCGAGGTCGCCGGCTGGTCGCTGGAGCCGGACTTCCGCGCAGGCCGCATGGTCGTCGTGCTCTACGTCGACGGCGCACCGGCCGCGACCGCCAACACCCACCTCGCTTCGGCGGCGCAGCTCACGGCCGGCGCCGGCAAGCGCGGCGCGTTCGACATCACCGTTCCGGTGAACAAGGGCGCGCACAACGGTTGCGTCTGGGCCGTCAACACCGGCTTCGGCTACAACGCGCTGCTCGGTTGCACCGTTGCCGACACCCGCGGCGGACCCGGTACCGCACCGCTCACCGAGCCCAAGGTGAACAAAGCGGTGGTGAAGGAGGCCAAGAAGCACATCGGTCAGCGCTATGTCTGGGGCGCCGAGGGCCCGCGGAAGTTCGACTGCTCGGGTCTGGTCATGTACAGCTACAGCAAGGCGGGTTACGCGACACCGCGCATCGCGCAGGACCAGTTCGCCGCTGCCCGGGTCATTCCCGCAGCACGGGCTGTCCCGGGTGACCTCGTTTTCTATCACGACAGCGAGGGCGCGGTGTACCACGTCGGTATCTATCTCAAGCCCGGTGTCACCGTGGCCGCGATCGACGAGCAGGAAGGCGTCGCCCACCAGACGATCTGGGACCCGACGACTGCCACCTACGGGTCATTCACGCATACGTGACGAACGTCTAGCCGCGATCAGCTCGGCTGGACGATCCGCGCCCCGTTCGGATGATGAGAGTCTTCGAACGGGGGGTGCGCTGCTCTTCATGGACCGCAAGACGCTGGTCGATCTCATTAGCGTCCCCATCTTCACCGATGTGGTCGGCTACGTGACAACCTGGACCGGTGTGCTCGTGCTGTTCAAGCCGATCCGCTTCTATGGCGTTCGGGTGCCTGGCCTGAGAGTGCTGGACAAGGTGGCGAACGTCGCCGTGGACAAGGGCTTGCTCAAGCTCGGCAACGTCTCGGACTTCTACCGCGAACTCGAAGCCCGATCGGATCGCCGAGCATCTCGCGACCATCGCACAGGCCGAGATGCGCGACGTCGTCGAGAGATCCTGCGCACGGAGAATCCGCAGCTGTGGCACGACCTGCCGCCGCTAGTGCGCGAGGCCGTGCACGCCCGCGTGCGGCAACAACTGCCCGACCTCATCAAGAGCATCACCGACGAGATCGGCGCAACGTCGAACAGATCCACCAGTGCCTGACGAACCTTTCGCGACAAGCGAGCCAGCCGGATGCCGAAGACGGTGCATCGCAGCATTCACCTCAACGAGTTCGGCCGCACTGTTCTGCCAAACCTGCCTCCCGGTCGGCGATGCCCGGCCCACTTGATCAGGGCGAGCACGAGCGCTCGCCCTGCTGCCAGTCGTCATAGCGGATCCGGGGTAGGTCGATGACCTCGCCGAGGGTGGTCCATTGCGATCGTCCGAGCCGGGCCAGCGGTGCGACCGCGCGGGGATCGGGCAGGCCGTCATCGGCAACGACCGCGCGCGCCGCGGCGATGTGCAGCACCTCGCCGAACACCATCACGCAGTCGCCGATCTGGTGCTCACCACTGACCAGGCACTCGAATGCGATCGGCGCACCCGACACTCGAGGTGGACGCACCGCCACGCTCGGCTCGCTGCGCAATTGAGCCTGGTCGAATTCGCTCATCCCGTGCGGAAAGTTCGTCGCCGAGTCGTTCATCGCATGCAGCATGGACTCAGTCCCGATATTGAGCACGAACTCGCCGGTCGCCCGCACGTTCGCGAGAGTGTCCTTCGCACCCACTGAGGTGAAACACAGGGTCGGCGGGTCGACGCCGGCCACGGTGGTGAACGAATGCGGTGCGAGGTTCTCCTTGCCGTCTGCCGCGACCGTCGACACCCACGCGATCGCGCGGGGAATCAACGACGCGGTTAGCCACGGATAGATCGACTTTTTCGGTTGCTCGGCCACCGGCAGTTCGAGCCGATCAGACATCGGAGGTTTCCGCTACCGGCTGCCGTGTTGCACCGATCGCGCGGCCAAGGCGAGGGGCGAGGTGCTGCCACGCGGTGACGATGCCGTAGCGCCCCCAGGCGCAGGCGATCAATACGGCCACCGCGACGATGCCGTCGAGCCACCAGTGATTCGCGGTCGTGACCACGACCAGGGTGGTGAGCACCGCATGCGCGGGGCCGATCCACCGCCATCGACTCGTGCTGATCGTCGCGACGTAGTACCCGATCACGAACGCCCAGGCGACGTGCACCGATGGCATCGCCGAAAGCTGGTCGGCCGCGAGGCCGTTGCTGTACACCGACTGGTTGTAGAGCATGGCGGTGTCGATGAAACCGGGCAGCATGCGCGGCGGGGCCACGGGCAGCAACTGGATGACAAGGCAGAAGAACGTTGTCCACGCCATCGTCGTGCGCACCGGACTGTAGCGATCCCGGTATCGCCAGAACAGCCAGATGAGGAACACGAACATCATCGTGAAGTGCATGGTGTCGTAGTACAGATTCGCGGCCTGCGCGATCAGTCGATGCCCGACGATCGCGTGGTTGAGCGTCTGTTCGGACGGCAGGGGCAGATCGTCGTCGAAATGGTCGATCCAGCGCGCTCGCGCGAGGGCGCCGGTGGTGCCGAGTACGGACAGCTTCCCGGCGAGCTGCCACATCGCGTACAGCGCGCCGATGATCGCGGCCTCGAAGACGAACGGTGCGAACATCCGCGCGTACCGCTGGCGCACCGCACGCATGCCGACGCTGACCACGGCCAGCGCGCCGGCTACCTCACCGGCGTGCTGCCAGGTCAGGGACACGGTCTGCACGCGACCACTATGCCTTGTCGGCGCCTTGTTCGACCTGCCCCTCGGGCGGACTGATCGCCTCGATTTCGGGACTGGACGTCTGATAATCGCCAGCACGTGTCAGATCTGATCGCTACTTTTGTGCGGTGGGGTACGGGGACGGGCGACGATGACCCGGCGCAGCTGGGCACTGTTCGCGGCGATGTGCACTATCTGGGGCATTCCGTACCTGCTGATCCGAGTCGCGGTGCGCGACGTCGCGCCGGGGACGCTGGTCTTCCTGCGTACCGCGATCGGCGGCCTCGTGCTGCTGCCGTTGGCGCTCACGCGCGGCGGGTTCGCGCCGGTGCTGCGTCGGTGGGCGCCACTGCTGGCGTTCACCGTGCTCGAGGTCGCGCTGCCCTGGCTGTTGCTGTCCGGCGCCGAGCAGCACCTGTCGAGCTCGCTGACCGGGTTGCTGATCGCTGCGGTTCCGCTGGTTGGTGTGGTGGCCGCGCGGGTCGCCGGTTCCGACGAGCGCACCGACTCCCTCCAGCTGGTCGGCCTACTCGTCGGCCTCGTCGGTGTCGCGATGCTCGTCGGGCTCGACTTCGGCGACATCAGCGGCGGGGCGCTGCTCGAGGTGCTCGGGGTGGTGATCGGTTACGCCGTCGCGCCGGTAATCATGGCGCGCCGGCTCGCCGACCTGCCCAGCATTCCCGTGGTGTGCACGACCCTGCTGATGGTCGCGCTCGGCTACCTGCCGTACGCAATCGTGCGGCCACCGACCCATGTGCACGCGAATGGCTGGTGGTCGATCGCGGTGCTCGGCCTGGTGTGTACCGCGGTGGCCTTCATCGTGTTCTTCGCCCTGATCGGTGCGATCGGGCCGTCCCGTGCGGTGGTCATCACTTACGTGAACCCGGCCGTTGCGGTGCTGTTCGGCGTGCTCCTGCTGCACGAGGACTTCACCCTCGGGATGGGCGTGGGCTTCCCGCTCATCCTCGTCGGCTCGGTACTGGCCGCACGACGACAGATGGCGACTCCGGCCGTACCCGAAGCCGTGATCTGCGAGGCAGTCGACGATCAGTCGATGCGTACCGGACCGGAGGCGGTGCCGAAGAAGGCAGCGACGACCCCGGTGCCGTCGTCGGACTGATCGACCCAGTCGACGTCGATCCCGTCCAGCGGTTTGTCCGCCGAGCTACCGAGGTAGGCCTCGACGATCCGCTCGTCACCGGCGATCTCGAGGCGCTGAAGGCGCACGGGCGAACCACCGCTGGAAGGATGCTCGGACCGCGGTACGTGCCATTCGACGAAGAACGGCAGTTGCGGGTCGGCGGCCACGTCGGTGACGCCGATCTGTGCCCACCGCAGATCGACCCCGTCGGGCCGGCGGCGATGCCCGGCTGCCGCGATTCGCGACAAGCGGTGCTCGATCGGCGCGATGTCATCGACGCTGATCACCCAGGCCAGCCAGCCGCCGCCATCGTCGGTGCGGTCACGCACGGCACGTCCAAAGGGGGCCCGATCGACGGCGGGGTGGTCGAGCGCCTCGACCACCTCCAGATAACAGCCGTCAGCAAGCGGCAGCACGAAGTTGCGAGTGCCAAAGGACGGATGAATGCCGCCGTCGCTGAACCCGGCTCCGAGCCGGGAACCGAGACGCTGTGCGCAAGCGGCGAGTCCCTCCGGCCCGGCCGCGTAGCTGAGATGATCCAGACGCATGCGACACATCGTGGCCCACCTGGCCGCCGGTCCTTGCGCGGGGTGGTTGCGCCGAACAGATCGCGCGGGTGTACAACCGACCCCGCTCAGGCCGTGTACAGGACGAGCTGATTTGCCGCCTCAGACTCGGCACGCGGGCCGCCGCACGCCAACCAGGCCGCAGCCACGTCGGCCACTGTGTCGACGGGTTCTGCTGCGGCCAGCCGCCGTACCAGGGCAGCTGCCAGCTGGCCCTTGGCGAACTTGCTCGGATAGCTGACCACACCGAGCCGACCGGACGACAGCGGTGAGAGCACCCGGACGGTAACGACGCGGCGCGCAACCGCACCCTTCGGCCGCCACATCGCCGTGTAGTCGCTGGAGCGAAGATCGATCACCAGGCCACCGCGAAACAGCAGCGCCGGCATCGCTTCGTCCAGTACCGGCCGCCAAAATGTTCCGGCCACGCCGATCCCGGGAAGTACCGCCTTGGCCGGCACGCGGTACAGCGGCACCGCCTCGTCGCCGCGGACGACGCCGAGCAATCCGGAAAAGACAAGAATCGTGCGGGCGGCCACACCACGTTCGCCATCGCCCAGGCCGGCCGATGCGAACCCGTCGTAGAGGACGCCGGCATAGCGCTCGAGCGCGGGCATGGTCCGCGCTTCGCGCACGCGGGCGTTGGCCGCGAGCGCGTCGTCGATCGTGCCGGGCGGTAGCAGCAGCGCCGCGGCAGCGTCGGCAGGCGGCCCTGCAACAAGCTGTGCCAGCGCCCCCAGCGTGCGCTCTCGCGCTGCTCCGAGGGTGGGGTGCGGTGCGCGTGCAGCCAGCGGTCGGCCGCGACCGCCCGGACTCTTCGCCTCGCTCGGCGGCAGCAGCACGCGCACGTGCGCACGTTATCGACCCGCGGACCAGCGCGGCCGGCGAGGCGCTGGCTAAGCGAACCCTCAGCGATGCTGAGGTGATCCACAGGACCCTCACAAGCCGGGCTCAGCGACCGCCTCCACGGTGTGAACGCGCCGCTTTTCCTACGGACAGAAAGGCTCGAATGAGCTCGATGGCACGCAGAGGCACGCGGCTGATCACGGCACGCCCGTGGCTCTCGGCTGCGATCGCGGTGGTGCTCGCCGGTGCGGGCACCGGCGCGTATCTCATCAACCGGGGTACCCCCGCCGCTCAGACACAGGCGACCGCCAGGCTCGTCACCGTCGCGCGCGGCATCGTGCGTGCGTCGGTGTCCGCGACCGGCACGATCGCGCCGGCTGATGAGAAGGACGTGAGCTTCGGCTCAGCCGGCAAGGTCACGTCCGTGCGCGTATCAGCGGGCGAGAAGGTAGGCAAAGGCCAGGTGCTCGGGACGATCGACAAGCTCACATTGCGGGCGAGCCTGGCTCAGGATCGTGCCTCGCTAGCAAGCGCGAAGGCGCAACTTGCCTCGGCACAGGACGACAGTAGTTCGACCTCGGCGCAGATCTCGGCGGACAAGGCGTCCATCAAGACGGCTAAGGCCGCGGTCGATGCCGCCGTCACCGCCCTCGACGACGCAACTCTGCGGTCGCCGATTGCCGGCACGGTCGCGACGGTGAATGTCGCGACAGGCGACAGCACAGGATCGTCGCAGCCGGCCAGCGGTTCGACTGCAGCAGCGACCAGCTCGTCGTCCTCGTCATCCTCCGGCGCGGATTTCGTCGTCATCGGCGCGAAGAAGTGGACCGTGAGCGCGAGCGTCGACGACACCCAGGTCGGACTTATCAGCAAGGGCGACCAGGCTCAGCTCACGACCGACAACGCGGCCGGCACGATCTTCGGCACCGTCAAGTCGGTGTCGGTGTTGTCGACGAGTTCGTCGGGGTCAGCAACCTACCCCGTCGACATCGCCGTGACCGGATCGCCTGCGGGACTGCATGACGGGGCCTCGGCGACCGTATCGATCATCTACCGACAGCTCAGCAACGTGCTGACCGTGCCGAGCCTGGCCGTCCAATCGACTGGTGCAAGCAAGTACGTCTACCTCGACAACGACGGCGCACGCGTCAAGAAGACGGTGACGACCGGGCTGACTTCAGCAGGCACAACGCAGATCAAGTCAGGTTTGTCGTCAGGCGATGAGGTCTATGTCGACGTCCTCCGGGGCACGGGGACGGGAAGCAGCACGACGGGCAACCCGCAGACCGGCACCACGGGCCGGTTCGGCGGTGGCCTCGGTGGTGGTTTCGGTGGCGGCAGGTTCGGTGGCGGCCAGGTCCCGGGTGGTTCTGGCGGCGGCGCCGCGACCGGCGGGGGCGGCTGAGATGCCCGAACCGATCATCGCGCTACGCGAGGTCCACAAGGTCTACCGAAGTGGCTCGCTCGAGGTCGAGGCGCTACGGGGGGTGAGCCTTGATATCGGCGCGGGGGAGTACGCCGCGGTCATGGGACCGTCGGGCTCAGGCAAGTCGACGCTCATGCACATCCTCGGCTGCCTGGACGTTGCGACCTCGGGCACATACGAGCTGGCCGGTGAGGACGTCAGCGACATGAGCGAGGTCGATCTCGCTGCGGTGCGCAACGACCGCATCGGCTTCGTGTTCCAACAATTCAACCTGCTCGCCTCGCTCACCGCGTGGCGCAACGTCGAACTGCCGCTGATCTACGCCGGGATCGGGCGTGAAGTGCGCAAGCGCCGAGCGATCGATGCGCTCACCCGAGTTGGGATGGCCGATCGTCTCGACCACCGTCCGGGTGAGCTGTCCGGCGGGCAGCAACAGCGCGTGGCGGTCGCCCGGGCACTGGTCACCGAGCCTGCACTCATCCTCGCCGACGAACCGACCGGCAACCTCGACTCGCACTCAACTGCCGATGTGCTCGCTCTGTTCGACGAGCTGCGCGCAGCGGGGCGCACTATCGTGCTGATCACGCACGAGGCCGAGGTGGCCGGACATGCGCAACGCACGATCCGGGTACGCGACGGCCTTGTCGTCGAGCTCGAAGGCGCAGCGTGAACTGGCTCGAGACCGTGCGCACCGGGCTGCAGGCTGTCCGCGCGCACCGGCTGCGCTCCAGCCTGACTGTGCTGGGCATCCTGATCGGCATTGCCACCGTCGTGCTCTCGGTCGGCCTCGGCGAGGGCACGAAATCGTCGGTGAGCAGCCAGATCAGTGCGCTCGGCAGCAACCTGCTGATCGTCTCGCCGGGCAGCACCACCAGTGCGAGCGGCGTCCGTGGTGGCTTCGGCTCGGCGGCGACGCTGACGGTGTCCGACGCGAACGCGTTGACCTCGAAGGTGGCCGCGCCCGATGTCGAGAACGTCGCGCCGGTCCAGAGCGCATCGCTGGAGATCGACAACGGCAGCACGAACTGGACGACGTCGGTCGTCGGCACCACACCGCAGTGGCTGACGGTGCGCGCCCGCACCGTTGAGTCGGGACGATTCCTCACCGCCGCTGACTATGCCAAAGCAACGACATCGATCGTGCTCGGCCCAAGTACCGCGTCGGAACTCTTCGGCGCCTTTGACCCGGTCGGCCAGACCGTCACCATCGATGACATCCAGTTCAGCGTCGTCGGCGTGCTCAGGTCGGCCGGGTCGGACTCCTCGAGCAATCTCGACGACACCGCGATCATCCCGCTCTCGACTGAAGTGCAACGGCTTTCGGCGAGTTCGTCGCGAAGCTCCCTGTCGTCGATCTACTTGGCCGCTACCGCGAACTCGACGATCTCCGCCGCATATCAGGAGGTCGATGCGATCCTGCTGGCCCGCCATGATGTGGCAGCGACTGCAGCCGACTTCACGATCACCGCGCAGGATTCGTTGCTTTCGACCGCTACGTCGGTGAGCAAGACCCTGACGATCCTGCTCGGCGGGATCGCCGCGCTCAGCCTGCTCGTGGGCGGCATCGGCGTCATGAACATCATGCTGGTCTCAGTCACCGAACGAACCCGCGAGATCGGGTTGCGTAAAGCACTCGGCGCAACACCGATCGTGATCCGCCGGCAGTTCCTGGTCGAGGCGTCCGTGCTCGGTCTCATCGGTGGCGTGGCTGGGGCCGCGCTCGGCATAGGCGGCGCGATCGTCATCCCGCACTTCATCACCAATGACATCGTCGTTTCACCGACGGCTGTGGTCGGCGCGATCGCGGTGGCCGTCGCCATCGGCGTCGTCTTCGGTGTGTATCCCGCTGGGCGCGCTGCGCGCCTGGCTCCGATCGACGCGCTGCGCAGCGAGTGACAGCGCCTACCCCGAGAAGGACAACCATGATCGGAACCTTGCCCGCCCGGCGACCGCTTGCGACGGCCCTCGCGATCGGCTGCGCGGCGGTGACGATGCTTGCGGCCTGCAGCTCATCCGGTGGGTCGACGAACCCACAAGGGGGCGCTCCAGCACAAGGCACTGCACCGAGCGGGTTCGCCGGTGCCGGCGGCGCGAACTTCGGCGCCGCGGCCGCCGGCGAGATCGCGGCCAAGAGCGGGAAGACCCTGCAGGTCCAGAGCACCAGCACGCAGACCGCCGTCACCTACTCGGCGAAGACGACGTTCAGCGTGCAGAAGTCGACGACGCTCAAGGCCCTCAAGGTCGGCTCGTGCATTGTCGCGGCCTCGTCGTCGACATCGTCAACTTCGGCAACGGCGCCGCTGACGGCTACCTCGGTGCAGATCGCGAGTCGCTCGTGCACCAGCGGGTTCACCGGCAATCGAGGCCGAACCGGCGCGCTGCCCAGCGGCGTTCCGTCCGGTGCGCCGACCGGTGTGCCCGTCGCTGGGCGGCCGAGTGGAGCACCGTCCGGATTCGCCGGTCGACGCGGCCTGGGCAACGTGGTGACGGGCAAGGTCACCGCAGTCACCGGCTCGACGATCACGGTGCAGGCGAGGTCGTTCGGAGCGAACGGATCGGCCGGCACGACGAAGCGGACGGTCGCCGTGACCGCCAAGACGACCTACCGCACGACGGTCAGAGCCACCAGTGCCGCAGCCAAGGTCGGCATGTGCGCGGTGGTTCAGGGCTCGACGAACTCGAAAGGTGCGGTCGACGCGCGGCAGATCTCGCTGAGCAGTAAGACGAACGGCACCTGCAACA
>DASRSG010000047.1:0-10239 GCA_035656595.1 Jatrophihabitantaceae bacterium | reverse complement strand
CCGCCGAGCAGACCTGCCCCGGCGTGCAGTAGCCGCACTGGAGGGCGTCGTACTCGACGAACGCCTGCTGGACCGGGTGCAGCTCACCGCCGGCGGCCAGCCCGTCGGCGGTGGTGACCTCGGCGCCGTCGTGGGCGACCGCCAGGGCCAGGCACGACAGCACCCGTTCCCCGTTCAGCAGTACCGTGCAGGCACCGCACTGGCCGTGGTCGCAGCCCTTTTTCGGGCTCGTGTTGCCCAGCCGCTCGCGCAGCGCGTCCAGCAGGCTGGTTCGGGTGTCCACGGTCAGCGGGCGGTTTTCGCCGTCCACCCGGAGGGTGATCTCGGCCTGCACGGCGCCCGTCACGGGCGCGCCAGGCTGGGCGTTCGTATCCACTCTTGGTCCTCCCCGGACGGGATCGTCGCGTGTTTGGCCAGATCGACCGCGCTTACCCGGGCGATCGCCGGACAAACACCAGACGCGGCGGACAAGGATGTCCGGTTCGCCGGGCTAGTGCGCGGCGCGGACCCCGAGGCGCTCCAGGCGGTCGTTGCTGAACGTGCCGCCGGGGTCGAGCCGCTCGAACAGGGCCCGGGCGTCGCCGAGCCGGGGGTAGCGCTCCGCTACCTGGTCCGCCTGGACGTGGGAGGCCTTGCCCCAGTGCGCGCGGGGGGTGAACGGCTCCAGTGCGGCCTCGACGTCGCGCAGGACGGCGTCGACCTCGGCTGGGCGGTTGCGCCAGGTGAAGTGGATGGCCATGGTCTCGCGGCCGTACGAGCCGCTCAGCCACAGCTCGTCCGGGGCGGTCGAGCGGATCTCGGAGACCATCAGCAGCGGCGCGATGGTCGCCGACCGCTCCCGGACCGCATCCAGCGCCGCCGCCCCGTGCCGGCGGTCGACGAAGTACTCCGACTGGATCTCGTCGCCGTTGCTCGGCGTCGTTTCAAGGCGGAAGTGCGGGAGCCGCTGCGACCACGGGCCGGCGACGCCGACGACCGTCAGGTTGTCGGGGGGGGCGTCGATGAACCGGACCGGGCCCGGGTCCCGGCGGGCACCGAAGAACTCGTCGTGCGTCTCGTCGGCGCCGGCGTCGACCCGGCGCTTGACCCAGGCGGCGCGCAGTGACCCGCCGCTCCAGTCGGTGAACAGGCTCACGCTGTAGGCGGCGCCCAGGACGCCGTCGACGTCGGCGAGCACCCGGTCCCACCGCAGCCCGGTGTACGCGTCCTGCCTGACCAGGTACGTCGGCTCGATGTCGAGGGTGACGCGGGTGACGATCCCGAACGCCCCGAGGCCGACGGCCATCGCCTCGAAGCCCTCGGTGAACCGGTCCGCCTTGCTGAGCTCGCCGCCGGCGGCCACGTACTCAAGGCCGGCGATCGCGGCGGACAGGACCTGGTTGCCGCTGCCCGAGCCGTGGGTTCCGGTGGCGGTCGCGCCGGCGACCGAGATGTGCGGCAGCGAGCCGAGGTTGTGCAACGCCCAACCGTGGGCCTGCAGCTCGGTGGTCAGCTCGCCGTAGCGAGTGCCACCGCCGACCGCGACGGTGCGGGCACCCTCGTCGAGCACCGTCGGCACGGCGAGGTCGCGCACGCTGACCAGGTCGCCGGTGGTGTCGGCGATCCGGTTGAAGCTGTGCCCGGTGCCGAGTGCGCGCAGTCGCGGAGCGCTCGCGACGAGCTGTTGCAGCTCGTCCACGGTTTGCGGCTGGTGCAGCCGTTCGGTCGAGAACACCACGTTGCCCGCCCAGTTCTGCACCATATTTCGAGGCTAGTCGGAGCCATTCCGCGATCTTGTTGCACATGGTGCCTCGGGGCGCGCCATAGGCAACGAGGTCGCACGAGCTCAGAGCAGCGCGCGAACGAGCTGGTCGACGATCGTGGCTTGGTCACATCGAACAAGCGCGCTCGGGTAGCGCAGAACCATGCTGCCGGTGAGGACGAGTTCGTTCTGCCGCAGCGAGTCGTCCCACCACTGCCGATAGATCAGGTGCAGGGCGCCGTCGATCTCGACGACGACGACCCGCCCGTTCGGCAGTCGCCACTCGGCGTCGAGGTAGCGCCGCTTACCGAAGCGATCGGTGCGGATCGCTTGGCGCGTCGGCTCCGGCAAGCCGTTGCGGCGACACAACCGAGCGAAGTCGATTTCGCTGAGCGCCTGCGCCCCACCCGCGATGTCGTCGACTACGGACAGCAACAGCGCGCGGTGCCGCAACCTGGGTTCACGGCGCACGATCACCCGCAGATCGTCGGCTGTCGCGAGGCGCTGTTGCACCGCGGCGGCGAGGATTCCGCACGCCGGCCGAGGCTTTGGGAATGTCTCGGCCGCAGCGACAACGGCATACGGAAGGAGCGCGAGCCCGTTCCGAGCGGCGCCGGCAACGGCTCCCCAATTGCCGGTCCAGTGCACCCGGATGGCAATGCCTTCCGGCCGACAGATCCGCGCGCCCGCCGGAACGGCGACGTGAACCTCATCCCGGTGCCAGCCGGTCAGGCCGCGCACCTCGGCCGCGGTGAACGCGGTCAATGCTGCCCGCGGACCACAGTTCAGCAACACCGCGCGGCCCTTCTCCTCAT
This sequence comes from Jatrophihabitantaceae bacterium, assembly GCA_035656595.1. Lineage (GTDB taxonomy): Bacteria > Actinomycetota > Actinomycetes > Mycobacteriales > Jatrophihabitantaceae > RYN-133. Next base: position 7,683 of record DASRSG010000047.1, on the reverse strand, counting down.
CAGTAAGAACGCTGTTGTGACCGACGACCGCCCGGCCGACACGTTGCCAACGACGGGCCTCGAGTTGGGCCCTGATCCCACTTCTGGTCCAACCCTGCCGCTGCAGTGTTTGCAAGGAGTTGACGGTGTGCCACGCACTGTCGAGCAGCTCTGGACGAGAGAGGGAGGCTGAGCGATTCATCCGGGCAGGATCACCGCCGCAGTCCGACGCGCGAGCGCTCCTTTCACGAACTGTGGACAACCGCGCGTCCGAGAAATTCGTTCTTGTTGCACATGGCGCGGTGGGGCGCTCGAGGTGCAACAAGATCGCTCAGGACGGGCGGTGTGCCACGGCGAAGATGCGCCGGAACGGGAACAGCGTGCCGCGCTCGCCGGGCGGGTACGCCCTACTCAGCCGCGCGGCCAGTTCGGCCGAGAACTCCTCGCCGTCGCTAGGCGACAGGGCAGCGAGCACAGGTCGCAGGCCAGTCCCGCGCAGCCACTCCAGCACGGCGTCCGGACCGCGGAGTACGTGCAGGTACGTCGACTCCCACACGTCCACCTCGAGGCCCTCGACCAGCAACAACCGCGCGTAGGACGAAGGTTCGTCGACCGCGTCGTGATGGCGCAACACGTCGTGCAGCGAGTCGGCCCACCGGGGCGACTCGGCCAGCTCGCGCATCGCGGTGTGCGCGGGAGCATCGAAGTTGCCCGGCACCTGGAACGCGAGCCAACCACCTGCCGGCAACGCCGAGGCCCACGACGCGAGAAGCACGCGATGGGTCGGCACCCACTGCAGGACCGCGTTGCTGACGATCACGTCGACGTCATCTGGCGGCGCCCACGTAGCCACGTCCACGAGCGAGAACGTCACCGCGGCGTCCAGCGCTCGCGCCTTGGCGATCATCTCCGTCGACGAGTCGATGCCCTCGACGGTGGCATCCGGCCAGCGGGCCGCGAGCAATGCGGTCAACTCGCCCGTGCCGCAGCCGAGGTCGACGACGCGGCGCGGTGCCTCGGCACCGATCCGTGCCACCAGATCGAGGAACGGGCGGCCGCGCTCGACAGCGAAACGACCGTACTGCGAAGGATCCCAGCGCATGCCTGCCAAGATATCTCGACGTCAAGAGATAGCATCGACGGGTGGATGACGAGGTGGACGCGATCGTCGCGGCCTGGCGCCACGAGCGGCCCGACCTCGACGTCGAGCCGTTGCAGGTGCTCAGCCGGATCAGCCGGCTCGCGGCCGTCCTGGACGAACGCCGCGCTGACGCGTTCGTCGGGCACGCCTTGCAGGGCTACGAATTCGACGTCCTGTCGGTATTGCGACGCAGCGGCGAGCCGTTCGAGCGCACCGCAGGCGAGCTGGCCACGCTCACTCACGTCACGTCCGGGACGATGACCAGCCGGCTCGACCGGCTCGTGGCCCGCGACCTCGTCACCCGCCACCCCGATCCCGCCGACGGGCGGCTCGTCCGGGTGCGCCTCACCGAGGCCGGACGGGAACGGGTGGATGCTGCCTTCGCGCAACTCGTCCGCACCGAACGCGCCCTGCTCGGCACGCTCAGTCACGAGCGGCGCGCCGATCTCGCTGACGCGCTGCGATCGCTGCTGCGCGCGGCCAAAACCAACGAGTGATCAGTCAGCAACGGGCAGTACCGTGAGGCCAATCCGCACTACCTCGAGGGGGTAGCGATCAGCCAGCCGGCCATGCCGCCGCCGCCGTCGTCCGTGTCCACGGTCGCCGCGATCCGTGGCGTGCTGCGCGTGACGTCGTTTCGCCGGCTCTGGTACTCGACCGCGCTGTCCAGCCTCGGCGACTGGCTCGGGCTGCTCGCCACCACCGCGCTGGCCACCAGCCTGACGCACGGTTACAAGGCGCAGAACTACGCGCTGGGCGGCGTGCTGGTGGTCAAGCTGCTGCCGGCGATCCTGCTCGGCCCGCTGGCCGGGGTCTTCGCCGATCGGTTCGACCGGCGCAAGACGATGGTGATCTCGGACTTCGTCCGGTTCGTGTTCTTCCTGTCGATCCCGCTGGCGCACCTGTGGGTCGACGAGCGCGGCACGCTGGTGTGGTTGCTCGTGATGAGCTTCCTGATCGAGTGCGTCAGCCTGTTCTGGATGCCGGCCAAGGACGCGTCGGTGCCGAACCTGGTGCGCCGCGATCAGATCGAACCGGCCAACCAGCTCAGCCTGATCACTACCTACGGCGTGACACCCGTGCTCGGCGCCGGGTTGTTCTCCGTCCTCGCGCTGATCACGAATGTGCTGGCGCGCCACCTGCAGTTCTTCGAGGCACAACCGGTCAACCTGGCGCTGTACTTCAACGCCGGCACATTCCTGTTCGGCGCGATCGTCGTCTACTTCATCCCCGAGATCGGCGGGCACCGGTCTGCCGTGCCCAAGGACGAGCAGCCGAGCCTGCTCTTCCTGGCCCGCGAGGGTGCCGATTTCATCAGGCACTCGCGGCTGCTCGGCGGCCTGATCATCGGGCTCGTCGGCGCGTTCGTGGCGGCTGGTGCGGTCATCGGCGCGGGCAAGATCTTCGTGGCCAGCCTCGGTGGCGGCAACGCTGCCTACGGTGTGCTGTTCGGCTCGGTGTTCGTCGGGCTCGGCTGCGGGATGGCCTTCGGCCCAAAGGTGGCACGCGATCTGTCTCGCCGCCGGCTGTTCGGGCTCTCGCTCGTCTTTGCCGCGATCTGCCTGATCCTGACCGCGATCATGCCGCAGGTCGTGCTGGCGATGGTGTTCGTGCTCGGCGTCGGGTTCGGGGCCGGTGTCGCCTACCTGGCCGGCACGACGCTGATGGGCACCGACGTCGACAATGAGATGCGCGGGCGGGTCTTTGCCCTGCTGCAGTCGTTGATCCGCGTCGTGCTCATCGTCGCGCTCGCGGCCGTCCCGTTCGCGGTGGCGCAGGTCGGCGAGCGGACGTTGACCGTGGGGCACGTCCATTACACCGTTGACGGCACCCGGATCGTCCTCATCGTGGGCGGCATCTTCGCGCTGCTGTCCGGGCTGTTCGCGTACCGCAAGATGGACGACCGCGAACAGGTCGGGGTGTGGTCCGACGTGAAGGCATCGATTCGCGGCGACGCGTCCGCGCGCCGGCGGATGCGGGAGGGTGGGGTCTTCGTCGCGTTCGAGGGCGGCGAGGGATCCGGGAAATCCACGCAGATCACCTTGCTTGCCGATTCGTTGCGCGCGAACGGGCATGACGTTGTGGTCACGCACGAGCCGGGCGCCACCGAGATCGGTGGCGGCATCCGCGAGCTCGTCCTGCATCACCGCCAGCCGCTGTCGCCGCGTGCCGAGGCCTTGCTGTTCGCTGCCGACCGCGCCCACCACGTCGATACGATCGTGCGGCCCGCGTTGGAAGCCGGCCAGGTCGTGCTCACCGACCGCTACATCGACTCGTCCCTGGCCTATCAAGGCGTCGGACGGGGCCTGACGATCGACGAGATCCGCCGCATCTCGCGATTCGCGACCAAGGACCTCACCGCCGACCTGACGGTGCTGCTCGACGTGCCGGCCAGGATCGGGCTGGCGCGTGCACGCGGCGAGGGCACCGGCGACAAGCTGGAGTCGGAATCGCTGCAGTTCCACGAGCGCGTCCGGGAGGCTTTCCTGCGGTTGGCCGAGGTGGAACCGCGCTACTACAAGGTGGTCGACGCGACCCGCCCGGCTGGCGAGGTAGCCGCCGAGGTGGGTGCCGCAGTCGCGCACCTGCTGCCGCCCGGCCGCGTCCCGTCCCCGGTGGATGTCACCTCATGACGACCGTCTGGGACGACCTGATCGGGCAGGACGACGCGGTCGCCGAGCTGCACAGCGCCGCAGCGGCAGCCGCCGAGATCGCGGCTGGACGAGAGGCTGCGGCCGCCACGATGACGCATGCCTGGTTGTTCACCGGGCCGGCCGGATCGGGACGATCGGTCGCTGCGCGCGCCCTGGCTGCCGCGCTGCAGTGCGAGCGGACGCCGGCCGGGTGTGGCGAGTGCACGGCGTGCCACACCGTGCGCACCCGCAGCCATCCCGACGTCCACTCCGTCGTGCCCGAAGGCTTGTCGATCTCGGTGGCCGAAATGCGTTCGGTGGTGGGCCGCTCGGCGCGACGGCCGATCCTCGGCCGGTGGCAGGTGGTGGTCATCGAGGACGCCGACCGGCTCACCGAGCAGGCGTCCAATGCATTGCTGAAGGCGCTCGAAGAGCCGCCGCCGCGCACCGTCTTCCTGCTCTGCGTGCCGTCGCTGCATCCCGACGACGTGTCATTGACGATTCGCTCGCGGTGCCGGTTGGTCACGCTGCGGGTGCCGCCGCCAGAAGCGATCGCGGCCGTGCTGCGGGCCGAAGGGATCTCCGCCGACGACGCTGCGTGGGCCGCCGCGGCCTCGCAAGGACATGTCGGGCGGGCACGCCGGCTGGCGCGTGACCCGGCCGCGCGCGAGCACCGCGCGACCGTGCTTGCCATCCCGTCCTCGCTCACCTCGATGGCGGCGTGCCTGGCGGCTGCCGATCATCTGGTCGGTGCGGCCGAGGCCGAAGCTGCCTCGCTGTCGGCAGAACTCGACGGTACCGAAACCGAGGCGTTGCAGATCGCGCTCGGTGGCGGCGGCACGGGCAAGGGCACAGCCGGCACCACGCGCGGGACAGCCGGGGCGATGCGCGATCTGGAGAAGCGGCAGAAGTCGCGGGCCACGCGCACGCAACGCGATGCGCTCGACCGTGCGCTGGTCGACCTCGCCGCGTTCTACCGCGACGTGCTGCTCGTCCAGACGCGGTCGTCGGTTCCGGCGGCGCACCCGGATTTCGATGACGACGTGCGTACCGTCGCGTTGCGCCTCGAGCCACCGCAGGTGCTGCGCCGACTCGATGCGGTGCTGAAGTGCCGCCAGCAGGTCGAGCTGAACGTCAAGCCGCGGATCGCGGTCGAGGCGCTCACCGCCGCGCTGCGCCTGCCCTCCTAATCGGCTGTCGCCTCGACAGTGGTCAGTTTCGGCGCTCAGTGGTCAGGTGCTGCTGACCACTGAGCCGCAACTAACCACTGACCGGCGGGTTACCCTCGTCGGCATGGGCATGGTGTGCGCTGTGGTGTTCCAGCGCCAGGGCCGCCTCTACTACGCCGATCCGGGCGAGCTGAGTCCGACGGTCGGCGATCACGTGCTCTACCCGACCGAGCGTGGCCCCGAGGTCGCCGAGGTGATGTGGGCGCCGCAGTGGGTCAGCGAGGACATCGGCGGCCTGCCGGTGCTGGTCGGCACGGCCGAGGCCGAGCATCTCGAGAACGCCAGCCTGAGCCGCAAGCGTCGCGCCGCTGCGCGGGTGGCGGCCAAGCGGCTGATCCGCGAGCACGAGTTGCCGATGAAGCTGTCCGGCGTCGACTACGACACCGCGACACGCCAGACGACCATCTACTTCAGCGCGCCGCACCGGGTCGACTTCCGGGCGCTGGTGCGTGACCTGGCGGCGACGATGAACGGCAAGGTCGAGCTGCGCCAGCTCTCGGCGCGCGACGAAGCGCGGCTCACCGGCGGGATCGGCAGCTGCGGCCGCGAGCTGTGCTGCGCGACGTTCCTCGTCGACTTCGAACCGGTCAGCGTGCGAATGGCCAAGGACCAGGATCTGCCGCTCAATCCGATGCGCATCGCCGGCGCGTGCGGGCGATTGATGTGCTGCCTGAAGTACGAGCACCCGCTCTATCAAGACTTCGCCGAGAAGGCGCCGGCCGTGGGTGAGCAGGTCGAGACCGACGACGGCGAGGGGACGGTCGTCGGCCACAGCGTCCCCGGCGAGAAGGTCGTCGTGCGGATGGCCGCGGATGGACGGGTCAGCCGCTGCGCACTCGCGTCGGTCTGCTCTAGCCGCAAGGCCTACGACTCCCGTGCTGACGCCGGCCTCTGACCCGTCCGCGCGATCGAGCATCGCTGATGCTTTCGGGCACGGCTGACTGCCCGACGCCATCACCGATGCCGCAGTGTTCGGGTGAACGCTCTGGCGCGTTGTCGGCGGACGGTTCTACGGTGGCTCGCATGACGACTCGCGACACGCCCTGGCCCGACGGAACGCCCTGCTGGATCGACCTGATGACCACCGACGTCGAGGCCGCACGCACCTTCTACGGTGACCTGTTCGGCTGGCAGTTCGACATCGGACCGGCCGAGACCGGCTACTACTCGACGGCGTTGCTCAATGACCGTCGAGTCGCCGGCGTGTTCAGCATGGAGGCAGATCACCCGCCGGTCTGGACGACGTATCTGGCCACCGGTGATGCTGACGCGACGGCCGATGCGGCGGTGCGAGCCGGCGGCACGCTCGTCCAGCCGACGATGGACGTGATGGATCTGGGTCGCATGACTGTCCTGCAGGATCCGACCGGCGGCACCTTCGGCACCTGGCAAGCCGGATCGCATTCCGGGGTACAGCTGGCCAACGAAGCTGGCGCGCTGACCTGGAACGAGCTGATGACCCGCGACTACGACGCCGCGAAGGAGTTCTACGCCGCGGTGTTCAGCTACATCTACACCGAGCTCGGCGATGGTGGTTTTCAGTACTCGACCATCGAGGTCAGCGGCAACACGGTCGGGGGGCTCGGCACCCTGCCGGACGAGGTTCCGGCGCAGGTCCCACCGCACTGGCGGGTCTACTTCGCGGTCGACGACGCGGACGAATCGGTGGCCAAGGCGGTGTCGATCGGTGCCGAGGTACTTCGTCCGGCCCAAAACATGCCCTACGGACGGCACGCCGATCTCGCCGATCCGCAGGGTGGGATGTTCTCGATCATCAAGCCCACTCCGGCGCAGTAGCGAGCTGAGCGCACCGGCTAGACTCATTCGTCGCGCCACCATCGGTTCCGGTGGAGCGCGCCGCCTTAGCTCAGTCGGTAGAGCACCTCACTCGTAATGAGGTTGTCCGGGGTTCGATTCCCCGAGGCGGCTCCAAGATCGAATTCGTAGATCGAGGTCAGAAAACTCGGATACGCGACATATCGCGATCAAATCCGGCGCACGATCTAGTCGCGTCTCGCCGGTGTTCGCTACGCTCCGGCGGCTTTGTGGATAAACAGGATCCGCTGGCAAGACGTATCGACCAAATCGACCAGCGGGCTCTCGAGACAGGAGTTCGCAATGAGACTGTCACGCCCAAGTCCGGCCATGGTCGTCGCAACGCTCGCGCTCGTGGTCGCCACGACGGGGACGGCGTTCGCCGCGAAGGCCGCGCTCATCCCCGGGTCGCAGATCAAGCCCCACTCGATCACCGCCAAGCAACTCGCGACCGGTGCGGTAACGCACTCGATCTTGGCGAACAAGGCGGTCCAAGCGAACAACTTCGGCGCCGCGGAGCCGACGAAGTACACGACGTCGCTGTGCCCCGACGGGTCCAAACAGGTAGGTAAGGCCTGCCCGGCGAGTACCTATGCCCAGATTGCGGGTGGCATTGGAACTACGCGGATAACGGTTCCCGCTGGTGGGGGCGTGCTGAACTTCTTCGCACCGATCCAGGGCAGCTCGACAGCGACACTCGATGTATCGCCGAAGGTAGTCATGCTGGCGCCGGATCAACCGATATCGTTGGCGAGGTTCACGGTGGGGATAGTCGGCGATCCGGCGACCAACTGGCCGAGTACGGTCGCCGTTGGCGTCATCGTCAATGGGCAGGCCCCGTCGGGGGGCTGCACGATCCTGACGGCACCTGGCACGAAGAACACCT
>DASRSG010000046.1:0-8986 GCA_035656595.1 Jatrophihabitantaceae bacterium | reverse complement strand
ATCACCGGGAACGCCACCTCTATCCGATCGGGCTGCGCCGCCGCGATCGCGGACAGTTGCAGTGACGTATATCGGCTACCTGTCGTCGTTCTTGATGGTGCCGACCGCAGAGGCGGTTCCGAGCGTGGCGTTGCTGGGCTTGGGTCAGCTTCACCGTCAACGTCTCGTTCGGCTCCTTCGCCCTGTCGCCGACGACGACCACCTTGAACGAGCGGGTCGTCTGGCCCGGCGCGAACGTGACTGTCGCCGACCCAGCGGGGTAGTCGCTGGGCGCGGTCGCGGTCACCGTGAAGGTGGCCGGCGGTGCTTGTACCCCATTCCCCGAACGCAGTCCGGACATCCGGTTCCGATCATCACAAGTGCTCGACGAGCGTGAGCTGCAATCCGGCCGGACCGTCGAGCCGGGAATTGAGCGAGACCCTCATTCCGGCGTGACGTAGGCCCCGCTGATGCCACCATCGACGAGGAAGGTCGATGCCGTGATGAACGACGAGTCGTCGCTGGCAAGGAACGTCACCGCCGCGGCAATCTCGTCTGCTTCGCCGAAGCGACCCATCGGTATGTGCACCATCCGGCGGGCAGCCCGCTCAGGATCCTTGGCGAACAGCTCCTGCAGCAGCGGGGTGTTGATCGGCCCGGGGCACAGCGCGTTCACCCGGATGCCCTCACGGGCGAACTGCACGCCGAGCTCGCGGCTCATCGCCAGCACGCCGCCCTTGCTGGCGGTGTAGGAGATCTGCGAGGTCGCCGAACCGAGCACGGCGACGAACGACGCGGTGTTGATGATCGAACCGCCGCCGCCTGCACGCATGTGCTCGATGGCGTACTTGCAGCACAGGTACACCGAGGTCAGATTGACCCGTTGCACGCGTTCCCACGCATCCATGCCCGTGACCAGGATCGAATCGTCGTCAGCCGGTGAGATTCCGGCGTTGTTGAAGGCAACGTGCACGCCGCCGTGTTCGTCGACCACGCCCTGGAACATGTTGCGCACCTGGTCCTCGTCGGTCACGTCGACCTTGACGAAGGAGCCGCCCACCTCGTCGGCGGCACGCTGGCCGGCGTCGGCGTCAATATCGACACAGACGACGGTCGCGCCCTCCTTGGCGAACCGGCGCGACGTGGCGAGGCCGATGCCGCTGCCCGCACCGGTGATGACCGCAACCTTGCCGTCCAGTCTCATCGCTACCGACCTCGCTTCGGTACGGTCGGTCGGAGCCGCCTCTGTGCCCATGGTTCGTTCGCTGCGCTCACTCACGCCTCCTTGGTGGAAATGAACACGTTCTTGGTCTCGGTGAACGCGAACGGCGCGTCCGGGCCGAGTTCACGGCCGAGGCCAGACGACTTGAACCCGCCGAACGGCGTCCAGTAGCGCACCGACGAGTGCGAGTTGACGCTGAGGTTGCCTGCCTCGATGCCGCGACTGACTCGCAGGGCGCGACCGAGATCGCGCGTCCAGATCGAACCGGACAGGCCGAAGTCGCTGTCGTTCGCGATCCGGATCGCGTCGGCCTCGTCGTCGAACGCGACGACTGCGACGACCGGACCGAAGATCTCTTCATGCAGCGTGCGATCGGACGGATCCGGCGGGGTGAGGACGGTTGGGGGGAACCAATAGCCAGGGCCGTCGGGCGCGCTGCCACGGAAGGCGACGGGCGCGTCGGCGGGCACGTATTCAGCGACGCGGTCGCGTTGCTGGGCGCTGATCAGCGGCCCCATCTCGGCCTTCTCGTCGCGCGGATCGGTTACGACGACGCCTTGGACCGCCGGTTCGAGCAGTTCGAGGAATCGGTCATAGGCGTTTCGCTGAACCAGGATGCGCGACCGCGCGCAGCAATCCTGGCCGGCGTTGTCGAACACTGCATACGGCGCGCTCGCGGCGGCGCTCTCGAGATCGCTGTCGGCGAAGACGACGTTCGCGCTCTTGCCGCCGAGTTCCAGCGTGACCGGCTTGATGCGCGCCGCACAGCCGGCCATCACCTGGCGCCCGACGTCTGTCGAGCCGGTGAACACGATCTTCGCGACATCGGCCGAATCGACGAAGCGCTGTCCGACGACGCTGCCCTTGCCGGGCAGCACCTGAAAGACACCCTCCGGGATGCCCGCCTCGAGGGCCAGTTCGGCAAGCCGGATCGCGGTGTATGGCGTGAGCTCAGCAGGTTTGAGCACGACCGTGTTGCCGGCCGCCAACGCGGGAGCGAACCCCCACGACGCGATCGGCATCGGGAAGTTCCACGGCACGATCACTCCCACCACGCCCAAGGGCTCATGGAAGGTGACATCGATGCCGTCGGCCACCGGAATCTGCTGGCCGATCAAGCGTTCCGGTGCGCCTGAGTAATACGCGATCACATCCCGCGCGTTGCCGGCCTCCCAGCGCGCATTGCTGATCGTGTGCCCCGAGTTTCCGACTTCGAGCTGGGCCAGGTGCTCGCGGTCGGCGTCGACCGCCTCGGCGAAACGGCGCAGCAACCGCGCTCGATCGCCCGGGGCGACGGCACGCCAGGCCGCGAAGGCTTTGCGTGAGCGGGCTATCGCCTCATCGGTCTGGCGCTCGTCGAACAGGTCGACCGAACCGACGACCTCCTCGGTCGCGGGGTTGATCACTGTGTGCTGCAAGGAATCACATCCGTTCGAAACTGCGGACCAGTTCCCAATCGGTGACCGCCGCATCGAACGCCGCGATCTCGACCCGGGCGGTGTTGCAGTAGTGCGCGATGACATCGTCGCCGAAGCCTTCGCGCGCGATGGCGCTGTCGGCCAGCAACCGCGCCGCCTCGTGCAGCGTGGTCGGAACGTGCGGCGCAGCACTGTCGTAGGCGTTCCCTTCCAACGCTGCCTCCAGCGGCAAGTCGTTGTCGACGCCGTGCAGGCCGGCCGCGATCATCGCCGCCACCGCGAGATACGGGTTCACATCGCCGCCCGGCAGCCGGTTCTCGAACCGCAGTGCCGGGCCGTGTCCGACGACGCGTAGCGCGCAAGTGCGATTGTCGAGACCCCAGGCGACGGCGGTCGGTGCGAACGAGCCTGGCTGATAACGCTTGTAGGAGTTCACGTTGGGTGCGAAGAAATAGCTCAGCTCACGCAGCCCGGCCAGCTGACCGGCGAGGAACTGCTCGAACAATGGCGAGACCCCGCCGGGGCGATCGCCTGCGAACGCCGGCGACCCGCCCTCATCGCGCAGAGACAGGTGGATGTGACACGAGTTTCCTTCGCGCTGGTTGAACTTCGCCATGAACGTGAGCGACTGCTCGCGCTGGGCGGCGATCTCCTTGGCGCCGAGCTTGTAGACCACATGGTTGTCGCAGGTGCGCAGCGCATCGGTGTATTTGAACGCGATCTCATGCTGACCGGGATTGCACTCACCCTTGGCGGACTCGACCTGCATGCCGGCGCCGGTCATCCCCGCTCGAATCGCGTGCAGCAACGGTTCGACGCGGCTGGTGCCAAGTATCGAGTAGTCGACGTTGTACTGGTTGGACGGCACGAGCCCGACGTAGCGCTTGTCCCAGGCCTGTTCGAAAGTGTCGTCGAAGACAATGAATTCGAGCTCGGTGCCGACCATCGCGGTCCAGCCGCGTTCGGCGAGCCGATCGAGCTGATGGCGCAGCACCTGCCGTGGCGACTCGACGACCGGCGCGCCGTCGAGCCAGGTTGCATCGGCCTGCAGCATCGCGGTTCCGGGGTGCCACGGCACTCGGCGCAGCGTGGCATGGTCGGGGACCATGACGAAGTCGCCATAGCCGCGCTCCCATGACGAGATCTGGTACCCCTCGACCGTGTTCATCTCGACGTCGACCGCGAACAGGTAGTTGCAACCGTCCGTACCGTGGCCGAGGACGTCGTCGAGGAAGTACCGCGCGTCGAGGCGCTTGCCTTGCAACCGCCCCTGCAGATCGGTCACCGCGACGATGACCGTGTCGACGGAGCCGTCCTCGATGTCCGCCCGGAGTCCGTCCATCGTCAATGGATCGATCGCCATACCGGGCCACCTCTCATCAGAAGGTCTGCCGACCTTACCTTCTAGAAGTCAGCTGAGGAACCCACGCAGCAGCGCGGCCGTCCCGTCGACGTGCTCTTCCATCTCGGCGCGCGCTCCGTCGGCGTGCCCGCCGAGGATCGCCGCGACGATCGCAGCATGCTGCAGGTCGGAATGCGCGATGTTCGTCGCGATGACCGGAATGGCGCGCAGCAGCTCGTCCAGGCGCATCTGCACGTCGGCCACCACGGCGGTGACCGAGGCGCTGCCGCCCAGCGCGGCGATCGCGAGGTGCAGGCGCGAGTCGGCGAAGCGGCGCATGCTCGGCTCGCAGTCGGTGGCTGCGGCAAGGTAGCGGCGCAGGCTCGCCCGGTCAGCGGCGGTGAGGGTGCGGGTCGCGGCGAGCGCCGCCGCACCAGGCTCGACCACCCTCCGCAGCGAGAGCGCGTCATCGAGGCTGTGCGCGATCGATTGTTCGATCTTCGCGCGCGACCGTGCGCGCTCACTCGTCGGCGCGACGACGAACGTCCCGCCGCCGCGACCTCGCCGCGACTCGACCAGATTCGCGTCACGCAGTGCCTTGATCGCTTCGCGCAGGGTCATCCGGCTCACGCCGAACGTTTCTGCGAGCTCGCGCTCCGGGGGCAGCCGGTCGCCGTCGGCGAGAACGCCGAGCCGGATCCCTTGGGCGAGCCGTTCGACGGTGACTTCGAACGCGTTGCGCACCGGCACCGGCGCGAAGACGGTGCGCGCCCACAGCGCTTCGACATTGCCGACCGACATCAGCGCACCTCTGCCGAACGGAACGCGCGGGCGGCCACGACGAAGGCCTCGAGCAGGGCCGCGCCGGCGAAGACCTCCGGATGCCACTGCACACCCACGACCCACGTGCGGCCGCGGTGCTCGACCGCCTCGACCACGCCGTCGGACGCCCAGCCGGTGGGCACCAGGTCGGCACCGAGCCGATCGACGCACTGATGGTGATAGGTCGCGACCAGCGCCTGCTCGCCGAACATCTTCGCGACCGCGGAGCCGGCTGCCATGATCACGTCGTGGCGGCCGTGTTCTCCGATGACCGGACAGTGCAATTCCGAACCGACGTCGTCGGGCAGGTGTTGGCGCAGGTCGCCGCCGAGCGCAACGTTGAGCACCTGCATACCGCGGCAGACCGCGAGAACCGGAACGTCGCGGGCCAGTGCCACATGCGCCAGCGCGACCTCCCAAGCGTCACGGTCAGGACGGGGTGCGCCGGTGGCGATGTGCCGTTCCGCGCCGTAGCGCTCCGGATCCACGTCGGCGCCGCCGGCAAGCAGCAGCCCGTCCAGGCCGGTGAGGACGTCATCAGCAGTGGCCGGGTCGCCGGGAGGGAGCAGGAGGGCGACGCCTCCGGCGGCACGCACACCGTCGGCGTAGTTCACCGGGAGCAGGTCAGCAGGCTCGTTCCACACACCCCAGGCCGCGGGCTCGCGGTACGTCGTCAGACCGATTCGCGGGCGCTGGTCCTTAGACACATCGCAATGGTACGGCGGGTATGCCAAGGTTCTCATCCGCGTACCCGTGCGCCCTCGCGGTCAAAGAGCGGCTCACGAACCACCGTCGCGCCGATCCATTCGCCGAAGAGATCGATGCTGACCGCGGTGTCCGGGCCGACATCGATCGGCAGGTAGGCATATGCCACCGATGCACCGATTGAGTACCCGAACCCGCCTGACGTGACCCGCCCGACGACGGAATCACCGATCCGTACCGGCTCGCTGCCGACAACGACTGCTCGCGGATCGTCCAGCATGATCGCGCGCAGCCGCCTGGCGAGCCCGGCTTCCTTCGCCGTCACGAGCGCGTCGCGGCCCTCGAACCCGCCAGGCTTGTCGATCTTCACACAGAAACCGAGCCCTGCTTCGTGCGGCGAGGTTTCCGCGGTGAGATCACTAGCCCAGACCCGGTAACCCTTCTCCACGCGCATGCTGTCGATCGCGCGGTACCCGCCGGCCACCATGCCGTCGTCACGACCCGCGTCCCAAAGCGTCTCCCACAGCGTTGCGCCGTATTCACTCGACGCGTAGATCTCCCAGCCGAGTTCGCCGACGAAGGTCACGCGCAGCGCCCGCGCGGGCACGTCGCCAACGGTGAGGTCCTGGGCGCTCATGAACGGGAACGCATCGTTGCTCAGATCGGACGTGGTCAAGCGCGACAAGATGGCTCGAGATCGTGGGCCCCACAGCGCGAAGCAGCAGTACAACCCGGTCACGTCAGCGATCCGGACCTCGATCGAGCGAAGGCGGGCTTGCTTGCGCAACCACGCCATGTCGTGCGTGCCGAAGGCCGTCCCGGTGACGATCAAGAACACGTCGCCGGCAAGGCGGGTGACGGTGAAGTCCGACTCGATCCCGCCGCGCGAATTCAGCGCTTGGGTGTACGTGACTTCGCCGACGCTGCGCGCGACTCGATTGTCACAGACCCATTCGAGGAAGCTCGCCGCCTGCGGGCCGCTCACCTCGACCTTCGCAAACGACGACTCGTCGAACAGCCCGGCAGTCTCGCGGGTGCGCAGGTGCTCCACCCCTATCGCTGCCGACCAGTTCCGTCCCATCCAGCCGTGCGGGCGCAATGACTCGTCGCCGGATGCAGCGTTCGTCTCGTAGTAGTCGACTCGTTCCCAACCGGCCTTCTCGCCGAACACCGCGCCGTGCTTGCGGTGCCACTCGTAGGCCGGCGAACGCTTCAGGCCGCGTCCGGACTCGCGTTGCAGCCCGGGGAACGGGATGTCGTAATAGGTCCGGTAGGTCTCGGCCGTCCGCTGCAGCGTGTATCCCGGCGAACGGTATTGGCGGCCGAAGCGGTTGATGTCCATGTGCCAGACATCGAGGGACGGCTCGCCGTCGACGATCCATTCGGCCAGCACCTTGCCGATCCCGCCGGCGCCGGCGATGCCGTGCGCGCAAAACCCGGCTGCGACGAAGAGACCGCCGAGTTCGGTCTCGCCGAGGCAGAACTCGTTGTCGGGCGTGAACGCCTCCGGACCGTTGATCATCCGCCGTACACCGACGTCACCCATGACCGGCACGCGGCGCTGCGCGTTCACCGCGATCTCCTCGAACCTCGGCCAGTCCTCGGCAAGCAACTTGCCGTTGAAGTCAGGCGGGATCATGTCGAAGCGCTGCCCGGTTGCCGTCCACGGTGCGGGATTGCGCTCGTAGCCACCCATCACCAGGCCGTCGACCTCCTGGCGGAAGTACACGAGCAGGTCCGGGTCGCGCAGCGTGGGCAGCGGTTGGTCGCCGCGCGACCGGAACGGTTCGGTGACGACGTACTGGTGCTCAATCGGGATGACCGGGATACGGACGCCGGCCAGGCGGCCGATCTCGGCTGCGAACATCCCGCCGCAGTTGACCACCACCTCGCAGTCGATGCTGCCCTGGTCGGTGACCACCGCGCGCACCCGGCCGGCGCGCGTGCGGATGCCGGTGACTCGGGTGTGCAGTTGGAACCGAATCCCCTGCTGGCGCGAGAGATTCGCCAAGGCATAGCACAATTGCGACGGGTCGAGATGACCGTCGGAATCGAGATAGGCCGCGCCGAGCACGCCGTCCAGATCGACAAGCGGGAAGCGTTCGGCGACCTCGTGCGGCGTGATCTCGTGCAGCGGCAGGTCGTACGTGCGCGCCCAACTGATCTGGCGGCGGATCTCCGCGAGCCGCTCGGGCGACGACGCGAGCTTGATACCGCCGCTCTCGGTCCACCCGACGGGAAAGCCGCTGACTTCCAGCCGCCGGTACAGCTCGACCGAGTACATGTTCATCCGCGTCAAGGTCGGATCCGCGCGCAACTGTCCCACCAAACCCGCGGAGTGAAAGGTCGACCCGCTCGTCAGCTCGGCGCGCTCGAGTACGACAACGTCCCGTTCGCCCAGTTCGGCCAAATGGTACGCAACGCTCGCGCCGCCGACGCCACCCCCGATGACGACCACTCGCGCTGATGAAGGCAGGTCGGGCACGCCTCGGATTATGGCCCGAAACATGACCACGCGCGCCACTCACGCCGAAATCCGAACAAGATCAGAAGGTCTAGGTACTAGACCGTTGACTGACGACCGCCCTACTATCCCGACACCCGCTTACGACGGGAGGTGGTGGCGTGGCCGCTCAACGAGTCGCTGCGCCGCGCCCGCGCACCGCCCTGGAGGGCATGGCGTTTCTGGCCGGCGAACGGTTCCGGATGCAGCAGCTCTCCGGCGGTCTCACCAACCGCAACTACCGGGTGACCACCACGTCGGGAAAGGACTACGTCGCCCGGTTCTCCGGTGCGAAGAGCGCATTTCTCGCCATCGACCGTGCGGCTGAGGCCTACAACTCGCGGGTCGCCGCAGACATCGGTGTGGGTCCGGAAGTGGTGGAGTTCGCTCCGGAGCGGCGCACTCTCGTGGTGGGTTGGCTCGAGGCGCGCACTCTCGACGACGCGACCCTCGACGATCCCGACACGCTGGCCCGCATCGCCCGCACGTGCCGGACCCTGCACAGCGGACCCCGGTTCCTCAGTGACTTCGACATGTTCGACGTGCAGCGCAGCTACTTGCGAATCATTCACGAGCACGGCTTCCGCCTGCCCGAAGATTATTTCGACTTCGAGAAGCACGTCCGAGCGCTGGACGAGGTGCTGCACGCCTCCAGCCACGGGACCGTCGCGTGCCACAACGACCTGCTGGCCGCCAACATCATGGATGACGGCGAGCGCATCTGGTTCATCGACTTCGAGTACTCGGGCAACAACGATCCGTGCTTCGAACTCGGCAACATCTGGAGCGAAGCCAACCTGGCCGAAGACCGCCTCGACCATCTCGTGACCAGCTATTTCGGTGCGCCGTCGCCGGCCGAGACGGCACGCGCGCGACTGTTCGCGGTGATGGCCAAGTACGGCTGGACGCTGTGGGCGTCGATCCAAGACGCCGTGAGCGACGTCGACTTCGACTTTTGGCAGTGGGGCATGGAGAAGTACGTACGCGCGGTCGCC
>DASRSG010000045.1:0-12990 GCA_035656595.1 Jatrophihabitantaceae bacterium | reverse complement strand
CATGGCGCGCGTAGGCCCAGTTGAACAGGCAGGTGCGCACCAGTCCGACATGCGGGTTTCCGGTCGGCGACGGGCAGAACCGCACCCTCACCGCGCTCATGACTTCTTCACCAGGTTGGTGAGCGTGCCGATGCCCTCGATCTCGACACTCACCGTGTCGCCGTCGACGATCGGACCGACGCCGGCCGGCGTCCCCGTCAGCACGACATCACCGGGCAGCAACGTCATCACTCCTGAAATGAACGCGAGCTGGGTAGCCAGGTCATGGATCATCTGGCTGGTGCGGCCGTCCTGCTTGATCTCGCCGTTCACGCGCGTCGTCAGGCGCAGGTCGGACGGATCGAGCACGGTCTCGAACCACGGGCCGAGCGGGCAGAACGAGTCGTACCCCTTCGCCCGGGTGAACTGGACGTCGGCGCGCTGCTGATCGCGCGCCGTCACATCATTGGCCGCCGCGTAGCCAAGGATGTACGAGAGCGCGTCCTCGCGCCCGACGTTGCGCGCGGGCCGGCCGATGATCACGGCAAGCTCGCCCTCGAAGTGCACCTCGTCAGACGACGGGGGCAGCCGGATCGTGTCGCCCTCGCCGATGACCGACGTCGACGGTTTCAAGAAGATCATCGGTGTCGTTGGCGCCTCGCCGCCCATCTCCTTGGCATGGTCGGCGTAGTTCCTGCCCAGCGCGACGACCTTGCTCGGCAGGATCGGCGACAGCAGCCGGACGTCAGGAAGGGCCCACCGGTCACCGGTGAAGGTGATCGGCCCGAACGGGTGGCCGTCGATGGCGGCCACGGTCAGGGCGTCCGGGAGGGCATCAGCGGGGCCTTCGACCGTCCCCCACAACACGCCGGACGGGGCCGAGGCCGAACCTGGATGGACGAAACGAGCGATGCGCACGTTGGCCAAGGCTACCCACCGCGCGCCGCGCGGTGCGTCGGCCATAATCGACTCGTGAATTCGCGCCTGTCCGCCGTGCCGATCGCCGGTCGCCGCCGGCTGGCCGCGACCCTCGGACTGTTCAGCGTGCTGTTCATCGCGGTCGGCGCGGTGGCGGCCACCGGCACGGGATCGGCAGCGGCGCCGGTGTTCAGTGCCGTCGCCCTGGTCATCGCCGCGCTGCTGGCCCTGATGGCGTGGGGCATCGCGCACAGCGTCAAGCTCGACCTCGCTGAGCAACGGCTCGACCGCGCCATTGAAGAGACGATGAGTGCACGCGGCGCCAGCATGTGCGGCTGCGGGCACGACCACGATCCGGACGAGCTGCACGTGACCGATGCGTGCGCGCATGACGGGTCGGGCGCGGCATGCGCGCACGACTGCGACACCTGCGTGCTCGCCGCGATGCGTCCGTCGCCGTCACAGACGCGCGCCGAGCGCACCAAGTAGGCACTCCCGCAGCTTTGTCCCGCCAGTGCACGCATTTCGCCGCTGGCAGCGCACATACGCGGGGCAAAGTGGACGGCTACTCCCCCAGCAGGCCGTACCGGACCGCGTCGTGCAGCGCGAGCCAGGACGCCTCGATGACGTTGCCGTGCACACCGACCGTCGTCCACTCGCGTTCGTGGTCGGAGGTCTCGATAAGCACGCGGGTCACCGCGTCGGTGCCGTGCCGGCCGGGCATGATGCGCACCTTGTAGTCGGTCAGCTCGAGATCGGCCAACCGCGGATAGACCCCGGCCAACGCCTTGCGCAGCGCCCGGTCGAGGGCGTTCACCGGACCGTTGCCCTCCTCGGTCGAGATGACCCGCTCACCGCCGGCGAGCACCTTCACGGTGGCCTCGCTGACCATCGCGCCGTCCTCGCGTCGATCTACGATCACGCGATACGACTCGACAGTGAACGTGTCGGCAGGTCCGCCGAGTTCGTCGCGCAGCAGCAACTCGAACGACGCGTCGGCGGCCTCGTACGACCAGCCCTCGGCCTCGCGCTGCTTGACCCGCTCGACGACCTTGCCGACGACATCGGGTCTCGAGGTCACGTCGACACCGAGTTCAGCCGACTTGAGCTCGACCGAGGCCCGGCCGGCCATCTCGGTAACGAGAATGCGCTGCGAGTTGCCGACAACGGCCGGGTCGAGGTGGTTGTACATCTCCGGTGCGACCTTGATGGCCGATGCGTGCAGGCCGGCCTTGTGCGCGAAGGCAGCGGCACCGACGAAAGGGGCGTGCGCGTCCGGCGCGAGGTTGGCGATCTCGGCGATCGCATGCGAGACCCGAACCATCTCGGTCAGGCACCCCTCGGGCAGTACGTCGAGCCCCATTTTCGTGACGAGGCCGCCGAGCACGCTGAAGATGTTCGCGTTGCCGGCCCGTTCGCCATAGCCGTTGGCCGTCCCTTGTACGTGCGTCGCGCCGGCATCAACAGCGGCCAGGGTGTTGGCCACCGCGCAACCCGTGTCGTCCTGGGTGTGGATACCGAGCCTGATGCCGGCGCGACGACGCACATCGGTGACGACGTCATGCACGCCCATCGGCAGCATGCCGCCGTTGGTATCACACATGACGCCGACGTCTGCTCCGGCTGCGGCGGCGACATCGAGCAGCCGCACGCCGTAGTCAGGGTCGAGCTTGTAACCATCAAAGAAGTGCTCGCAGTCGACGAATACCCGCCGTCCCTCCGCGCGCAGGAACGAGACGGTGTCACGCACCATGGCGAGGTTCTCCTCGAGCGTGGTGTGTAGCGCATCGCGCACATGCCATACCGACGACTTCGCCACGAGCGTCACCACCGAGGCACGCGAATCGAGCAGCGCGCGCACCTGCCCGTCGTCCTCGACGCGCACGCCCGCCTTGCGGGTCGCGCCGAACGCGACGAGCACCGCGTTCTTCAGCGCGAGCTCACCGTCAGCCGCACGCGCGAAGAACTCGGTGTCCTTGGGCATGGCACCGGGCCAGCCGCCCTCGATGAAGCCGACGCCGAGCTGGTCGAGCAACCGCGCAACCGCAAGCTTGTCGGCGACGGAGTACGTGATGCCCTCACGCTGTGCGCCGTCACGCAGCGTGGTGTCGAAGACGTGGAACGCATCGGTCTGCATCGGATCGTCCTTGCTTCATATGGGATTCGGCCAAACAAAAGACCCTCCGCCGGATGGCGAAGGGTCTGCGCGTCGGAGTCGAGCTTGGTCCGACGCGCTACTCGATAATGATCGAGGAGAAGTTCTGCACGTCCCGAGTGTGCCACACATGCGTGGCACTCAGCCAGCGGCGGCCTTGGCCAACCGCTCGCCGATCTCGCTGGTCGTGCCGGGTTGCTTCGGATCGCGTGCGGCCAGATCGGCCGCGACGGCACTCTCGACACGGCGCGCAGCTTCCCTCTCGCCGATGTGCTCGAGCAGCATCGCGACCGACAGGACGGCCGCGGTGGGATCGGCCTTACCCTGCCCGGCGATGTCCGGAGCCGATCCGTGCACCGGCTCGAACATCGACGGATTCGTGCGGCTGACATCGAGATTGCCGCTCGCGGCCAGCCCGATGCCACCGGCGATCGCAGCCGCGAGGTCAGTAATGATGTCACCGAAGAGGTTGTCGGTGACGATCACGTCGTAGCGTCCCGGATCGGTGACCATATAGATCGTCGCGGCGTCGACATGGTTGTAAGCGACTGTCACATCGGGGAAGTCGGACGAAACCTGCTGCACGATGCGGAACCACAGATCACCGGCATTGGTCAGGACGTTGTTCTTGTGCACCAGCGTCAAGTGCTTGCGCGCACGGGCCTGTGCGCGACCGAACGCGTCACGCACCACCCGCTCGACGCCGTATGCAGTGTTGAGGCTGACCTCGGTGGCGATCTCGTGCGGGGTGCCCTTGCGCAGCGATCCGCCGTTGCCGGCATACGGACCCTCAGTGCCCTCGCGCACGACCACGAAGTCGATCTTGGGCTCGCCGGCCAGCGGGGTTGACACGCCGGGATAGAGTCGCGCCGGACGCAGATTGACGTGATGGTCGAGCGCGAAGCGCAGCTTGAGCAGCAGCCCGCGCTCCAGCACACCGGACGGGACGGACGGATCGCCCACCGCGCCGAGCAGGATCGCATCGTGCCCGCGCAATTCCTCGAGCACCGCGTCGGGCAGCACCTCACCGGTGCGGTGCCAGCGGGCGGCGCCGAGGTCGTAGGGCGTGGCGTCGACGCCGGGCAGCACCGCGTCGAGCACGTGCACCGCCTGCTCGGTGACCTCGATGCCGATTCCGTCGCCCGGGATGACTGCCAGCTGCATGCCGCGAGCCTAATGGAGGCTCAGTTCGCGCTCTCAACCAGTGAGTCAGCCGTCCCAGCTAGCGAGACATAGGTCGGGAGCTCGCGCAACCGGCGCAGCGGTGAGAAGAACACCGGGAGGACGGGCAGGCAGCCACCGATGGCAGCGATGAGCAGGGTGTTGCGCACCCCAATTGCGGCACCGAGCGCACCGCCGATCAGTGCACCGAGCGGCATCGTCCCCCACACCAGGAAGCGCATCGTCGCGTTCATCCGGCCGAGCAACTCGGGCGGGCACAGGCCCTGCCGGAAACTGACCTGGGTGATGTTGTAGATGACAACGACGCCCCAGAACAGGATCTGGGCGGCGGCCAGCAGCACGAGCGTCCAGTCGTGTTTGAGGAATGGCGCGACGAAACTGGTCGGCGCCGCGACTAGCACCGACAGCCAGATCGTCGGCCCCTTACCCAGGCGAGCGGTCACTCGAGTGGCGAGCAGCGAGCCGACCAGGCCGCCGATGGCCGAGGTGGACATGATGAGCCCGATCAGGCCGGCAGAGACGTGCAACTGCCGGGCGAGCAGCACGTAGAAGACAGCAAAGTAGATCGAGTTGAAGAAGTTCGAGCTGCCCGTGCACATGGCGATCGCGCGCAGGATGCGGTTGCCGAACACGAACCGCAGACCTTCGAGGATCTCGCGTCCCAGATGCCGGTCCGGTTTGCGCGCGGGCTTCGGCGGACGAGACTTGATCGCGGCGACCCACCCTGCGGACCAGAGGAAGCTAACCGCGTCGACGAGCACCGCATACGGGGCAGTCAGCGCCTGGACCAGCACGCCGCCGATGCCCGGGCCGGCGATCTGTGCGACCGACTCGCTGGCCTGCAGTTTCGAGTTGCCCTCCACCAGCGCGCCTCGACCGACCAGGGCCGGCAGGTACGACTGGTAGGCGACATCGAAGAACACCGTGCTGACGCCGACGACCAGCGCGACGATGTAGAGCTGCTCGATGGTCAGGGTGCCGACGAACTGGACGAGCGGGATCGAGCCGAGCGCCGCCGCACGCACCACGTCGTTGACGATGAGCACGCGGCGAAAGCGCATCCGGTCGACCCACGCACCCGCGGGCAGTCCGACGACCAGGAACGCGACCGACTCCAGCGCAGTGAGCAGACCGACTTCGAACGTCGTGGCGTGCACGACGAGGATCGCCACGAGGGGCAAGGCGATCGTGCTGACCTGGCTGCCGAACTGGCTCACCGTCTCGCCGATCCACAGCCGGCGGAAATCCAGGTGGTGCCACAGCCCGCCGCGCCGCTTCACCTCGGCGGCCGGGGTCGGGGCATCAGTCACAGGTTCACTTTGCGACGAGTGATTGGGAAATGTCAATCGCTTATGCTGAACGCGTGGCCAAGAGAACCGAGCAGCTCGCCGACGAACTCGATCCGCTCGGTCGGCCGATGGCCACCGATGCCGAAGCGCGCGCGCTCGCATCGACGCTGCGGATGCGGATCTTGCGCATCTGCCTGGGCGAGGCGCGCTCGAACAAGGAGATCGCGCACGTCCTCGGCAAGGATCCGGCGACGACCCTGCATCACGTCCGCCGGTTGGTCGACACCGGCTTTCTGGCCGCCCAGCCCGTGCGCCGCGGCGTGCGTGGATCGCGTGAGATCCCCTACCTCGCCACCGGAAAGTCGTGGCGAATCCAGACGCCGAGCAAGGATCGGGTGATCATCGACGCGTTCATCGAGGAGGTCTCGCTCGTCCCCGCCGAATCGGTTGGGACGGCGCGCGTCGGCCTGCGCCTGACCGACGCCGAGAAGGCGGAGTTCGAACGACGGCTCACGTTGTTGCTCGACGAGTACATCCAGCATGCTCAGGACCCGACCGGGAAGCCCTGGTCGGTGTTCTTTTCGATCCATCCCGATCCGAACCGCACCTGACTGTTACCAGCTGCCGCGGTGCTCCGGGACGAGCCAGATCAGCGGGAGCAGGCACAGCAGCAGCGCGGCGAGCACGACGAGGGTCCAGGCCTGGGCGAGCCCCGGATCGGAGCTGCGGGCGATGACTGCGGTGACGACCGAGATCCCGGTGATGCCGCCGGCTTGGCGGAACATGCCACGCAGGCCGGCCACGGCGCCGGTGTCGGCCGGCGCGAGATGCATGATCGCGTTGTTCGTTGCTGGCACCGAGATGCCCATGCCGATGCCGGTGACCGCCGCTGCCACGGCCAGCCACAGGTAGTCCGACAGGCCTACCGGCGGGACGGCCAGCAACAGCAGCCCGAGCGCGGCGAGGACGAAGCCGGCCAGCATCGGCCGGCGGTAGCCGGTCCGGCGCAGTGCGAAGGCCGTCAGCCCCGCCACCGCGATCATGCCGACCGCCCGCGCGCTGAGCAGCGTGCCCGCCGACAGCGTCGGCATGCCGTAGCGCTCCTCGGCGTAGAGCGGGACCAGCGTCGCGAAGCCGAGAACGGCCACGCCGAAGAAGAAGTTGATCAGGTTCATCACCGCGAAGCCGCGTCCGCGGAGCAACCGAAGCGGGATGAACGGGTCGGCGGCACGTCCCGAATGCCGCACGAAGGCGGCCAGCCCGCCGAGGCCGATTGCGAGCGGCATGACGACCAGCCAGGGCGAGCCGGCGGTGCCGAGCGAGCTGATCGCGAACATGACGGCGAGCAAACCGAGGCCGAGCAGTGCGATGCCGCGCACGTCGATCCGTCCCGCCGTCTTCTTGGCCGTCCGCGGGATGAACGCGAGGGCCAGCCCAAACAGCACGATGCCGATCGGCACGTTGACCAGGAAGATGCCGCGCCACGACCAGTAGGTGACGAACACGCCGCCCAGCACCGGCCCGACGATCCCGCCGATCGGGAAGATGCTGGTGAAGAACCCGATCGCGCGGTCGCGGTCGGGGCCGAACTGGTCAGAGACGATGCCGGTCGCCGCGGGCATGAACGCACCGCCGCCGATCGCCTGTACGGCGCGCAGCGCGACGAGCACGTAGATGTCGTTGGCCAGCCCGCAGCACAGCGAGGCCGTCGTGAACAGCGCGACCGCGCACAGGAACACCCGCCGACGGCCGTGCTGGTCACTGACCCGTCCGGCCAGCGGCATCACCAGGATCTGCCCGAGCGCGTAGATGGTGATCGTCCAGCTGCTCCAGTTGACCCGCGCGTGCAGGTCGTGTTGCAGCGTGCCGAGTGCGGTGGCGACGATGGTCTGATCGACTGAGGCCATGAACAGGGCGACCGAGACCACCGCGAAGACCAGGTACCGGCGCGGCTGCCGTCCGTCCGCAGGCGCCGCGGTGTCGACGCTCGGCCGGGGGAGGTAAGAGACTGCCATCACGAACCACACTACGCTGCTTGCCGGCAGGCAAATAAATTGCGTTGCTCACACCCGGAGGTGCTGGTGGACGCCGACGAGGCGGTGCGGCTGCGCCGCGCGATCCAGCGGCTGGCGCGTCAGTTCAACACGTCGGCGACCGACGAGGGACTCACGCCGACCCAGGCGTCGGTGCTCGGTCTCGTGGTGGGACGCGGGCCGGTCGGACTGCCCGAGCTCGTCCGGCTCGAGCACATCAACCCGACGATGCTCTCGCGGGTGGTCGGCAAACTCGACGAGGATGGTTTGGTCGACCGCACTCCCGATCCCGGTGACCTGCGCAGCGTCACCCTCGCGGTGACCGACAAGGGACGGCGGGTGCACGAGCGGATCAAGGCCCAGCGCGCTGCCGCGGTCTCGCACGCGGCCGGCAAGTTGCCGGCCGAGGAGCACGATGCGCTGATCGCCGCGCTCGGCTCGCTCGAGCACCTCGCCGAGGAACTCTCGTCCGGCTGACTTGCCCGTCAGTGGTAGCGCTGGGTCAGGACGTCCGGCTGTTTGCGGCGCGGATCACGAACGGCACTCGGATCGACGCGCGTCCGGGTCGCGTCACGACGACGGTGGTTCGTCCCGCGCCCCGCGCCAGGATGAGCGCGACGGAGGTGCGGCGATCATCAGTGCGCACTTCGGTACGCACGGACACCACGGGCGGGCCGGCGACGGTTACCCGCGCGCCGTGTGCGCAGTCGTCGCTGACCAACATGTTGACGACCATCAAGGCCACGGGTGGACGCGCGATGTCGACATAGCCCTTGATCGGCGACGAGGGCGCCTGGTGGCTGGCGTCAACGAACCACGGCGACCGGTCGGCACCGTCTGCCGGGCTGCCGATCCATGTGCCGCAGACACTCCGCCGCGCGCCGTCTGCGCTCTCGGCGCACGCGGCGGTTCCTGACAGCACGACGGCGAGTCCGACCAGGAGGACGAACCGGCGCACCATGACATCGTTCTATCGCGTGCCGGTCACAATCGGCCTCACAAGGTGGGCACATCATGATATCGATGCCGTGTGCTGATCACGTCGACGATGGCAGGGTGGATGCGTGAACGACTCCCCGCCCGAGCCGAACAACCTGCCGACGGGGAGCAGCGCAGCATCGTCCTCGGCTGACCGACCTCGCATCGCTGATGCCCTCGGGCGCCCCGGATTGTCCAGCGACATCACCGATGCCGACCGAGGAGTGTTCACCGGAGCACTCCGAGAAGCCTGGCATAATGCCACGTCCGCGCGCAGTTCGCTGACCACCGCCAACGCCCAGACGAATCAGCCGCGCGGTACGTGTCCTGCGGATATGACGGCGTCAAAGGTGGCTCGCGTACGCGGCGCGGTCCGCCGCGGTGCGTGGCTTACGGCGGGGTCGCCCGTCAGTGGTCAGATTGGCCGTTCAGTGGTCGGTTGCAATTGACCACCGACGCGCGAAACTGACCACTGTCGGGGGTGGGACGGGAGCCGCAGAAACTCAACGGGCGGCGGTGCCTTCGACGTAGTCGTCGTCGGAGGTCACCCACGACATCAGGCCCCGCAGCTTGCGCCCGACGTCCTCGATCGAGTGCTGCTCGCCCTTAGCGCGCAGCTCCTTGAACTCCGGCGCCCCGGCGTCCTGATCGGCGATGAACCGGGCGGCGAACGTGCCGTCCTGAATATCGCGCAGGACGGCCTGCATGTTCTCCTTGACGTGCGGGTCGATCACCCGCGGTCCGGACACGTAGTCGCCGTACTCGGCGGTGTCAGACACCGACCAGCGCTGCTTGGCGATGCCGCCCTCGTACATCAGGTCGACGATCAGCTTCAGCTCGTGCAGGCACTCGAAGTACGCAATCTCGGGCGCATAGCCGGCCTCGGTCAGCACCTCGAAGCCGTACATCACCAGTTGCGACGCTCCGCCGCACAGCACGGCCTGCTCGCCGAACAGATCGGTCTCGGTCTCCTCGGTGAACGTCGTCTTGATCGCGCCGGCACGCGTGCCGCCGATGCCCTTGGCATAGGACAGCGCGAGATCGAACGCCGAACCGGACGCGTCTTGCTCGACGGCGACCAGCACCGGCACGCCCTTGCCGTCGACGAACTGGCGCCGGACGAGGTGGCCCGGGCCCTTCGGCGCCACCATCGCGACGTCGACATTGGCCGGCGGCTTGATGTAGCCGTAGCGGATGTTGAAGCCGTGCCCGAAGAAGATCGCGTCGCCATCGCTCAGGTTCGGCTCGATCGAGTCGGTGTAGAGCTTGCGCTGCGCGGGATCGGGCGCGAGCACCATGATCAGGTCGGCCTCGGCCGATGCCTCGGCCGGGGTGACAACCCGCAGGCCCTCCTCTTCGGCCTTCGCGCGGCTGCGTGAGCCCTGGGGCAGGCCGACGCGCACATCGACGCCCGAGTCTCGCAACGACAGCGCATGGGCATGCCCCTGACTGCCGTAGCCGAGCACCGCGACCTTGCGGCCCTGCACCACCGAGAGGTCGGCGTCGTCGTCGTAAAAGATCTCCACTGCCATGGTCAGGCGTTCCTTACTTTCGTGGGGACGTTGGGGTGATCAGGCGCCACGTTCGACCGAA
The DNA here is from genome assembly GCA_035656595.1 of Jatrophihabitantaceae bacterium. Classification (GTDB taxonomy): domain Bacteria; phylum Actinomycetota; class Actinomycetes; order Mycobacteriales; family Jatrophihabitantaceae; genus RYN-133. The sequence goes on along the minus strand of DASRSG010000045.1, from coordinate 2,863 downwards.
CGCAGCGCTGCCTGGGTCATCGAGCGCGGACCGCGGCCGAGCGCGACCATGCCGGACTGCACCATCTCGCGGATTGCGTAGGGCTCGAGCATCTTAAGCATCGCGTCGAGTTTGTCAGGCCGCCCGGAGAGCTCGATCGTCAGCGCCTCCGGACCGACATCGGCGACCTTGGCGCGGAACAGGTCGACGATCTGCAACACGTCACGCCGGTTCGACTCGTCGGCCCGCACCTTGACGAGCAGCAACTCGCGCTGCACCGCCTGCCTCTCTTCCAGCTCGACGATCTTGAGAACGTTGATCAGCTTGTTGAGCTGCTTGGTCACCTGCTCGAGCGCCGAACCCTCGACGCTCACCAGGATGGTGATCCGCGAGATCTCGGCGTGTTCGGTCGGTCCGACAGCGAGTGACTCGATGTTGAACCCGCGGCGGCTGAACAGACCGGCCACGCGCACGAGCACGCCCGGCTTGTTCTCGACCAGCACGGACAGGGTGTGCACACTCATGACATTTCTCGCTTCGCTCGATCTGCCCGATGCCATTGATTCGCTCGGCAAGCCTCGCTCATAACGTAATCTCCCCGGTGATCATGAAGTCGGTGAGGACGGCGCAGTGCAGCGCTGTCGTGTCGTAGACCGGTACGCACGCGTCGTCGGCGCCGACGAGCAGGTCGATCTCGGTGCAGGCCAGCAGGATCGCCTGCGCGCCCCGCTGCACCAGGCCAGCCATCACCTCGCGGTAGGCCGCGCGCGACTCGTCGCTCACGACGCCGTGGACGAGTTCGCGGTAGATGATGCTGTGCACGATGTCGCGGTCGGCTTCGTCGGGGACGAGGACGCCGGTACCGAACCCGGCAAGCCGCTTCGGGTACATGTCGCTGCTCATCGTGTAACCGGTGGCGAGCAGGCCGACGGTGTCGTAGGACTGCACCGCCGACGCGACCACGTCGATGAGGTCGATGAACGGGACGGCGATCGCGTCGGTGATTTGATCAGCCACGAGGTGCAGCGTGTTCGTGCCCAGCGCGATCGCCTCGACCCCGCTGCGCTCAAGTCCCGCAGCGGCGTCAGCCAGGATCCGTCCCTGCGGCGGCCAGTCCCCCGCCCGCTGGTACTGCTCGATCGCGCCGAACTCGACCGAGTGGATCGTCACTGGTGCGCTCGCGTGCCCGCCGACCCGAGCCCCCACCGACTCATTGAGCAACCGGTAGTAGACGGCGGTCGACTGCCAGCTCATCCCACCCAGCAGGCCCAAACGATGGAAGTCGCGGCTATGACCTTTGGATTGGTTCGCAACCTCACTCATCGGCAAAGACCGGCCGGATGTCGCGGGCGGCGAGGATGGAGTCGTTGCTCGTGCCGGCCGCGACCATCGGCCAGACCATGGCGTCCTTGCCCACGGTGAAGTCGACGACGACCGGCTGGTCGTTGATCGCCATCGCCTTCTCGATAGTCGCGTCGACGTCGTCCCTGCTCTCGCACCGCATGCCGACACAGCCCAGCGCGTCGGCCAGCTTGACGAAGTCAGGCACGCGGACGGCGCCGCCGCCCGAGGCCGGGGTGCGGCTGTGCGTGCCGAGCTCGGTCTGGCTGTACCGCTCGTCGTAGAACAGCGTCTGCCACTGCCGCACCATGCCGAGGTTGCCGTTGTTGATCACGGCCACCTTGATCGGGAAGCCTTCGATGGCGCAGGTGGCCAGTTCCTGGTTGGTCATCTGGAAGCAACCGTCGCCGTCGATCGACCAGACCGTCTTGTCGGGGCAGGCCGCCTTGGCGCCCATCGCGGCCGGCACCGAGTAGCCCATCGTCCCGAGCCCGCCGGAGTTGAGCCAGGTGTACGGGTTCTCGTACTTGATGAACTGCGCTGCCCACATCTGGTGCTGCCCGACGCCGGCCGCATAGATCGCGTCCGGCCCGGCGATCTGCCCGAGCCGCTCGATGACGTACTGCGGCGACAGCGATCCGTCGGCAGGCTCCTCGTAACCGAGCGGGTAGGTCTCCAGCCAGCCGTGGACCTGCTTCCACCAGCCGGTGAGGTCAGCCCGCCGACCGGCGTCGAACTCGGCCGAGATGGCCGGCGCCAGCTCGCGCAAGACCTCGCGCACGTCGCCGACGATCGGCACGTCCGCCTCGCGGTTCTTGCCGATCTCGGCCGGATCGATGTCGGCGTGGATGATCCGGGCCAGCGGTGCGAAGCTGTCCAGCCGGCCGGTCACCCGGTCGTCGAAGCGCGCGCCGAGAGTGATCAGCAGATCGGCCTTCTGCAGCGCGGTGACCGCGGCAACCGTCCCGTGCATGCCGGGCATGCCCAAGTGCTGCGGATGGCTGTCCGGGAACGCGCCGCGCGCCATCAGCGTGGTCACCACCGGGATGCCGGTCAGGTCGGCGACCGCGCGCAACTCGGCGATCGCCCGGGCCTTGATCACCCCGCCACCGACGTAGAGCACCGGTCGCCGCGACTCGGCGATCAACCGGGCGGCCTCGCGAATCTGCTTGCCGTGCGGCCGGGTCACCGGGCGGTACCCGGGCAGGTCCAGCTTCGGCGGCCACGAGAACGCGGTGCGCTCCTGAAGGACGTCCTTGGGCAGGTCGACGAGGACGGGACCAGGCCTGCCCGTCGACGCGAGATGGAACGCCTCGGCGATCGCCTGGGCGATGTTCGCCGCGTCGAGCACCAAGAAGTTGTGCTTGGTGATGGGCAGCGTGATCCCGGAGATGTCGGCCTCCTGGAACGCATCGGACCCGATCGAGGCCCGCCCGACCTGGCCGGTGATCGCCACCATCGGCACCGAATCCATGTACGCGTCGGCGATCGGGGTGACGAGGTTGGTCGCCCCGGGGCCGGAGGTCGCCATGCAGACGCCCAC
>DASRSG010000044.1:0-1876 GCA_035656595.1 Jatrophihabitantaceae bacterium | reverse complement strand
GACGTCAAGGACCGCGCCGCCACCCTCGCGAGCGGCGTTGTCAGTCATCACCGAGCCGGCGACCAGGGCGCCGCAGCGCAAGCTGCTCGTCGCCGCGGCGATCGGCGAGCTGATCGCCGACAAGCTGCCGTGGGTTCCGTCGCGCACCGAGCCGCTGCCGTTCCTCGGCCGTGTCACCGGCGGCATCGTGTGCGGCGGCGTCGCCGCCGGGCCCATCGGTGCGCTGGCGGGCGCCGCCACCGCGACCGCCACGACGATCGCCGGCTACCAGGCCGCACACATACGCTGAGCCTCAGTGCTGGGTTATACCGGTCGTCTGCGCGGTGGTCGCGATCAGGTTGCGCAGCAACGAGTCGAATCCCGACAGTTCGTAGACCGCGCGCTGGCGCCCGCAACCGCCCCCGGCCGCCACGAGCGCGGGGATCCGCGCCACGGCCTGTGCGCACTGCAGCTCGCTCGCGTAGGGCTGTGCCTGCGCGAGCGCGGCGTCGAGCACCGCCTGGAACTCGTGCAACTCGCCACGCCCGTCCGGCAGCTGGGCGCGCACACCGAAACGAGTGGCGCGGAACATCCCCTCCTCGAGCAGCTCGGTCGGCAGGTCCTCGACCGGGTCACCGTCGGCCGCCGCACGCGCAAGGCAGTGCGTGAGCGCGACCAGCGCCTCGGTGTCGTGCAGCGAGCTCTGCGCATCGAGCGTGCGGATCTCGACCGTGCCGAGCTTCGGGTGCGGACGCAACTTCCACCAGAACCACGTGTAGTCGTCGACGCCGGCCGCGCGGGTGAGCAGATCGGCCATCACGCAGAAGTCGTCGTAGTCTGCCATCGCCCGCGGGACGCCCGAGCGCGGCCAGCTGCTGATCGTCACGCCGCGCGCCGACGCAAGTCCGGTGTCGAGTCCGTGGCGGAACGGCGAGTTGGCGGCCAGCCCCTGCAGCAGCGGCAGGTGCGTACGCATCGCGTTGAAGACCTTGATCGCGGTCTCGGCGTCGGGCATCCCGACATGGATATGCAGCCCCGCCACCGGAGTGGCGACCGCGGCACCGAGCAGCCTGTGGACACGCTCGTAGCGCTCCTTGTCGGAGATCTGAGCTTCGTCATCGGTGGCGGTCGGGTGCGTCCCGGAGCCGAGCAACCCGATGCCCGTGCCCAGACACGCCGCACGGCGATGCGCGAGTTGCCCGATCACATCGCCCGCATTCGCGCAGACCTCACTGATGAATTCGACCATCCCGGCGTGCAGCTCGCGCTCGATGCCACCCATCGCCGAGGACAGCCTGGTGGTGACCGCCGCCGAACTGTTGACCATGCGGCCGTTGACGGGATCGACGAGGAACAGCTCCTCCTCGGCACCGAGCGAGAACGGCGTACCGGTGCCGAAGGCGTGATCGGGAACTGCGGCCATGTGATCCCTATTCCCAGGAATCCGGAGATTTCAAGCCCGGAAATGGCAATCGGCACGATTCATCGCGGCCGATCCCTGGTAGTCCAGCAGCGACGACCGCCGTTCAAAGGAGTGATGACCCGTGAAAAAGATCCTCGAGCTGATCCTCTGCATCCTGCACCCGATCGCGGTGGTGCTGATCTGGATCACGCTGCCGTTCAAGTCAGAGCCCAAGGGATTTATTCCGAAATTGACCTGGGGCGTCGTCTCGATTGTGCCGTTCGTGCCGTTCGTCTACGTGCTCACCGGTCACGACTTCCTCTAGTGCGGAGCCGCCGCTGCCGAGCTGGCCCGTGCTGCTCAACCGTCACTTTTGAGGAGTAAGTGCGTCTCAGAGAGTGTGCGCGCCGCGAGTGTGCCCTAGATTTCCAACTGCGGTTGACGTTTGACGGAGGCTCTGCATGGACGTGAGAGCAATCGACGCCGAAAGAAGAT
>DASRSG010000043.1:0-5205 GCA_035656595.1 Jatrophihabitantaceae bacterium | reverse complement strand
GCGGGCGACGGCCCGATCGTCGCCAACGTGCGCCAGCCGATGCCGTCCCTCGCAAGCAGGCTCACGCTGTGCATGCCGAACGTCTCTTGGACGCGCGCGAGCAACGCGTCCAGCGCCTGCTCACCGCGCAGCAGGCTGCCGGCCAACGTCGAGAGCGTCTCGGCTTCGGCGCTGGCTCGCGCGGCGAGCGCGGAGCGGCGCGCGGAGAGGTCGACCACGCGCGAGACGAGCACGGCCACGAGCAGGAAGATGCCCAGCGCCAGGACGTTCTCGCCGTCGGTGATGGTGAACGTGTGGATCGGCGGGGCGAAGTAGAAGTTGAGCAGCAGTGAACCCACGACGGCGCCTGTGACGGCTGCCCAGAACCCGCCCACCAGGCTCGTCACGACCACGATGAACAGGTAGATCGACAGGTCGGTCGCGAAGGTGATGTGGTGCCGGCCCAGCGTCAGCAGCGGGGTCGCGATCGCGAGCAGCGCTGCGGCCGCTGCGAGGCCGGCGACGCGACGCTGCGCGGTCAGGCCGTAACCGAGCCGCGGCAGCTGAAGGCCCCGTCCCGCATAGTCGTGGCTGACGATGTGCACGTCGATCGCACCCGACAACCGCGTCACGGTCTGACCGGTGCCGGGACCAGTGAGCGCGGCTGCCCACGGCCGCCGGCGCGACGCCCCGAGCACGATCTGCGTGGCGTCCGCGGTCTTCGCGAAGTCGAGCAGCGCGTGCGGCACATCCTCGCCCACCAGCGAGTGATAGCTGCCACCGAGCGATTCGACGAGCAGTCGCTGCGGCTCGAGACCTACCGACCCCGACCCGATCACGCCGTCGCTGCGCGACACGTGCACCGCGATGAGTTCGCCACCGCCGCGCGCAGCGATGCGTGCCGCTCGACGGATCAACGCGTCGCCCTCCGGCCCGCCGGTGAGCGCGACCACGATGCGCTCCCGGGTCTCCCACGTGCGGGTGATGCCGTGTTGCTCGCGATAGCGCTGCAACCCCTCCTCGACCTGGTCGGCGAGCCAGAGCAGCGCGAGTTCGCGCAGCGCGGTGAGGTTGCCCAGCCGGAAGTAGTTGCCCAGCGCCGCGTCGATCTTCTCGGCCGGGTAGATGTTGCCGTGCGCCATCCGGCGGCGCAGCGCTTCGGGTGTCATATCGACCAGCTGCACCTGTTCGGCGGCGCGCACGACCGAGTCCGGAACCGTCTCGTGCTGCGGCACGCCGGTGATCGTCTCGACCACGTCGTTCAACGACTCGAGGTGTTGCACGTTCACCGTGCTGAGCACGTCGATCCCCGCGGCGAGTAGCGATTCGACGTCACGCCAGCGCTTCTCGTGCGGTCCGGAGCCAGGGATGTTGCTGTGCGCAAGCTCGTCGACCAGGACTAGTTGCGGATTCCGTTGCAGGATGGCGTCGAGATCCATCTCGTGGAACGTGGCGCCGCGGTAGTCGACCTTCTTGCGCGCGACGGTGGGCAGCTCGCCGATCTGCGCGATGGTCTTGGGACGGCCATGCGTCTCGACGAAGCCGATCACGACGTCGGTGCCGCGACCGGCGCGTCGGCGTCCCTCGTCGAGCATGTCGAACGTCTTGCCCACGCCGGGAGCTGCGCCGAGATAGATGCGCAAGCAGCCACGAGCGGACATGGTCACAGGTAACAGCATCCTCCGTGCACAAGACGCTAGCGCGGCGTGACGACCCCGTGAATGTGGGAGCGGCCCGACCATCGACGTGCCAACACTGCACCACGTGACAGATTTCGTGTTCGTCGTGCTTACGCTGGCCTGCTTCGCGCTGCTCGCGCTCATCGCTAAGGCAGTTGAGAAGCTGTGATTGCGAACGTCATCGGGCTGGCGCTCGCGATCGGCTTCACCGTGTTCCTCGTGATCGCGCTGATCTTCCCCGAGCGATTCTGATGAACGACACCATCGCCGGGGTGATCTTCCTCGGCACGCTGATCGTTGCGCTGGTACTCGTGCATCGCCCGCTCGGCGACTACATCGCGCGTGCCGTCTCCTCGCCACGGCACCTGCTCGTGGAGCGAGTCATCTACCGCCTCGGCGGCATCGACGCGGAGGCCGACCAGAGCGGCGGCGGCTACCTGCGCGCTGTTCTCGCCTTCAGCGCGGTGTCCGTGCTGTTCCTCTACGCCTTCTTGCGCGTGCAGCAGCACCTCGGGCACCCGTACGGCGTGCCGATGATGCCCTGCGACCAGGCATGGAACACGGCGGTCAGCTTCGTCACCAACACGAACTGGCAGTCGTACTCGGGCGAGAGCGCGCTCGGCTACATCGTGCAGATGGCCGGGCTGGCCGTGCAGAACTTCGTGTCGTCCGCGACTGGTGTGGCCGTGGCGATCGCGCTGGTGCGCGGGTTCGCGCGCAGCCGCACCGACCGGCTCGGCAACTTCTGGGTCGACCTGACCCGGATCTGCGTGCGCGTCCTGCTGCCCATCGCCGTGCTGACCGCGATCGTGTTCGTAGCCGCCGGAATGATCCAGAACTTCACCGACTACCAGACCGTGCACACCATCGCCGGCGGCACGCAGACCATCACCGGCGGACCGGTCGCGAGCCAGGAAGCAATCAAGGAGCTCGGCACCAACGGTGGCGGCTTCTACAACGCGAACTCGGCCCACCCGTTCGAGAACCCGACGGCGTGGACGAACTGGCTCGAGGTCTTCCTGCTCCTGTGCATCCCGTTCTCACTGCCGCGCACATTCGGCACCATCGTACGCGACAACCGGCAGGGACGGGCGATCGCGATCGCGATGGCAGTGCTCGCGCTGACCAGCGTCGTGCTCATGCTCAGCTTCCAAGGCATGCACCACGGCACCGTGCCCACCGCGATCGGCGCCGCCACCGAAGGCACTGAAGCCCGCTTCGGCGTGCCTGACTCGAGCATCTTCGGCGCCGCGACCACGCTGACCTCGACCGGTGCCGTGGACAGCTTCCATGACTCGTACACCAGTCTCGGCGGCGCGATGACGCTGCTGAACATGATGCTCGGCGAGGTTGCGCCCGGTGGCACCGGCTCGGGCTTGTACGGCATGTTGATCCTCGCGGTGCTCACCGTGTTCGTGGCCGGACTGATGGTGGGACGAACACCGGAGTATCTCGGTAAGAAGCTGGGCGGACGAGAGGTGAAGTTCGCCTCGCTGTATCTGCTCACGACCCCGGCGATCGTCCTGGTCGGGACGGCACTGGCGGTGGCCCTGCCGGGCGAACGCGCGTCGATGCTGAACTCCGGGCCGCACGGGCTGTCCGAGGTGCTCTACGCCTTCACGTCCGCGGCGAACAACAACGGCAGCGCCTTCGCGGGCATCTCGGTGAACACGCAGTGGTGGAACAGCGCGCTCGGACTTGCCATGTTGTTCGGACGGTTCCTGCCGATCATCTTCGTGATCGGTCTGGCTAGATCGCTGGCCATGCAATCGCCCACGCCGGCCACCGGCGGCACGCTGCCCACGCACCGCAGCCTGTTCGTCGGCATGGTCACCGGCGTCACGGTCGTGGTCGGCGCGCTCACCTACTTCCCGGCCTTGGCCCTCGGACCACTTGCCGAAGGAATCCACTCATGACTGTCAAAGCGGGTCTGCTCGACCCGAAGATGGTGTGGACGTCGACGCCGGGCGCACTGGCCAAGCTCGATCCACGCACGCTGTGGCGCAACCCGGTCATGTTCCTCGTCGAGGTCGGCGCGGTCTTCACGACCGTCGTGGCGATCGCGGATCCATCGGTGTTCGCCTGGGTGATCGTGGTGTGGTTGTGGCTCACCGTCCTGTTCGCGAACCTCGCCGAAGCGGTCGCCGAAGGGCGCGGCAAGGCGCAGGCCGACGCGCTGCGGCGCACGAAGACTGACACCATGGCGCGGCGGCTCACCAGCGACGGCGCCGAGGAACCCGTGCCGGCACCGCAATTGCGCCAGGGCGATCGCGTGGTGTGCGAGGCGGGCGACGTGATCCCCGGCGACGGCGACGTGATCGAGGGCATCGCCAGCGTCGACGAGAGTGCGATCACCGGTGAGAGCGCGCCGGTGATCCGCGAGAGCGGCGGCGATCGCAGTTCGGTCACCGGTGGGACGAGGGTGCTCAGCGATCGCGTGGTCGTCCGGATCACGCAGCGTCCCGGTGAGAGCTTCATTGATCGCATGATCGCGCTCGTCGAGGGCGCGAGCAGGCAGAAGACGCCGAACGAGATCGCGCTGAACATCCTGCTCGCGTCACTGACCATCATCTTCCTGCTGGCCACCGTCACCCTGCAGCCGCTGGCGATCTTCGCCAAGCACGATCAGCCCGGCATTCCGGATTCCACTGCGCTCAACGGCAGCGGCATCACCGCGATAGTCCTCGTCGCACTGCTCGTGTGCCTGATCCCCACCACGATCGGCGCGCTGCTTTCGGCGATCGGCATCGCCGGCATGGACCGGCTCGTGCAGCGCAACGTGCTCGCCATGAGTGGACGTGCCGTCGAGGCGGCCGGTGACGTGAACACCCTGCTGCTCGACAAGACCGGCACGATCACGCTGGGCAACAGGCAGGCGTCCCGGTTCGTGCCCGCCCCGGGCGTCGACGAGAAGGAACTGGTCAGTGCGGCGCAACTGTCCTCGCTGGCCGACGAGACGCCGGAGGGCCGGTCGATCGTCGTCCTCGCCAAGACCGAGTACGGGCTGCGCGAGCGCGAGGTGCGCGACGCGCACTTCGTCCCCTTCACCGCGCAGACCCGGATGAGCGGAGTCGATGTCGACGGCCGCCAGGTGCGCAAGGGGGCTGCGGCCGCAGTACTTCGGTGGGTGCGCGAGACCGGCGGTGCGGTGACCGACGATGTCGGCGAAGCTGTCGACGGCATCAGCGCGAGCGGGGGCACCCCGCTCGTCGTTGCCGAGCATGTCGACGGCATCGCCCGCGTGCTCGGCGTCGTCCATCTCAAGGACATCGTCAAGCAGGGTATCGGCGAGCGGTTCGCCGAGATGCGCCGGATGGGGATCCGCACGGTGATGATCACCGGCGACAATCCCCTTACCGCAAAGGCGATTGCCGACGAAGCAGGTGTCGATGAGCGGCGGCACGCCGCTCGCGGTTGCTGAGAACGGCAAGCTGCTCGGCGTCATCCATCTGAAGGACATCGTCAAACCGGACATCAAGGAGCGCTTCGCGGCGCTGCGCGCCATGGGCATCCGCACCGTGATGGTAACGGGGGACAATCCGATCAC
>DASRSG010000042.1:0-11101 GCA_035656595.1 Jatrophihabitantaceae bacterium | reverse complement strand
CGAACGCTGGCTCTCGCGCCTGTCCTGGTTCATGGGTCTTACCGACGACAGCGTCCGGTACGCGCGCCGCGCCGTTGCCAGCCTCGAACCACTGGGCCCTGGGCATGAGCTGGCGATGGCCTACAGCAACATGGCCCAGCTGAGCATGCTCGCCCACGACATCGATGCTGCGCTGGAATGGGGCGAGCGCGCACTCGAACTCGCTCGCGAACTCGGCGACCGAGAGGTCGAGATCCACGCGCTCAACAACACGGGCACCGCGCTTGCGCTGGACAACGACAGCATTGAGGGTCGGCACCGGGTGAGCCACAGCCTCGATCTGGCATTGGCCGGCGACGCGCACGAGCACGCGGCACGCGCATATACGAACCTGGGCAGCACGGCCATTGCCAACCGGCGCCTCGTCGACGGCGACCAGTACTTGCGTGCCGGCATCGACTATTGCGATGAGTACGACCTCGACTCGTGGCGCAATTACATGAGCGCTCGGCTGGCAGGCTCGCTTGCCGAGCAGGGCCGCTACGGCGAGGCCACAGACCTCTGCACACGCGTGCTCGGCCATCCGCGGGTCGCGGCCATCTCGAAGATCCCGGCGTCGGTCGTCCTCAGCCAGATCAACACGAGGCGAGGTCGCGCCGATCCGACGCTGCTGGCCGAGGCCACGCAACTCGCCGGCACGGCCCGCGAAACCCAGCGACTCGTCCCCGTCGCCGCCGCACGTGCCGAGGCCGCCTGGCTCATCGGCGACATCGACGCGATCGTCACCGAGATTGATCTCGCGTGGGACATCGCGGTCGCACACCCCGATCCGTGGGAGCTCGGCGAGCTGCGCTGGTGGCTGTCGCTCGCCGGCGTGCAGCGTGCGGTGCGCATCACTGTCGCCCCACCGTTCGCGCTCATGATCGACGGTGCCTGGGACGAGGCCGCGGCTGCGTGGGACGAGCTCGGATGCCCGCTGTGGGTCGCGCTGTGCCTCGGCCATGGCGCAGATCTCGACGGTGCGCGGCGAGGCTTGGAGATACTGGACGGCCTCGGCGCCACCGCAGTGCGCGACGCCGTGCTGCGGCGCCGACACGCACTTGGTCTGCGATCTCCGCGGACACTGCGCAGGACAACTCGACAAAACGCCGGCCTGCTCACCTCCCGGGAGGTCGAAGTATTGCAGCTCGTCGCGGGTGGGCTGTCCAATCTCGAGGTCGCGCAACGGCTGTACATCTCGGAAAGGACGGTCGGGCACCACATGTCCGCAGCCCTGCGCAAACTGGGTCAGTCCACTCGAGCGCGCGCGGTGGCGGAGGCGCTTCGAATGGGCATCGTGACGCAAACATAGGTACTGCTCCCGATGTGGCCGGTTGCGTCGCGAGGTGGACTGAACTCGCTTTCGACAACCGGGTCGAATCGAGAAGGAGTCACGATGGCGCTCTTCATGGACGTACACAACTTGGGCGGGCCGGTGACGGCAGAAGACGTCGCCAAAGCGCACGCCGCCGACCTCGCGACGCAGGAGCCGCACGACGTGCACTACCTGCGGTACTGGGTCGACGAGACCGCCGGCAAGATCTTCTGCCTGGTCGACGCACCGTCGGCCGAGGCTGCGAACCTGGTGCACAAAGAGGCACACGGGCTCGTCGCCGACGAGATCCACGCAGTCGTCGAAGGCGACTAGCGCAGGCCGCTATCGCCGGCGTTGCACGCGCACGCTGCGCGCGCTACGCCGGTGTCAGCGTGCTGAGCTGGCGGTCGAGTTCGGATACTGCGACGTTGCGATCTACGCCGAGCGTGGCGACGGCGATCGCGTACGTCCGGGCTGCGGCGGTGAGCTGGTCAGCGGCGTCGCGACGCGATGGCTTGCCCTGTGCAGCGATCGTCGTTCCGTGCCGCACCCTGCTTGTCACAACGCCGCGGGACTCAAGTTCGCGATAGGCCCTCGCCACTGTCCCTGGCGCCAGTCCGAGATCGCCGGCCAGCTGACGGATGGTCGGCAGTCTGATCCCGACCGGTAACGCACCCGACGCCGCGAGATCGGTGATTTGCGTCCGGATCTGCTCGTACGGCGGGACCGGGCTGGACGTATCGACCTCGAGGATCACGCGGCGATGCCCGAAGGGTAGGCCAGGGCGCGGCGGCGCGCGGCGAATGGAGAAGTGGCTGCGAGCCATCCCAGCAACGGCAGAATGAACGCACCGAGCACGTCGATTCCGAACGACCACGTGTCGGGCAGCCAGCTCGCACCCAGCGTCTGGCTTGCCGACATGATCAAGGCAGCGAGGAAGCCGTTGATGGCTAGCGTGGAGCCGCCGAGCACGTGCAACGACCGGCTGCGCAGCGCGTCGTCGGCGGCCAGCACACCCTGGGCGACAAGCGCTTGCGGCCGGGCAAGTATGCGCCGGGCAACGAGCCAGGTCGCAGGGGTGACGCCAGCGGCGAACGCGAGCTCGACGACAGCCGGCCACTGCGTCGGTCGCAGTATCACCGTCTCGGCCACCCCCAGGGCTATCGTCGCCGTCCAGACGGCAACATTCACCGTGACGAACCAAGCCGGGACGTAGTCGGACAGTCGACGCGCCGATAGTGAGGCCGCGCGGCGGACACCGGCACTTTGCCGCGATTCCATCCGCCATTCGGCAACGAGCGCTCCGACGAACCAGCCGACAAGCGCACCGACGCCGCCTGTGCTCGGCCGGCCGTGCTGGGTGAACGTGGCACCGAACTCGATCACCAAGCCAGCGAGGAATCCGGCGGCTCGCCACCGGCGCGTCGTCGCGAGGTAGCCGATTACCACCGGTCCGTTGGCCACCGTGATGTCAAGAGCTTGACGTGCGGCGAACCGTTCGAGCCGTGACCGCGTCACGTCTCGGAACACGAGCGAGACAAGCACGGCTGCTAACGCGATGCCCGGTAGCTGACTGATGATCCAATGCATAGTGGCAATGTATCAATGTTCTGCTACATTGACCACCATGACCGTCACCGGAGTTTCCGACGAGGTGTGGGACCGGCTCGATCCCACCGAGGCTCGGCTGTCGCGGGCGACCCGAATCAAGGTTGCCGCTTGGGCCGCAGCCGCGGCGGTAGTGACCTCAGCCGTTCTCCTGCTCAGCGCGTCCGGCCTGTTCATCCACCGCTTCTCGATCGGGCAGGTCAACGAGTCTGGCGATCCCCGCTCATGCGTTGAGACCCTGACCATCAAGAACGACGGCTGGTTCACCGAACATGTCGTCGGTCAAACACTGCTCGCCCGCGGCACCGGCGCGTCGGTCATCCGCGGCATCGGCAGCGACATCCCGTCGGGCGGGTCACGCACCATACGCTTGCGATACTCGCCGGCCTGGTGCGAGCGCCTCGCGCATTCATCGCCCTTTACGCAGCCAGCCAATCCGGCTCTCGTGTTGCATCTACATCGACCGTGGGGCAAATCGACCGCCACCGTCGTCCTCAAGCCGCCGCTGGACGCCGAGGGCCTCACCGTGCAGTGGTGACAACGCTTCTCGTCAGCGCTTGGTCGTGCTGCGACGCGGACGCGCCCACGGACGGTTCAACTCGGTCAGGCGGCGCTGCGCGTAGGAAATATCAGCCAACGCGTCACCTACCGCGGTAACGAAGCGCCGGTGCGAATTGCGGCCAGTGCGGCTTGCTTGCGACATCGAGTTCACGCCCTGTCCAGTCTTTCTTGCCGTCATCTGGATGAACACTGCGGACGTCCCCGAGCTTCCTCATCGGCAGCATCTGCGCGACTTCCGACCGCTTTTTGATTCCGGCGCCGACGCCGGCTTGCGAGCCTGATCTAGGTCCGGGCCAGCACCGCCGTTGCTCAGCGCGCCGAACAGCAGCGAGCAGGGCAGGAACGTCAGCCACGACAACGTCCCGATGCCCGACGAGACGCCGGAACGGTGCTGCGACGGCACGAGGTCGTGCAGCAGCCGCGACAAGTGGATCCGATCGTCACGACCAGTCCGAGCAGCACGACCTGCTCGGCGATCAGCAACGGCGCGGACGTGCCAACGGCCAGGGTCAGGCCGCACGCGCCCATGGCTATTGCTGCGCCGGTGGCGACGGCCGGCTGATCAAGCTCGACTCTCCGGCGAGCAAACCACCGAGTCCGAGCGTCGACGTCATCGCGGCCGAGCGACTCATCCAGGTCGATCCGACCATGGACGGACGGCGCCGAGCTGGCGGGGCCGGCCTGTCGAGAGCACCTCAAGCGCTGCGTCCGAGATCTCCGTCGGGGAGTGCCAGCGCGACGCACCGCTCGGTAGGCGCGACCAGCCCAGCAGCAACGCAGTTCCGCCTGACGACAGGTCGTCGAGTGCCACGTCGCCGCGCGACGGATCGGCCCACCGGCTCGTGAGCAGTTCCACGATTGGGCCGTCGACCGCAGCGCAAAGCATCTGATGCACTACCTGATCGGCGAGCGGTGCGTACATCACCGCCGCGTCGAGGCGCGGCAGGCGACCGAGCGCTCGGCGCACCGACGCGACGTCGGTGAGGTCAGCGACTACCGGTACGAGCCCGCGCTGGGCCGGCAACGCGGCTGCACCCCGGGCGAGCGCATAGACCCGCTCACCGCCCGCGAGCAGCGTTGCGACCGCGGGGCGAAGGATGCCCGTCGCCCCGCTTACAAGAACGCCGCGCGTCAGAAGGCCTGCCGTGGGACGTCCGCGCCGCTGCCACCGCGCAGGAAGTCGAGGTCAGCGCCAAGATGCGCACCAAGGACGTGCTCGACGTGCAGGCGCAGGTATCCCCGAGAGGTGCCACTGACTGCCGGTGCCGACCACGCGGCCCGTCGCGACTCCAACTCCGACTCGGGCACCTCGAGGTCGAGCCTGCGCGCGGCTACGTCGAGCACGATCATGTCGCCGTCTTGCACGAGTGCCAATGGCCCGCCCAAAGCTGCCTCGGGCGAAACATGCAGCACCACCGTGCCGTACGACGTACCGCTCATGCGCGCGTCAGAGATGCGGACCATGTCGCGCACACCCTGGGCGAGCAACCGTGCCGGCAGAGCGACGTTGGCGATCTCAGGCATGCCCGGGTAACCCCGTGGACCCGCGTAGCGGATGACGATGACGTCGTCGGGTTCGATGTCACACTCAGGATCGTCAGCAACGACAAGGTAATCCTCAACGCGATCCCAGACCCGGGCTCTTCCGCGGTGGAACATCAGCTCCGGCGAAGCGGCCGCCTGCTTGATCACCGCGCCGTTCGGCGCGAGGCTGCCGCGCAGGATCGCGATGTGCGAGCCCGCCGGCTTGACCGGATTCGACACTGAGCGGATCACCTCATCGTTGAACACCTCGGCGCCGATGTAGTTCTCGGCCAGGCTGCGGCCGCTCACGGTGCGCGCGGTGCCGTCCACCAGAGTGTCGAGCCGCGAAAGCAATCCGCCGGTGCCGCCGGCATAGGCGAAATCCTCCATCAGGAACCGGCCGGCCGGCATCAGGTCAACCAGCGTCGGCACGTCTTCGGCCAACTTGTCGAAGTCGTCCAACGTGAGCGGCACACCCAGGCGCCCGGCCAACGCCAGCAGGTGCACGACTGCATTGGTCGAGCCGCCCAGCGCGGCATTGACACGGATCGCGTTCTCGAACGAGGTGCGAGTGATGATCGACGACATGCGCTGATCCTCGCCGACCATGTCGACGATGCGGCGCCCAGCCAGGTGGGCAAATGTGCGCCGCCGGGCATCGTTGGCAGGGAGCACGGCGCTGCCGGGCAGTTGCATGCCGAGCACCTCTGACAGCACCGCCATCGTCGATGCGGTGCCCATCGTCATGCAGTGCCCGTTGCTGCGCGCCATGCAGCCCTCGGCCTCGGCCACCTCGGCCGCAGTGATTTCGCCTGCCCGGAATTGCTCGGTCAACCGCCAGACCGAAGTTCCCGAACCGATATCCGTGCCGCGGTACTTGCCATTCAGCATCGGGCCGCCCGTGATGAGCAGCGTCGGCAGGTCGACGCTCGCTGCGCCCATCAGGTATGCCGGCGTGGTCTTGTCGCAGCCAGCTAGCAGCACCACGCCATCGAGCGGATTCGCGCGCAGCGTCTCCTCGAGATCCATGGAGATCAGGTTGCGCAGCAACATCGCACTCGGCCGTACGAGTGGCTCACCGGCCGACGTGGTCGGGAACTCGAACGGCACGCCACCGGCCTGCCAGATACCGCGCTTGACCCATTCGGCCAGCTCGCGAAAGTGCATGTTGCACGGCGTGAGTTCCGACCAGCTGTTGGCGATGCCAATGACCGGCCGGCCCTCGAAGCTGTCGTCGGGCAGTCCTTCTGAGCGCAGCCACGACCGGTGCATGATGCCGGTCTTACCTTCGGCGGCGAACCATGCGGCACTGCGTAATTCAGTCATGACGTAAACCTCGGCAGGTGTTGGGCCTGGGCGGCGATCAGCGCGTCGGTGAGACGAGCAGCATCGGACGGATCGGTGACGGCCCCGTCGGCGATCATCGCCTCAACGGCGAGATCGCGGCTGCCCGTCATGGCGGCCTCCATCGCCAGGTACACCGATGAGAGCCGCCGCGACAAGATGGCCGTGATCGGGGCGGGCAGGTCGGGCACCGAGATCGATCGGATGCCCCGCGCGGTCGCGACGCCGGGAATCTCGAGCGCCGCGTCATCGGGCAGTTGCGGCACGCTGCCCTGGTTGAGCACGTTGCACGAGAACATCGCGCGCGAATCGGTCAGTACTGAGCGGATGATCGCGATCAACTGCTCCTGTTCGCCGGTCGAGCGTTCGAAGATCGTCTCGTCCAGCGGGGCGGTGCCGTCGGCCTGCTCGACCATCGACCGGTAGCGGTTCTCGCCCCACTCGAGGATCTCGGGCACCGAGAACGCATCGACGCCGAGCGTCTTGCCGTAGTACTTACCGCCCGGCCACCGCTCAGGGAAGAACTCGGTGACATGCCGGTCCTCGGCAGCAGGGAAAGCGCCGTAGTGGCGGAAGATCTCCCACGAGAACGGGTTGTTCCACGCCTTGGTGCCTTCGTTGAAGATGTCACCGATGTCATCGGGATCGGCCGGCTCGCCGAGTTCACGATCGACCTTCGCGCGCACGAGCGGCCAGGCGTCACGTCCCCGCCAACGGAAGTCGTAGATGAAGGTCAGGTGGTTGATGCCGGCGTACAGCGTGGATGTTTCGCCGAATGGCTTGCCGATGAAGGCTGCCAGATGGTGCTGCACGTGGTGCATGCCGTGACACAAGCCGACGACCTTTGAGGCGTTCGCCCACTTGGCCATTGCCATCACGTTGGCGGTCATCGGGTTGCTGTAGTTGAAGAAGAACGCATCGGGCGCCAGGTCGACGATGTCGCGCGCCACCTCGACGAGGACGGGGGTGGTGCGCAGCAGTCGCGAGATACCGCCGGGCATCACCGAATCGCCGACCGGTTGGAACACGCCGTGCTGCATGCAGATCTCGTGGTCGAGCTGCCAGCCCGGACGCCCGCCCACGCCCACGCAGGTCACGACGAAGTCGGCGCCGGGCAGCACCGTGCGGCGATCAGTCGATCCGACTACCGAGATGTGCCCGGCTGCCGCGCGCGCGGCGATCATCTTCTCGGCCAGCCCGACCGCCTTGGCCAGCGGCTCCGCCGCGATGTCCACGAGCCGTATTTCCCAGTCGCCGAGATCGCGCGCTGAGATCAGATCGGCGAGCAGGCCGCGCGTGAACACGGCGCTGCCGGCGCCGACCAGCACGAGGACGTGGCGCTCAGCCGAAGTCACGGTGGCTCCCTTGGATCGATTTCCAGGACTGACGGCGCACACGTGTCACGAGATGCGGTGGATCATCGTGTTGCTGATCAAGTACCGGTAGCCGGCGGCCCGAACGGCGCGGTCATGCCGCTCGCTCATGCCCCAGCGGGTGCCGTGCAGCCACGCGAACGCCGGGGCCGACTGTCCGGTGACGGCGTCCATTCTGCGCTTGGGCTCGATGACCTCGCGCTCGAGATCGTCATCGCCGGCGGTGTCGTTGATGCCCACATGCGCTGCCGTGTGCGGCGTGACGACGTGCCGCGTCGACAGGTCAGCGATCTCGTCCCAGCTCATCGCGATGCGCTCACCCGCGCGGTCGAGATCCTCCGGCACCAGGCCGATGTGGTGCGACCGGGCGAAGACCTCCTGCTCGGCCGCGGGGCAATCGACGAATGCGGTGCAGATCGGGAACCAACCGGTGAGCCCGAGGTCATCACAGATCGGACCCGCTACCTCTGCGCTGTTGCGATACCCCTCGTAGAACACCGCCATGAGTCCGGGACGATCGCTGCGCCAGGTACCGGTTGCGAAGAATCCGTCGAGGTCGTCGAGTGTGATCGATTCGAAGCGCTCGGCGTAGCCGGCCAACTCGGCCCGCAGCTGGTCGGAACCCGACGCCGGCGTGTTGTGGTAGTTCACGACGCGGACGAAGCGCCCCGCGGCGATCGCATCACGATGGATGGTCAGCGTCGCGGTCATGCGTCGGCCTCGACGGGGGCGAAGTCGACATACGAGACGGCCTGCATGATGCTGATCAGGCACCCGTTGTCGTCGTCACGCATATCCGGGATCAGCTCGTCGCGGTAGTGCTCGATCGCCGCCGCGAGTCGTTGGCCATCGGCCTGAACGGTCGCCGCCTGCGCCGCGGGGACGGCGCCGGTCTCGCTCACGAGCGCGAGCACCATGGGAATGCCTTCGCGTTCGAGCACGCGATCCTGACACGCGCGCAGCGTGCTGAGTTCCGAGCCGAGCATGACGAGCTGTTTCCCTTCGTTGACGCGATGCAGCAGTTAGCAGGCGATGATCTCGACGCCGCGCGACCGGATCTCGTCGAGCACGTCGGACGGTGCCTCGTCGTCGGTGACCAGGCAGCTGAGCTGGTCGATGTCGGCGACGCGCACCGGACCGCGCTGGCCGAACTTGCTCGCATCCATCAGCGCAACGAGCGATTCAGCGTGCTGCAGGATCCGGCGGTCAGTACCGGCCTCGTTGACATTGGCGGCCGAAAGGCCGGTCGCATCGATACCGAAAGCGCTGAAGAATGCGACATCGACGCGGAAGTCGGCGAGCACGTGCTCGGCGATCGGGCCCAGCAACGACATCTCGTCGTGGCGCAGCACGCCGCCGAGCACCACGACCGAGATCTCGGGATAGCGGGCGAGATGATAGGCGATGCTCAGTCCGTTGGTGAGCACCGTGAGGTTCTCACGGCCGGCCAGGTGCGGCAGCATCGCCTCGGTCGTGGTGCCGCCGGTTATGAGCACAGTCGCCGATTCCGGAACGCGGAGCGCGGCAGCCTTGGCGATGCGCTTCTTCTGCTCGCTGTGGCTCGACGATCGCGAGCTGAGCACCGGCTCGAGATCGCCATCGATCACGCTCGCGCCGCCATGGACGCGGTTGACCAGACCCCGGTCGTCCATCTCCTTCAGGTCGCGGCGCACTGTGGAAGCACTGACCCCGAGCGTCTCGGCGAGCTCAAGGACGTTGCCTGATCCCTCAGCGCGCAGGTGCTGCAGGAGCAGCCGCTGGCGGTCGACGCTGAACATCAGTACCCCCGTTCGCGATCGACCAGGTTGAGCAGCGCACCGCCCGAGAGCAGTCGCTGCAAGTTCGTCGCGACGAGCTCGAGCACGTGGTCACTGTAGAGCGGCGCGACCCCGGCCACGTGCGGCGTGAGGAAGACATTCGGCTCGCTCCACCACGGCGACTCAGGCGAGAGCGGTTCGTCATCGAACACGTCGAGCACCGCCCCGCCGAGCTGTCCCGACCGAAGCCCCGCGAGCAGCGCAGTCTCATCGACGATCCCGCCACGAGCGACGTTCACGAGCACGGCGCCTGGCTTCGTCGCCGCGATGATCGACGCATCGACGAGACCGCTCGTCTCCTCCGTCAGCGGGCACACCACAACCAGGTAGTCACACCGACCAACGACCGAGTCGAGCTCCGCTGTCGGCACGATCTCGACCTCGGCGTCGTGGTCGCTCGTCATTGGGGCACGGTAGTGACGCTCGGCCCGCTCGTCGGCCGGCACAAGGCGGCCGCTGCGAGTCACCCCAATCACGTGCATGCCGTGCCCGCCGAGCTGCCGGCCGATCTCGCACCCGATCCGTCCGTAGCCGACGATCCCGACTGTCGCACCGCGCAGCGTGGCCGGCAGGAATCGGTCCCAGCGGGCCGACGGAGTCGGCCACGTGCGCGCTGCCCGCACTTCGAGCATCGCCGGTAGCCGATGCGCGAAACCCAGAATCGCGAACAACACGTACTCGGCGAGCGGAACCGGCGATACGCCGCCGAGGGTCGTGATCGGCACCGGCGATCGCCACAGCGCCGTGTCACGCACGTGGTCGACCCCCGACGTGTCGAGCTGAACGCAGCGCAGCGCCGGCGTCTCGTCGGGATCGGGCAGCGTGGCCGAGGTGTGCAACATGTCCATCGTCGCCCGCACCGGCATCGGCACGTCCTCGATCTTGGCGCCCTCGTACTGCAGGACCTCGACGCCGGGTACCGCTGCACGCAACCGGCCGAGCCAATCGTCGTCGAACCCGAGAACCGAGACGTAGCGCAGCCGACCGTCAGCGGTCGTCACTTGATACCCGTCCGCGCCAGCCCTTGCACGAAATAGCGCTGGAAGGCGACGAACAGCAACACCATCGGCGCAATCATCAGCAGATTCATCGCCATTAGCGCGGGAAAGTCTGAGGTGTATTGGCCTTGCAGATCGGTCACCATGCCGATCGGCAGGGTGAACTGATGATCGTCGCCGAACAGTGCGACCAGCGGCCAGGCAAAGGAGTTCCACTCCGACAGGGCCGTGAGCAGGGTGAGCACGGCCAGCAGCGGCTTGCACAGAGGCAGCACGATCGAAACGAACGTGCGCAGCTGACCGGCGCCGTCGCACCGCGCCGCCTCGATCAGCTCATCGGGGATGGCAACGAAGAACTGGCGGGCCAGGAAGATGCCGAACACGGCGGCGCTCTCGGGCAGGATCACCGACCACAGGCTGCCGTAAAGGCCGAGATCGATCGACACCTTGAACTGCGCCACCATCACGGCCTGCACGGGAATCATCATCGTCGAGAGCAGCAGTAGGAACAACGCATTGCGACCGCGGAAGCGGATCTTGGCG
>DASRSG010000041.1:0-1837 GCA_035656595.1 Jatrophihabitantaceae bacterium | reverse complement strand
GGCACTACCTTGGAGATCGCGGTGGTGTCGACAACAACACCGGCCAGTCCTTTGTAGATCTTCTTCTCGGCCACGGGTGCGCTCATTGCTCGGGTCCTTTCACATCAAAGTTGAAGATCTCGTCGTCGAATTGGTTGTAGTCGGCGTAGCGGAGCAACTCGTAGAGCCGCTTTCGGTGCTGCATCTGGTCGAGCAGGCCGGATTGCGTTCCCTTGGACTCGATTTCGCGCAAGCCGTCCTCGACGGCGAACATCGCCAGCCGCAGCGTGGTGACCGGATAGATCACCACGTTGTAGCCGAGGTCAGTGAGCTGCGAGGTGGTCAGCAGCTCCGACTTGCCGAACTCGGTCATGTTGGCCAGCAGCGGAACATCCAGTGCGGCACGGAATTTCTCGAAGTCGGCCGGACCGGTCAGTGCTTCGGTGAAGATCAGATCCGCGCCGGCGTCGGCGTAGGCGCGTGCCCGATCGATGGCGGCCTCGATACCCTCGATCCCCGCTGCGTCGGTACGGGCGCAGATCACAAAGTTCGCGTCGCGGCGCGCGGCCACTGCGGCCCGCAGTCGCTTGACCATGTCGGCGGCCGGGACGACGGCCTTGCCGTCGAGATGACCGCATCGCTTGGGGTTGACCTGGTCCTCTAGGTGGCAGCCGGCCAGCCCGGCGTCCTCCAGCAGCGTGATGGTGCGCGCGGCGCTCATCGGCTCGCCGAATCCGGTGTCGGCGTCGATCAGCGTGGGCAGGTCGGTTACCGAAGCGATCTGCGCGCCCCGCCCGGTGACCTCCGTCAGCGTGGTCAGCCCGATGTCGGGCAACCCGAGATCGGCAGACAGTACCGCGCCCGAGACGTAGACGCCCTCGTAGCCGATCTCGGCAACGAGCTTGGCCACCAGTGGCGAAAATGCACCCGGAAAGCGCTGCAGCCGACCTGAATTCAGCCCGGACCGAAACGCGACCCGCTTGTCGGCGGCGCTTGACGCAGACGCCAGCAGTCCGGTCACCGGAAGATCCCGGACGGAATCGTCGGCGCCTTGTCCAGCACCTCAGGCAGCACTCGCACGTTCAGCGCGCCCAGCTGATCGCCCTTCAATTCGCGGACGCGCTGCACGGCGTCCAAGAAGCGTTGCTGCTCAGCGGGATCCACCACCCCGTCGGCGAGATGAGTGAACTTGCCGATGTACTGCTCGCGCTCGAATGGCCGCGCGCCCAGCGGGTGAGCGTCGGCAACGGCCAGCTCGTCGGAGATCACCTCGCCGCTCTTGAGCGTCACCTCCGCGCGCGCCCCGAACGCCTTCTCGGCCGGGTCGTTCGAGTGGTAACGGCGGGTCCACTCCGGATCCTCGACAGTGGAGATCTTGTGCCACAACTCGACGGTGTCCGGCCGGTGCGCACGCTCCGGGGCATAGGAGAGTTCGTGGTCCCAGGTGCCGTCCTGCAGCGCGACGGCGAAGATGTACGGCAGCGAGTGATCCAGCGTCTCCCGCGAGGCGTCGGGGTCGAACTTCTGCGGGTCGCCGGAACCGGTGCCGATCACGTAGTGGGTGTGGTGGCTGGTGTGCAGCACGATCGTCGCGATCTGGTCGAGATCGCCGATGCTCATCCGCAGCCGGCGGGCCAAGTCGATGGGCGCCTGGCTCTGGTATTCGGCGGAATGCTCTTTGGTGTAGCTATCCAGGATGGCCCGCTTGGCCTCCCCCGGCGCCGGCAGCGGCACCCGGTAGGTGTGCTCAGGGCCGGAGAGCAGCCAGGCGATCACGCCGTCCTCGCCTTCCCAGATGGGGGCCGGTGATCCCTCGCCGCGCATGGCGCGGTCGACGGCCTCGATGGCGACCTTGCCG
>DASRSG010000040.1:0-20120 GCA_035656595.1 Jatrophihabitantaceae bacterium | reverse complement strand
GTCCTGGCAGTACCCGTTGTTGTTGCCCTGCTGGGTGCGGCCGAGCTCGTCGCCGTGACAGATCATCGGGACGCCCTGGCTCAGGAACATGGTGGCCAGGAAGTTGCGCAGCTGCCGCCCGCGCAGCTCGACGATCTCGGGATCGTCGGTCTCGCCCTCGACGCCGCAGTTCCACGAACGGTTGTGGCTCTCGCCGTCGTTGTTGTCGTCCTGGTTCGCCTCGTTGTGCTTCTCGTTGTAGGACACGAGGTCGCGCAGCGTGAAGCCGTCGTGCGCGGTGACGAAGTTGACGCTCGCGACAGGCCGCCGTCCGGACGTCTCGTACAAGTCGGCCGAGCCCGTGATCCGCGCCGCAAACTCGCCGACCGTCGCCGGCTCGCCCCGCCAGAAGTCGCGGACGGTGTCGCGGTACTTGCCGTTCCATTCCGTCCACTGCGGCGGGAAGTTGCCCACCTGATAGCCGCCGGGGCCGACGTCCCAGGGCTCGGCGATCAGCTTGACCTGGCTGACGACCGGATCCTGCTGCACGAGTTCGAAGAAGGACGACAGCCGGTCGACGTCGTAGAACTCGCGGGCCAGGGTCGCGGCGAGGTCGAAGCGGAATCCGTCGACGTGCATCTCGAGGATCCAGTAGCGCAGCGAGTCCATGATCAGCTGCAGTGTGTGCGGTTGCCGGACGTTGAGTGTGTTGCCGGTGCCGGTGTAGTCCATGTAGTGCTGCGGCGAGTCCTCGACCAAGCGGTAGTAGGAAGGATTGTCGATGCCGCGGAACGACAGCGTCGGCCCGAGGTGGTTGCCCTCGCCGGTGTGGTTGTAGACGACGTCGAGGATGACCTCGATACCCGCCTCGTGCAACGCGCGCACCATCGCCTTGAACTCCTGCACCTGGCCGCCGGGTGACGTGCTCGAGGTGTACTTGTGGTCGGGCGCGAAGAACGCGAGGGTGTTGTAGCCCCAGTAGTTCGACAAACCCTTGTCGACGAGGAACGAATCGTTGACGAAATGGTGCACCGGCATCAGCTCGACCGCGGTCACACCGAGCTCGGTCAGATGCTCGATGATCACCGGGTGCGCCATGCCGGCGTACGTGCCACGCATCGCCTCGGGCACCTCGGGATGCAGCTCGGTCATGCCCTTCACGTGCGTCTCGTAGATCACCGAGTTGGCGTACGCGTGCTTGGGCGGGCGGTCGGTGCCCCAGTCGAAGAACGGGTTGATCACGACGCACTTGGGCATGTGCGCGGCCGAGTCGTCGTCGTTGTTGGTTTCCGGGTCGTCGAAGTGATAGCCGAACAGCGATTCGTCCCACTCGATCGTGCCGTCGATCGCCTTCGCGTACGGGTCGATCAGCAGCTTGTTCGGGTTGCACCGCAGCCCGTTGCCCGGGTCGTTGGGGCCGTACACCCGGTAGCCGTAGCGCTGCCCCGGCTCGACACCGGGAAGGAACGCGTGCCAGACGAACCCGTCGACCTCTGGCAGGACGATGCGTTCTTCGGTCCCGTCCGCGCCGAACAAACACAGCTCGACCCGCTCAGCGATTTCGCTGAACAGGGTGAAGTTGGTGCCCGAACCGTCGTAGGTCGCGCCCAGCGGGTATGCCGTGCCCGGCCAGATCTCCATGTGCTCACCTTTCCGCGCCTGCACCCGCAAGTCTTTCGTACGGGAATCCCGCCGACGCGGGGAGGCGGTCCTGTCCTACCCAGATCGTTGGTTGGCAGGACGTCGGAAACGGTGTCAGCGGTGTGACGAAGTCGGTGCTGGGGCGGACGGGGCGGGCGGGCGCAGACGCGGCGCCAGGTGCATTCCCGGTCTGGGGACCAAGCCGCCCGGCCCCTGGCCGCCCGGCACGCGGTAGCCGCCGGAGCGGCCGAACCCATCGCGGACCACGATGGAATGCCTCCCGTCGTGGCGGTGCGCCACTGCCGCCCCGACGATGAAGCCACCGGCCAGAAGGACGATCGCGAGCCCGACCGCGACCAGGGCGAGGGCGGTGCGCTTGGCCGGGTTGATCCACGGCTCGCGGTAACGGGGGACGAACGGATAGGGCTGCGGATATTGCTGCGGGTGCGGGTGCCGAAACTCAGCGCTCGGCCCGGCCGGCATCCCCTGATGGGGTGCTGGCGGTGGTGGCCCCAGCGGCTCGGGCGCCGCAGCGTGCGCTTCGGCATCCTGCGCTTCCGCTGGCGCAGCGGGCCGGGCGTCGACCGGCGTCTGTTCGGTGGTCGGCGAGCTGTCCGGCTCGGGCGGCGGGGTCGGGGTGCTCATCAATGGCCTCCGGGTAGGTCGGGTCACCGCCATCATCGCGCCGTCCGCCGGCGACCGCCTGCCTGGTGCCCGAATTGCGGCATGTGCTGAGCGCTTCCACAGGAATCCGGCAGATGTCGGTGCCCTCTCGTACCGTGGAGGTATGCGTCTTCGCACCGACATCACGCCGAGCACCGGCAAGTTCGAGGTCATCTCCGACTTCGAGCCATCCGGCGACCAGCCGACGGCCATCGCCGACCTCGAGCGGCGCATCCTGGCCGGCGAGAAAGACGTCGTGCTGCTGGGCGCAACGGGCACCGGCAAGTCGGCGACCACGGCCTGGCTCATCGAGCGGCTGCAGCGGCCCACCCTGATCATGGCGCCCAACAAGACCCTGGCCGCGCAGTTGGCCAACGAACTGCGCGAGATGCTGCCCAACAACGCCGTCGAGTACTTCGTCAGCTATTACGACTACTACCAGCCCGAGGCCTACGTCCCGCAGACCGATACCTACATCGAGAAAGACTCGTCGATCAACGACGAGGTGGAGCGGCTGCGCCACTCGGCGACGAACTCGCTGCTCACCCGGCGCGATGTCATCGTGGTGGCGACGGTGTCGTGCATCTACGGTCTGGGCACTCCGCAGGAATACGTCGACCGGTCGCTGAAGCTGCGCATCGGTCAAGAGATCCAGCGCGAGAAAATCCTGCGGCGCCTCGTCGAGGTGCAGTACACCCGCAACGATCTGTCCTTCACCCGCGGCACGTTCCGCGTCCGTGGCGACACGCTCGAGATCTTCCCGGTGTACGAAGAGCTCGCCATCCGCGTCGAGATGTTCGGCGACGAGATCGAACGGCTCTATTACCTGCACCCGCTCACCGGCGAGGTCGTGCGCGAGGTGGACGAGGTTTTCGTCTTCCCGGCCACCCACTATGCGGCCGGCCCGGAGCGCATGGAACGTGCCATCCGCGGCATCGAGAAGGAACTCGAGGAGCGGTTGGCCGAGCTCGAGAGCCAGCACAAGCTGCTCGAGGCGCAGCGGTTGCGCATGCGTACGTCCTACGACATCGAGATGATGCGGCAGGTCGGCTTCTGCTCCGGCATCGAGAACTACTCGCTGCACATCGACGGCCGTGAGCGCGGCAGCGCGCCGAGCTGCCTGCTCGACTACTTCCCCGAGGATTTCCTGCTCGTCATCGACGAGTCGCACGTCACGGTGCCGCAGACCGGCGGCATGTACGAGGGCGACATGTCGCGCAAGCGCACGCTGGTCGACCACGGCTTCCGGCTGCCGTCGGCGATGGACAACCGGCCGCTCAAGTTCGAAGAGTTCGTCGACCGCATCGGCCAGACGGTGTACCTGTCCGCCACGCCCGGCCCGTACGAGATGGGCCGGACGAAGGGTGAGTTCGTCGAACAGGTGATTCGCCCAACCGGCCTGATCGACCCCGAGATCGTGGTGAAGCCGACGAAGGGCCAGATCGACGATCTGGTCCACGAGATCCGCGAGCGCGCCGAGAAGAACGAGCGCGTGCTGGTCACCACCTTGACCAAGAAGATGGCTGAGGACCTCACCGACTACCTGCTCGAGCAGGGCGTTCGGGTGCGCTACCTGCACTCCGAGGTCGACACGCTGCGCCGGGTCGAGCTGTTGCGCGAGCTGCGGATGGGCGAGTTCGACGTGCTGGTCGGTATCAACCTGCTTCGTGAGGGTCTCGACCTGCCCGAAGTGTCGCTGGTGTCGATCCTCGACGCCGACAAGGAGGGCTTCCTGCGTTCGGGCACCTCGCTGATCCAGACGATCGGACGCGCCGCGCGCAATGTCTCGGGCCAGGTGCACATGTACGCCGACCGGGTGACGCCGTCGATGAGCACCGCGATCGACGAGACGAACCGGCGCCGGGCCAAGCAGGTCGCCTACAACACCGAGCGCGGCCTGGATCCGCAGCCGCTGCGCAAGCGGATCGCCGACATCACCGACCTGCTGACCCGCGAGGCCGAGGACACCGACGAACTGCTCGGTGCGCCGATCGGCGGCTCCGGGCGCTCGCAGTCGCGGGGCAAGTCCGCGGTGCCTGGCCGGGGTGGCCGGGGCGTCTCGGGCGGCGTGATCGGGGTGGGTGCGCACGCCGACGGCAAGCTCGACGTCGCCGAGATGCCGCGCGCGCAGCTGGCCGATCTGATCCAGCAGCTCAACGATCAAATGCTGGCCTCGGCCCGCGAGCTGCAGTTCGAGGTCGCCGCGCGCATCCGTGACGAGATCTCCGAGCTGAAGAAGGAACTGCGCGGCATGGACGCCGCCGGCGTCGGCCGCTAGCCCCGCCCGGCCGAGTTCAGCGACCACCTGCTAGCCGCATCTGCTCGCGCTCAGCTCGCACCGTTTTCCCCGCTGGCGTCCGGTTTCGGGCCGCCCAACCGGACGCCGGCGGGGAAATCCATGGCGCCGGCCTGGACTGATCGTCACGCGAGTGGCGCGAAACACCGCGAGTGGCGCGATATACCGCGCCACCGGGCGGATATCGCGCCACTCGCGTGACGGAAGGCGGGACGGGCTAGAAGGCGCCCGTGCCGTTCGGGGTGCCGAGCCCGGTCGGCCCGTCGTAGCCCGCGGTGCCGGTGCACAGGTACGAGCCGCCGCAGCTGCCGTTGCTGCCCGAGGTCACATCGTTGAGCGACCCGGTGTGCGCATACGTCCAACTGGCGCTGGTATGCCCGCCCAGCGCGTAGACGCTGGCGATGATCGGCGACGACGCGCTGGTGCCGCCGACCTGCACGTAGCCGTCGGCACCCTGCACGATGCCGAGGCTGATCAGGTAGTCGCAGTACGAGGACGTGCCGCAGCCGTTCGCGGTGTCGTAGACGGCCACGCCGGTGTTCGGGTCGGCGACCGCTGACACGTCGGCGACGGTGCGCTTCGCGCAGCCGGAGTCGGTCTGCCACGACGGCTTCGCGTCGTAGGCCGAGCAGCCCGAACCGGCACCACTCCATGCCGTCTCGGTCCAGCCGCGCGCATTGCTCGCCTTGGTCAGCGACGTGCCGCCCACGGCGGTGACATACCGCGACGCGGCGGGGTAGGAGACGCCATAGCCGTCGTCGCCCGAGCTGGCGGTGATCGCCACACCAGGGTGGTTGAAGTGCGCATCGTCGGCGGTCTGGGTGCTCGCTTCGGCGCCGCCATAGCTGTTCGAGATCGCAGCCACGCCGGGCGTCGCGGCGGCAGTATCGACGGCCTTGTAGAGGTCGGCGTCGGTCGCCCCGTTCGCCTCGACAAGCAGGACGTGGCAGTCCGGGCAGGTCGCCGAAACCATGTCGAGGTCGAGGCTGATCTCCACCCCCCAGCCGTAGTCGACCGACGGCAGGGGAGAGGTGGCACCGTTCTCGTTGAGCTTCTTGAAGCAACCGTTGGCTGTGGTGCACGCCGGCAAGCCGTAGTGCTGGCGGTAGACGGCCAGGTCCTTCTCGGCGTTCGGGTCGTCGTAGGCATCGACGATGGCCACCGTCTTGCCCCCGGATGTCGCGCCCGCGAGGTTGTACGCCGACTGGATGTCAGCCGGTCCGTACCCGCTGGGCGCCGTGGTCGTCATCGGGCTCAGCGCGCCGTTGGCGCTGCGCACCGACACCAGCTCGCCGAAACACGACGCGATCTTCGTACTGCGCGCGTGATGGCACGCGAACGGCGAGATGACGGTGTGCACGGCGCTCGCCGCGTTCGGGACGACGCCGGCAGCGGCCGCGTGCGGTGCGGCGAGCGCCGTAGTGATCGCGGCGGCGCCGGCCAGCAGGGCGAGGCCGCGACGCGATCGGGGACTGGCTGATGCCATTCGTGCTCTCCTCAGGACATGCGCCAGCGGCGCGAAAGTGAGTCATCCGTTAATTAGCAATATGTGACGGACTGCGCAAATCGGACGGGCACGGATCCGCGGATGCGAGGATCGAAGGCATGGCCTCGATGTACGCGCCGCCGCCAGCACCCCCGCGTCGCCGCGCACGGTGGCCGTGGGTCCTGCTCGGAGTGGTCCTGGTGCTCGTGGCGTTGTTCGTCGCTGCGGACCGGATCGCCCTGCACATCGCCGAGGACAAGGCCGCCGAGACCCTCGAGAGCTCGCAGCAGTTGAACACGAAGCCCGACGTCAGCGTCGCCGGCTTTCCATTCCTCACCCAGCTCGCGGCCGGTGAGTTCGACGACGTCACCATCTCGGCAAACGGCCTCGAGGTCGGCAATCACAGCCTGCAAATTGCGTCGCTGGTGGTGCACCTGCATCACGTCACCGTGCCGCGTGACTATTCCCAGGTGCGCGCTCGCACCGCCCAGGCCGATGCCCGGATCGGGTATGACGAGCTGTCGCGTGCGCTCGGCGTCCCGGTCACCGATGCCGGCGGGGGGCGGCTCGAGGCCAAGCCGACCGTCACCCTCGACGGGCACACGTTCTCCGGCACCGTAAGCGCCGTTGCGCGCGCATCGAGCGACAGCATCAGCTTCACCGATCCGAAGGTGACCGTAGGCAGCGTCAACCTGCCCGCCTTCGCCGCCCACGCGCTCGCCAACGTGTTCAGCAAGGTGATCTCGCTGGCCGGGCTGCCGTTCAACGTGCAGGTCGCGGGTGCGGGGGTGACCACCGACGGTCTCGTGGTGCACCTCGCCGGCCACGATCTCGTCTACTCGCGCAGCTGACCCCGCTCGGCGCTGACACCGAGGAACCGGCCGAGGTCGGCAACCTCGGCATCGACCGCCGCGCCCACCGCGCTGCTCGAGCGCCTGAACAGGCGCACCTCGATCAGTGCCGGATCCGCCCTGCGGGACGGGCGCGCAAAGCGCCACCGCCCGATCACGCGGCCGTCGTGCACCACCACCGGGCGGATCGTGCCGCCGATGTAGATCTCGCCGCGCGCCTCCGCATCGACGATGTGGTCGCGGTAGCGGTGCCCGAGCAGGTAGTTGTCGAACCCGCCGAGCAGGCGCAACCCACCTGGTTCAGCAACCTCGCCAAGTGCGAAGCCGGCGCCGACCGGCGTCAACTCATCGCGGATCAGCGATATCGCATGTCGTGACGGCAGTCCCGACCACGCGGTGAAATCGGCACCCGTCGCCGGTGAGTACGCGCGGAAGTACCGCCTGGCGAACTCCGCGAGCGCGTCGTCGCCGCGTGGACCGGCCGGTGCCTTCGGCACCCATTGCGACACCAGCGCGAAGCGGTCGCCCTCGGCATGGCACACCACCCCGATCGTCGACAGGAACACCATGATGTGCGCGGGCTGCTGGCCGGCCGCAGTCAGCTTGATACCGCGCTCGACCAATGCGGCCACGAACTCGTGCCGGTTCAGCGGGCCGTCCCGCAGGATCTCCTCGGCGGCTGCCGCGATCCGGTCGCGGACGGGAGGTACCAGGCCCAGGTCGGGCCAGCGCTTCGACGCGAACCGGCGATGGATCATCGGGCCGATCAGCGCCGCCAGCCAGCGCAGGTCCCCGGCGGGCACGAGGTGGATCGTGTTGCGCATCAACCAGGTGCGCACCACGGTGCGGTCGGTATCAGTCGCGGTTCGCACGTCAGCATCGGTCAGGTTCGCCGACCGCGCCCGCACCGCGAGGCGGGCGGCTGCTGCGTCCTGCGCCTGCAGCCCGCAGATCAGCGCGGCCGCATCAGCCGGTGTCCGCGCCGGCCGGTCGACCAGGCCATGCCGTGCCATCACGGACGCGCACCCCGCTGGCTGATCGCGCGGGCGGCAAGCGCGTTGCCCGCGCTCAGTGCGGTTGGCAGATCGGCACCGGCCAGCCGCGCAGCCAGGACGCCGGCCGCGAACGCGTCACCGGCGCCGGTGCTGTCGATGGGGGCGAGCAGCGAAGGCGTTGCGCGCACCACGTCTGACCCGTCCGACCACACCGCCCCGTCGCCGCCGCACTTCACAACCGCCTCGCCGCAGCGCGCGCCGACCCGTCGGGCAGCCTCCGCGGGGTCGTCGCTGCCGGCGAGCACGGTTGCCTCGTCACAGTTGGCGAACACCAGCGCGGGTGCGATCGCATCGAGGAACCGCTCCGCACCGAACGCGCGAAGCGGTGCCGAGGACGCCGCGTCGACCGACAGGGTGCACCCTGCGGCCCGCGCCGCCGAGATCGCCGAGCCGACCGCCGTCGCCGACCGCGGATGGAAGAGCGCGTACCCGGACACATGCAGGTGGTCACCGGGCCCGAACGCCGGCGGCACGCCGCCAACCGAGTTGGCGCCGGCCGAGGGCACCATCGTCCGCTCGCCGTACGGGTCGACCAGCACGATGCACGTTCCGGTCGGCAGCGCGGCATCGACGGTTACGGCAAGATCGACGCCGGCACGGGCCAGGTCGTCGATCGCCTTGCGGCCCAGCGCGTCGTCGCCGACCCTGCCGACGAAGGTGGCCGCCGTCCCGGCCGCCACCAGCCAGGCCGCGGTGTTCGCCGCCGAACCGCCGCCGAGCAGCGAGATCCCGGCCGGCGTGTCCGAGCCGACCGCGAGCTCGCCGGGAAGCTGCGCGAGCACATCGACCATCACATCGCCGACGCAGATCACCGCCACGCGGCGACCGCCACTTCTGCGGCGAGGCGTGCGTTGCTGAGCACCAGCGCGACGTTCGCGGCAAGCGATGCACCCGAGGTCGCCCGGTGGAACCAGTCGAGCAGGAACGGGGTGACATCCTTGCCCGTCACGCCGGCCACCTGGGCCGCATCGAGCCCGGACGCGAGCACTTCGTCGTGCAGTGCCCGATCGAGTTCGTCGGCGGTCGCGATCGGGTTCGCGAGCACCAACCCGAATGCGTCCGTGCCGAGTTCGGTGCGGGCTTTGAGCACGGCCGCTACCTCGGCAGGTGACTCGACCCGCCAGTCCAGCGGGTAGCCGGCGTCGCGCAGGTAGAACCCGGGGAAGCGGTCGGTGCGGTAGCCGAGCACGCCGATATTGAGCGTTTCGAGCCGTTCCAGCGTCGCGCCGACGTCGAGGATGGACTTCACGCCGGCGCACACGACGAGGACGGGTGTGCGCGACAGCGTGGTGAGATCGGCCGACTCGTCCCACGTCTCGGTGGCCCCGCGGTGCACCCCGCCGAGACCACCGGTCGCGAAGATCGAGATGCCGGCCCGCGCGGCCAGATGCGCCGTCGAGGCCACGGTTGTCGCGCCGACACCACCGCGCGCGGCGACCGTAGCGATGTCACGCACGCTCACCTTGACGACGTCGTCGTCACCGGCCACCCGGGCCACTGCCTCGTCGTCGAGCCCGATCCGCGCCGTCCCGTCGACTACCGCAATAGTTGCTGGAACGGCACCACCTGCGCGCACCGCGTCCTCGATCTCGCGGGCGATCCGCAGGTTGTCCGGACGAGGCAGCCCGTGGCTGATGATCGTGCTCTCGAGCGCAACGACCGCACCGCCGGCGGCAAGGGTGTCAGCGACCTCGGGATGAATGAGCACGCAGCGTCCTCTCGTACAACCCGGCCGGGAACGTGACGATCGCGGCCACGACGAACGACGATATCGAGGCGCTCATCCACGACGCCGGGCTGAATTCGAGCGCGTCATCGAGGTGCTGCCACAGGGTCGTCCACCAGTCGATGTACCCGGGGTTGATCATCTGGTAGGCGATGAAGCCGGCCAGCCACGGGACGACCATCAGCCACCGGGTCGGCGCGTGCTCGGACAGATCCCAATGCCGGCGCGACAGCAGGAAGTAGTCGACCGTGAGCACACCGAGCATCGGAACGAACAACGAGCCGATCAGGATCAGGAAATTCTCGTAGTCGTTGATGTTCAGTGCCAGCGCGAACACCGTCGCCAGCGCACCGACCACCACCGCGATCACCCGGCGGTCCCAGCGCGGACGGATGTTCTGGATCGACACCGCAGCCGAATAGGTGTCGACGAACGACTGATCCAGCTCGCGCACGGCAAGCACCGCAAAGGCGAGCGTGCCAAGGGGCACGGCCATGAACGCCGCGAAGATCCGGTCGGGGTCGCCGTGCGCCACGGTCAGCAGGGCGACGAGACCGATGCCGTAGCAGGCGATCTGGGTGATCGAGTAGCCGACGAACGTGCCCACCACCGCGTCACGAACCGAGCGGGAGTGCCGCGAGTAGTCCGACGCGACCGGAACCCACGACACCGCTACGCCGATCACCGTGTCGACGGCGATCCAGAACCCCGCCCAGCCGCCGTGCGCACCGAGCGCCGGCAGCGGATTGCGCAGCAGCTGCACCGCGAGATAGCCGAGCGCAACGACGACGGCAATGGTGACGTAGCGACGCAGCACCCGGATCCAGCCGAGCGGCCGCAACGCCAGCGTCGTGGTGATCACGCCGCCGATCAGCACGTACACCCAGCGCGGCACGCCTGACGTGATCTCTTGCAACGCCGTGCTGATCGTGACCAGTTCGAACGTCGTCCAGCCGAGCAGCTGCACGACGTTGAGTGCGGTAGGAAACCAGGACAGCTGGCCGCCGAACAGGCCGCGCAGCAACACCATCGCCGGCGAGCCGGTCTGGGCGCCCGGGATCGCCGAGACGGCGACCGCGAGCGTGCCGAGAAGGGTTCCCACCACCAGTGCCACCAGGGCCGCGCCGAGGGTGAGCGCCGGACCGCCATCAACCGGGTAGAGCACGTAGAGCGCGCCGGTGAAGCCGAGCAGGCTGACCCCGAGATTGCCCCACATGCCGAGCTGGTCAACCAGGCGCAATGCGCGCGGCGCCGGCTCGTCGAGGGTGAGCGGTACCTCGGCGTGCGCGTCGATCCGATCCTTGGTGCTGGTCACTAGAAGGCAGCCATTCCATGCGTGGGGGACGAGGCATGCGCGTGGTAGCGGCGGGGGATGCGGCCCGCGCGCCGGGCGGCTCGTCCGGCCTGGACCGCAGCGGACATCGCAAAGGCCATCAGCACAGGATCCTGCGCGCGGGTGACGGCCGAAGCGAGCAGCACCCCGTCGCAGCCCAGTTCCATCGCCAGCGCCGCATCGGACGCAGTGCCGATGCCGGCGTCGAGAATCACCGGCACGGTCGCCTCGGCGACGATCATCTCGATGTTGTGCTCGTTGCGGATACCCAAGCCGGTGCCGATGGGCGAGCCGAGCGGCATCACCGCGGCGCAACCGGCCTGTTGCAGCCGCCGCGCCAGCACCGGGTCGTCGTTCGTATACGGCAGCACGGTGAAGCCGTCGGCCACCAGCGCGTGCGCCGCGTCGAGCAGCTCCACCGGGTCCGGCAGCAGGGTGCGCTCGTCGGCGATGACCTCGAGCTTGACCCAGTCGGTCTCGAGCGCCTCGCGAGCAAGCTGCGCGGTACGGATCGCCTCGGCCGCGGTGCGGCAACCCGCGGTGTTGGGCAGCACCCGCACGCCGCGCTTGTCGATCACGTCGATCAGCGAGCCGGCGGTCGCGGCGTCATGGCGGCGCATCGCCACTGTGCACAGCGCGGTGCCCGAGGCAACGAGCACTTCATCGATCACCTGCATGCTCGGTGCGCCGCCGGTCCCCATGATCAGCCGCGACGACAGCTCCACACCAGCGACTGAAAAGCCGTCGTCAGCCACCTTGCACCGCCGTGATGAGTTCGATCCGCTGCCCATCGGCGACGCGGTAATGCGGCCAGTCGCTGCGCGGGACGACCGTGCCGTCGACCACGACGGCGCTGCCCCGAGTCGTGCCGGCATGCGACTCGATCAGCTCGAGCAGCGTTGTGCCGTCGGTCACTTCGCTTGCAGTTCCGTTGATCTCGACGCTCATGTCGTGACTCCGACCGGGCGCGACGCGGCGAACGGTGCGACGACGGCCGGCACGGTCCCCTCGGCGATCATCTCCGCGATCGCGTCGGCGGTGACCGGCGTCAGCAAGATGCCGTTGCGGTAGTGCCCGGTGGCGTGCAGCAGCCCGTCGACACTGGACGCCCCGATCAGCGGCGCGTTGTCGGCACTGCCCGGGCGAAACGCGGTGCAAACCTCTTCCAACTCGGCCTCGCCCAGCTCCGGCACGATCGCCTGCGCGTCGCGCAGCAGCTCGTACACCGCGCCCGCCCGCGACGCTCTGTCGAAGCCGACCTCCTCGCTCGACGCGCCGATCACGAACCGGCCATCGACACGCGGCACGATGTAGACCGGGCTGCCCTGCACCATCGCGCGCACCACACGCGCCAGGCGCGGCGCACCCCGCAGCCGCAACCGCAGCGTCTGGCCCTTCACCGGCCGCACCGGCACCGCATCGATGGCGCCGGCCCAGGCGCCGGCGGCGAGCACCACGGTGCCGCCGGAAAGGGTCGTCCCGTCGTCGAGCATGACGCCCCGCGCGCGCCCGTCGCGGACGTCGACGCGAGCGTTCTGACGGTGCACGCGCACGCCGAGGTTCAGCGCCGCCTGCAGCTGCGCTGCGTGCAGCAGGCGCGGATCCACCTGATGGTCGTGCTCGGCCAGCAGCCCGCCGGGCAACCCGATTGCCAGCGACGGCTCGAGGCTGCGCAGCTCGCGGGTGGTCAGCAGGTGCGAGGCGAGCCCGAGCGACGCGCCGAAGTGGTGCAGGTCGCGCAGCGCCTGCAGGTCGGCGCCGTCCCAGGCGACCTCGATGGTGCCGCACTCCTGGTAGCCGGTCGCAAGCCCGGTCGCGTCGCCGAGCTCGGCGACGAAGGATGGGAAGCGCGCGAGCGAATCGAGATTCAGGCGCAGCAACGCAGACTCGGTGTAGTGCAGCTCAGTGATCGGCGCGAGCATGCCTGCGGCGGTGCGCCAGGCACCGCGGTCCGGATCCGGGTCGACCAGCTCGACGGTCAGTCCACGCTGCGCGCACCGCCACGCAGTGGCCGAGCCGATGGCCCCGGCTCCGATGATGATGACGTCTGGCACCAGATTCGCTCCCTCACGCCGGTATGACCCGGATCAGGTTCGACGGTCGGCTGGTTCGCCCTCTCAGCCCGGCACTCCCGGACTCCCGTGCATCGGCAATACTACGCCCTGGTCAGCGGCGGCAGGATGGTCGATGACCAACGCCGGCGCGCAACTACACGCGGTGCGCGCTACAGCGCGGGGTCGCCCCGCTGGCGGCCGGTAACCCACTGACCCGGCTGCGACACTACGGCGATGCGCGACGCCCGCCTGTACCTGTGCACCGACTCCCGCTCGACGACCGGCGACCTCGCCGACTTCCTCGAAGCGGTGCTGGCCAACGGTGTCGACATCGTGCAGTTGCGCGAGAAGGGGCTCGAGGCACGCGAGGAGATGCGACTGCTCGAGATCTTTGCCGCCGCCGCCGAGCGCCATGATGCGCTCTGGGCGGTGAACGACCGCGCCGACATCGCCCTGGCCATGCGCGCGCCGATCCTGCATCTGGGTCAGGACGACCTGCCGGTAGCGACTGCTCGCTCGATCCTCGGCCCGGAGGTCGCGATCGGACGGTCGACGCACTCACCAGCGCAATGCGACGGCGCCCGAACCGAGGACGGCGTCGCGTACTACTGCTGCGGTCCGACCTGGACGACGCCGACGAAGCCGGGTCGTCCCGCCGCCGGACTGGACCTCATCACGCACGCCGCCGCTGGACAGGATGATCGCCCGTGGTTCGCGATCGGCGGGATCGAGACGCTCGACCGGCTCGATGAAGTGATCGCGCGCGGCGCCCGGCGAGCGGTCGTCGTCCGAGCGATCACCGAGGCTGAGGACCCCGGTGCCGCGGCAGCCGCGTTCGCCGGACGGCTCGCCGCCGGATGGCAGGGAATCGACCACTGATGACGTGATGGCTCTGGTGATGCACCTCGCCGAGCAGAGATCGTGATCGGCATGGACGCCAGCGGCCGCCGGATGCTCGCCTGGGTCAGCCTCGTCATCGTCTACCTGGTGTGGGGCTCGACCTATCTGGGGATCCGTGTCGCCGTCCGCGATTTCCCGCCTCTGGTGCTCGTGGGTGCGCGCGACCTCGTCGCCGGCTTGCTGCTGTTCCCGATCGCGCTGCGGATCCCGGCGAACCTGCAGCCGGGCGATCCCGCACCCCTTCGCGTCGGCTGGCGGCAATGGCTCGGGTGCGCGGTGGTCGGTGGCCTGCTGATCGTGGTCGGCAACGGCGGCGTGACCGTTGCCGAGCAGTCGCTGCCGTCGGGTCTGTCGGCCGTCCTGGTCGCCACCGTGCCGCTGTGGATGATCGGCTTCGGCGTGCCGATCCGCCGCGAGCGGATCAGCGCGCAAGCCGCCGCGGGTGTGCTGCTCGGCCTGGTCGGGATCATCGTGCTCGCGGGCGCCGACACCGGCAGCGGCAGCGTCGGCGCGGTGATCACCGTGCTGGTGGCGGCATCGGGCTGGGGTCTCGGCTCGGTGCTGGCGCACGTCGTGCCGCTGCCGGGCCGTGCGCTGGTGGCTTCGGCGATGCAGATGCTGCTCTCCGGCGCGGTGCTCGTGCTGATCGGGGTGATCACCGGGGCGTACGGACGGGTCGACTGGGGCGCGATATCGGCGCAGGCATGGTGGGCGATGGTCTGGCTGGTGCTCGCCGGCTCGGTCGTTGCGTTCAGCGCCTACGCGTTCGCGCTCGCCGAGTTGCCGCTGCCCGTCGTGTCGACTTATGCCTATGTCAACCCGGTCGTCGCCGTCCTGCTCGGCGCGCTGCTGCTCAACGAGCACCTGACCGGGCGCGAACTGATCGGAACCGCGATCGTGGTCGCGTCAGTGGCCGTCGTGACGATGCGGCGGCGCCGTCACAACCGCTCGCCGGCACAGACCGAGGACGAGAGGCGATTGCCCTCGGGCGCCAACGGGCACTCCCACAGCGGGTTGTAGCGGCACGACGGGTGGTAGGCGAAGTTCAGGTCGAGCACGAACTCGCGGTCGGTGCCGCCGAGGTCGGCGCCTTTCGCGGTGTCGAGCAGGTAGCGGCCCGCACCATAAGTTTCGGTGCCGGCCGTCCCGTCCCGAAGCGGGACGAAGATGCCGCCGCCGTACTGCTCGAGCCACCACACGTCAAGTCCGGCGTCGAGCAGTTCGACACGGCCGATCCGGCGCAGGTGGATCGTCGCGTCCGATGAGGTCGGCACATCGAGAGCCACCGGTTCAGCGGGCTCGAGCAGCACCGTGAACCGCAGCGTCGGGTCGTAGGGCCAGTAAGGCAGGCCGGTACCACGCAGCGAGTCGTCGGGCCGAAGCGGCGACTGCGGGTGCGTGCGGAACAGCTCATCGCGGGTAGTGCGCCACAGCTCGTGCGCGGCTTCGGGTGCGGGCGTCGCCCTGATCCGCGCGTACAGCTCGGCGATCCGGCGCCGCCAATCGGCCAGTTCCAGCTGTGCGGTCACGGCCACTCACCTACCCGCCAGAAATGCCCGACCGGGCCGAGCCCCGCCCCTAGCGGGAACGAGCCTGCCACGGCAGAGGTGATGAACCGCTTGCCGTCAGCGACCGCGTCAGGCATCGACACGCCGCGGGCCAGGCTGGCGGTGATCGCCGCGGCGAGAGTGTCGCCCGACCCGTGCGTGTGGGCCGTGTCGTGGCGCCGTGCCGGGAATTCGATGGTGGTCGTGCCGTCCGAGAGCAGATCGACCGCATCGTCATCAGCGAGGTGACCGCCCTTGATTAGTGCCCATGTCGGTCCCAGGTCGAGCAGCGCCTTGGCGGCGTCGGCCAGGTCGGCGCGGCGGCGCACATCGCGCCCGGTGAGCAGGCGTACCTCGCCGAGATTGGGAGTGGCCAGCGTGGCCAGCGGCAGGATCTGGTCGCGCAGCGCCGTGAGCGCATCCGGGCGCAGCAGCGCATCACCATGTTGGGAGGCAGCGACCGGGTCGACGACGAACGGCGCGACCGAGAGCCGAGCAACGGTTTCGGCGACCGCGGCGATGATCGCGGCCGAGGCCAGCATGCCGGTCTTGGCAGCACCCACACCGATGTCGGTCACCACCGACTCGATCTGCTCGGCGACCGCGTGCGGCGCCAACTCGTAGAAGGCCGAGACGCCGAGCGAGTTCTGCACCGTCACGGCAGTGATCGCGGACATGCCGTGCACGCGGCAGGCGAGGAACGTCTTCAGGTCGGCCTGGATCCCGGCGCCGCCGCCGGAGTCGGAACCGGCGATGGTGAGGGCGGTCGCAATGGCGGGCACGGTGCCCATCTTGCCGCCACATCCGGCCGTCCAGGCATCATGGCTTGCGTGCCCGCCCGCTTCGACCACGTCACCATCTCGGCTTCGGACTTCGCGGCCAGCCTGCGTTTCTACGACGCCGCGCTCGCACCGCTCGGTCTCGCCCGGCTGCACGAGCTCGGCGACGAGGAGGAGGACGAGGCGGCGGTGGAAGCAGCGGCGTTCGGCCCCGTCGACGGCCGTCCCGTCGTGTGGCTGGTGTCCGGACCGGCACCGACGCGTGCCGCGCACCTAGCGTTGCGCGCGGACCGGCGCGACGATGTCGAGCGGTTCCATGCCGCGGCACTCGGGTCCGGCGGAAGCAGCCGCAGCGCCCCGCGCCGCTGGCCGATCTACCGTCGCGGTGACTTCAACGCGCTCGTGGCCGACCCAGACGGCAACCTCATCGAGGCGGTCTCGGGGGAGTGAGCGCGCAAGGGTCGGCGCAAAGGGCGGCTCAGAGGTCGGCAAAGTGCTCGACGTTCGGCGGCGTGGCGAAGAACGGTCCCAGCGCGCCACGCCAGCGGGGGAAGCGGTCGCTAGCCCGGAAGTTCTCCTCGTGCGCGGCGACCGATTCCCACTCGACCAGCAGCACGAACCGGCTGGGCGACTCGATGCCCTGCGTCATGCGGACGGAGTGGCAGCCGGGGGTTGATACGAGCACCTCGCGGATGTCGCGGTATGCCGCGGCGAACTCGTCCTCGGATCCGGACCGGATGGAAAAATCGGCAACCTCGAGCACCATGGTGCTTAGCCTTCCAGACCGCGCTGCGCCGGCGCGTAGCGCGCGTCGTGCGCGTCGTGCGCGAGTCACACCAGTCACACTGATCACACATGGCACACTGATCACATGGCGTTAGGGGGACTTGTCGGCACCGTCGCCGCAGCCGGCGCGGCCGCCGGGTGTGCCGTCCTCGTGCTCGGCATGAGCCATCCGGCCGCCGACAGACAACCCTCGCACCGGCCGGCCGACCGGGCGGCCTTCACCGAACCGACCGCGAGTATCCCGGTCCAGCTGCCGGCCCCGACCTCGCACCCCGCCTCGCGCCGGGCGGTACCGCACCGCACCGCCCACGCGCCGACGCCGGCCAGTTCGCCGGCCCCGACGCCCACGTCCACCGCGAAATCCACGCGCACCTCCACACCGACACCCACGGCCACCGCCACCGCGACGCCGACACCCAAAGCCTCGCCGACCCGGAAAGCCACCTCGATCCCGGCCGCGCACCCGCCGACGGCAGCCCACACCGAGCCGGCGGCGAAATCGAAGCCGAAACCCGCGAAACACTCGCACCCTCGGGCGGCACCGCGGCGCGGGCACCGACTGCCGCTGCACTTGCGCACCGGCAAGGCGACTCGAGTGATCACCGTCGTCGCCGCCTCGACGGGCAGCACGACAGCGCGGTTGCAGGCCTGGGACAAGGCGCCCGGCGGCGGCTGGCTCAAGACCGGCAAGTCGGTCACCGCGCACGTCGGCGCGGACGGGTTGTCCACGTCGCCGAGCGAGTACAAGTCGGCCACGCCGATCGGCACCTTCACCCTCACCCGGGCCTTCGGCCACAACAGCAACCCGGGCACGTCCCTGCCGTACTTCAAGACGACCCCGGCCGACTGGTGGATCAGCCAGGCCGGACCGCTCTACAACACCCACCACCGCTGCTCGTCGAACTGCCCGTTCACGCAGGGCTCGCCGAACGAGCACCTGTACTACGAAACGCCGTACTACAACTACGCCGTGGTGATCAACTACAACACGCACCCGGTGCGACAAGGTGCCGGCAGCGCTTTCTTCCTGCACGTCACCGATCACCAGCCCACCGCCGGCTGCGTCGCCATCCCGTCCGGCAAGCTGACCCGGCTGATGCGCTCGCTCAAGCCCAGTGAGCATCCCCGCATCCTCATCGGTGTGCGCTGACGGGCACCGTGACACCCTGGGCGAGTGCCCGTCCGCCCGCTTGTTGCTGTGCTGGGCCTGCTCGTCCTCGCCGGGTGCACCTCGGGTGCCGCTGATCGTCCGTCCGCGAGCCCGGTGGCCACTGCGAGCCCGGCCGCGAGTTCGGCGCCGGCGATGCAGGCGGTGACAGGCACCCCGTCGACCTCGGCCTCGCGCACCAAGCGGGCACGGCCGCCGACTTCCCCGAAACCGACCGCGCACGCGGGGCGACTGCCGCTGAGCTACTCGACCGGGTCGGCTCGCCAGGTCATCACAGTGGTGGCCGGCGCCGAGCCCGACACCCGGGCCACCGTGCAGGCCTGGCGCCGAGTCGCCGGCGGCTGGCGGCGTGTCGGGCCGGCCGTCGCGGCATGGCTGGGCGCCGACGGCATGACGCCGCACCCGAGCGAGCAACTGTCCGCGGTACCGATGGGTAGCTACTCGCTGACCCAAGCATTCGGCCACGACCCCAACCCGGGTACCGCGCTGCGCTACGTGCAAACCGACCCGTCCTACTGGTGGATCAGCCAGCCGGGGCCCCTCTACAACACGATGCAGCACTGCTCGTCCGGCTGCGCGTTCACCCAAGGCGCGCCCAACGAGCACCTGTACTACGAAACCCCGTTCTACAACTACGCGGTGGTCATCGATTACAACCGCGATCCGGTGCAGCAGGGTGCCGGCAGCGCGTTCTTCCTGCACGTGAGTGTCGGTGCGCCGACCGCGGGGTGCGTGTCGATCGACCAGGCGCAACTGGTCCGCATCATGGGCTGGCTGGAACCCCGCGACGATCCGCGGATTCTGATCGGTACCGGCTAGCGCGCCGCGACGTAGGCGGCACCGACGAGCGGCGCGCTGTCGGGACGGGCCGCGACCCGCAGCGGTGGCAGCCGGACGTCGGCCGCGCCCTCGCGGAACCACGGTTCGAGCAGCGCCCATGACCCCGCCATCGACCCGCCGATGACCACCACCTCGGCACCGAAGTCGCGGATCGGTGTGCCGAGCGCACGGCCGAGTGACCGGAACGCATGCGCGAGGACGGCCACGGCTGCGGGATCGTCGTCGCGGGCCCGATCGGCGATCTCGCGCACGTCACTGTCCGCGTCTCCGGTCGCCGACGCGTAGGCCGCCCGGATCGCCCGTCGCGAGACGGTGTCCTCGAGCGGGCCGCCGTCGATCCACAAATGGTGCGCCCGCCCGTTGGACGGGACGACTGGATCGGCCACCTCTCCGGCGTCGACCCAGCCGCTGCCGACGCCGGTGCCGAGGGTGAGGCCGGTGACCCGGCCGTATCCCCGGCCGGCGCCGGCCAGCCACTCGCCGAGGGTGAACGCGTCGGCGTCGTTGCAGAACACGAAGTGGTCTCCCGGTAGCCGGGTGCCCAACGCGGCCCGCACATCGACGCCGTCGAGCGACTCGAACTTCCCCACGCCCTGGAAATGCCCGATGCCGCGCGCGTAGTCGAACGGGTCGGGCATCGCCACGCCCCACGCGGCATCGGCGCCGACGGTCAGCGTTTGGCCGGCCGCAGCGAAGGCATCGAGAATGTCCGCCGCCGTCGCCTGCCCGTCGACATCGACGCGGTGCTCACCGGACACCGCCCAGGTGGACAGATCGACGAGGGCCGCGGTGGCGTGCGTCCCGCCGATTTCCAGGACGGGAACGACGCGCGGCACAGCGCAATCCTGGCATTCGACCCCGCGGAGGTATCAGGCTGGTTGCGGTCGTCTCTTCGCACCCGACAACGATTGACGGCGGGATTCGGCTACTGGTCGAATGTGCCGTCCGCTAGGTGCTCGCTAGGGAGTGGCAATGATCTTCACGGTTTCCGCACGTCGTCTGAGTGCGTGCGCGAT
>DASRSG010000039.1:0-3416 GCA_035656595.1 Jatrophihabitantaceae bacterium | reverse complement strand
GGCCGATATACAAGCTGCCGTTCGCCTCGGTCTTCTCGTGCTCGATCGCGGTGCCGGTGATCGGGATGGCACACGGTGCATACGACTCGTACGTGAGTTGGACCAAGGAGCGGGTGCGCGCCTCGACCGGCGGCAAGGCTGCCGACGACTCGTTCAACCAGATGCGCATTGCCGATTCGGCCGCGCAGCTCGACGGCGCCGTCCTGCAGATCGAGCGCAACATCGAAGAAGAGCTCGATCACGTGGCCAAGGGCGAGAAGATTCCCACCGCCTTGCGAGTGCGGGTGCGGCGCGACCAGGTCAATGCCACCGGCGCCGGTATCGCGGCGGTCGATCGGCTCTTCGAGAGTGCCGGTGGACGCGCGTTGCGCAGCGGCACTCCCATCCAGCGATTCTGGCGCGATGCACACGCCGGACGGGTACACGCGATCAACGACCCGGAAAAGGTGCGGGTGATGTACGGCCAGTACGAGCTCGGCATCAAGATCCAGGACGCTTGGCTGTGAGCATCGTCCCCGTTTCCGTCCCAGCGCCAGCCCCAACCCCAGCGCCAGCCCCAACCCTTGTTTTGGTATCGGGTGACCAAATTTCGGGCCTATTTTTCGTCACCCGATACC
Source organism: Jatrophihabitantaceae bacterium (assembly GCA_035656595.1). Lineage (GTDB taxonomy): Bacteria > Actinomycetota > Actinomycetes > Mycobacteriales > Jatrophihabitantaceae > RYN-133. The sequence continues at coordinate 2,799 of DASRSG010000039.1, read as the reverse complement.
AAAAGAGGGGGGAAACGAGGGGGGTGGGGTGGGGGTGAGCCGCGCGATGCTGGCGGCGGATACGACCTCGAGATTTGCCGATCTGCCGTCGGGGCTTCGGCTGCACTATCACCAGGCCGGCGACCCTTCACTCGACACGGTGGTCCTCCTGCACGGCGGCGGTCCCGGCGCATCGGCTTGGTCGAACTTCGGACGCACGCTGGGTGTGCTCGCCGAGCAGTTCCACGTGCTCGCCGTCGACCAGCCCGGGTTCGGCCAGTCGTCCAAGCCCGCCGAGTTCGACAAGCAGTTTTTCACCTATAGCGCCGACGCTCTCGCCGAGCTGCTCGAGGCGCTTGGCATTGAGCGTGCGCACTGCGTGGGCAACTCGCTCGGTGGCGGCACGTCGGTGCGGCTCGCGCTGAACCATCCGGACAAGGCCGGCCGGCTCGTCCTCATGGCACCCGGAGGGCTGGGACTCAACGTCCTTGCACCCGACCCGACCGAGGGAATCAAGAAGCTCTTCGCGTTCGCCGCGCCACCCGGGCCGTCACCGGAGAAACTCGCCGACTTCCTGCGCACGCTCGTTTTCGACCCAGCCATGATCACCGACGAGCTGGTCGCCGAGCGCTACCAGTTCGCCGCCGACCCGGAGACGCTTGCGTCGATGAAGGCGATGGGCATGTCGTTCCTGCGACCCGGCGCAGCCGAGGAGGCGATGCTGTGGCGCGAGGCGTACAAGCTGCGCCAGCGCGTGCTGCTGATCTGGGGACGCGAGGATCGCGTCAACCCGCTCGACGGTGCGCTGGCAGCACTCAAGCTGATTCCGCGCGCACAGCTGCATGTGTTCGGCGGCTGCGGGCACTGGGCCATGCTGGAGAAGTTCGACGAGTTCAACCGATTGACTGCCGATTTCTTGGGAGCGAGCTAGATGACCGTCCGATCGCTGGGATATCTCCGCATCGAAGCCACCGACATGGCAGCCTGGCGCGAGTACGGCTTGAAGATCCTGGGCATGGTCGAGGGCAGCGGCACCATCGACGGAGCGCTCTACCTGCGCATGGATGACTTCCCGGCCCGGCTGGTGATCGTTCCCGGCGAATCGGATCGGCTCGCGGCCAGCGGATGGGAGACCGCGACCGCAGCGGAACTGCAGGATGTGCGCGATCGCCTTGACGCCGCGGGTGTGCCGTACAAGGAAGGCACGACCGAGGAACTCGCCGACCGCAAGGTCGTCGAGCTGATCAGCTTCGACGACCCGTCCGGCAACACCCTCGAAGCCTTTCACGGCGTCGCGCTGCAACACCGTCGTGTTGTCAGCCCGTACGGACACACGTTCGTGACGGGGGAGCAGGGTCTCGGCCACGTCGTGCTGTCGACCAAGGATGACGAAGCCGCGCTGCGGTTCTATCGTGACGTGCTCGGATTCCGGCTGCGCGACTCGATGCGGCTGCCGCCGCAGATGGTCGGACGGCCGGCTGAAGGCGCGCCGGCATGGTTGCGCTTCTTCGGCTGCAACCCGCGCCATCACAGCCTGGCGTTCCTGCCGATGCCCACGCCGTCCGGAATCGTGCACCTGATGATCGAGGTCGAGGACGCCGACGACGTCGGCCTGTGTCACGACCGCGCGTTGCGCCGCAAGGTGCCGATGTCAGCGACGCTCGGCCGGCATGTCAACGACCTGATGTTGTCGTTCTACATGAAGACACCCGGCGGCTTCGACGTTGAGTTCGGCTGCGAGGGACGACAGGTCGACGACGAGTCCTGGATCGCTCGCGAGAGCACCGCAGTCAGCCTCTGGGGCCATGACTTCACCCTCGGCGCGCAATACCAGTGACCGTGATGAGCGCTCGCGCGAAGAACCAGGAGTACAGCCCTTGCCGTCAGGCACGGATCGAGTCGAGGACAGGCCCGAGCGGAGCGAGTGGCCCAAACGAGGCTCGATGACCATTGACGCTGGGACTTTTCGCCAGGCGCTTGGTCACTTCTGCACCGGGGTTACGGTGGTCGCCGCGATCGGGGTTGATGAGCCTGTCGGCTTCGCCTGCCAGTCGTTCGCAGCGCTGTCGCTCGACCCACCGCTGGTGCTGTTCTGCCCTGGCAAGAACTCGCGTACCTGGCCGCTGATCGAGACCGCCGGCTCGTTCTGCGTCAACGTCCTCGCACACGATCAGCGCGATGTCAGCGCGGTCTTCGGCAAGGCCGGCGCAGACAAGTTCGCCTCGATCGAATGGCAGCCGGCGCCCTCCGGCGCGCCCGTGTTGCGCGGCGTGCTGACCTGGATCGACTGCTCGGTCGAAAGTGTGCTCGACGGCGGCGACCACTGGATCGTCGTCGGCCGGGTCACTGCGCTGGGCGACGTTAGTGCGGAGAACCCGGACGACCAGCGTCCGCTGCTGTTCTACCGCGGGGCCTATACGGCCACCGAGCCGGCCGAGCCGACTCCCGGCATTCTCGACAACCTGATCACCTGGTCACGCGCCGACGACTGGTTCTGATCCGGCACCCGGCCTGCGCTCCGCAGCAAGTCACATGGTGCACATCATGATCCCAGCGGCCAGCGTGCCTGCCGGTACGGCTGCGGCCGCGCTCCCTCGGTGGTGTCGGCGATCCGCTGCGCAGCGAGCGGGCAGCTCGTTGACCCCGACTGTCCCGGAGCGGGTCGTGAGCACGACGGCGCCGAACGAGGGAAAGGTCGTGCGCGCCGATGTGACGGTCGTCCTTGACGTGACCGCCAGCTCTGCGGCGAAGCACGAGAACCCTACGGTCTACGGCTGCGGGCGACGCCGTCTGGCGCGGCGCCTGAGTATCACTGCGAAC
>DASRSG010000038.1:0-6882 GCA_035656595.1 Jatrophihabitantaceae bacterium | reverse complement strand
ACACGCATCCTGTCCACCGGCGGCATGGTCGACGCCGCGCGCACCATGTCGGCCGGCACCGCACTGGTTGCCACCGAGATCGGCATGCTGCACCAGTTGCGCAAGGTGAACCAGCACACCAACTTCCTGCCCATGAACCCGAAGGCGTCGTGCCGGTTCATGAAGATGACGACACCAGAACTGCTGTTGCGCAGCCTGCGCGAGGGACGCGACGAGGTGACCGTGCCTGCCGACATCGCGCCCGCTGCGCGCCGCGCCGTCGAGAAGATGATCACGCTCGGCAACCCGGGGGGTGGCGAATGAACAGCGACGTCGAGGTTCTGGTCGTCGGTGCCGGCGTCGCCGGGCTTTCGACAGCACTCGGCCTGGCCGCAACGCGGCGCGTGCTCGTCATCTCCGCAGGTGACGGCAGCACGCCATGGGCGCAGGGTGGCGTCGCCGCCGCATTCGGCGTCGACGACCCGGCCGACCACGCGCACGACACTGCGGTGGCGGGTGCCGGATTCTGCGACGACGATGCAGTGCGCCTGCTCGTCGAGGAAGGACCGCAGCGAGTCGCCGACCTGATCGCGCACGGCGCGGTGTTCGACCGGCATGCCGACGGCACCCTGTCGAGAACGATCGAGGGCGGGCACGGGCGTCCGCGGGTGGTGCACGCCGGCGGTGACGCCACCGGTGCCGAGGTATACCGAGTGCTGGCCGCAGCGGTACGCGCAGCAGGCGTGGAAGCGGTGTCCGGCCGCGTTACTGGATTGACCCGGACGGCTGACGGCCGGGTGACCGGCGCGATCCTCGATGTCGACGGCGCCACCGTCGAGATCCGGGCGCGCGCCGTCGTGCTCGCGACCGGGGGCATGGGCAACGCCTACCAGGCCAGCACAAACCCGCCCGCGGTGCGTGGCGACGGGCTGGCACTCGCGTTGCACGCCGGTGCATCACTTATGGACATGGAATTCGTGCAGTTCCACCCCACCGCGCTACATACCGGTGCGACGCATGGCCAGTTGCCGCTGGTCACCGAAGCGATGCGCGGCGAGGGTGCGGTGCTGCGCGATCACGCCGGCCGTCCGGTCATGGCCGGGCGCCACCCGCTGGCCGATCTCGCTCCTCGCGACATCGTGGCGCGTGAGGTCGAAGCGACGATGCGTCGCGACCGCGTCAGCCACGTCTGGCTCGACGCCACGGCGATCGACGCCGCCACGTTGCGGCAGCGCTTCCCGACGGTCATCGCCTCGTGCGAGCGGATCGGCGTCGACATCGCCACGCAGCCCGTCCCGGTCGCACCTGCCGAACACTTCTTGTGCGGCGGCATACGCGTCGACCATGTTGGCGCGACCGACGTGCCCGGCCTGTTCGCGGTGGGCGAGACCGCGGCCACCGGGGTGCATGGCGCGAATCGCCTCGCGTCCAACAGCTTGGTTGAGGGTCTGGTCTTCGGCCGGCGCCTGGCCGCAGCGTTGACGCTCGACCTGCCACCGGTGCGCAGCGAGATCTCGGCGCCGGTCGTCGTGCCCGACGATCCGGAGCCCGAGCGCGTCCGCGCGATCCTTAGCAAATACGCCGGGATCCGCCGGGATGCGGCTGGGCTGAACGCGGCCCTTGACGAGCTCGAGGGAATCGGCGAGGGCGCGTTGGCGACAGCTGCCCGCTCTGTCATCGTCGCGGCGGCCGCGCGCAACGAGAGCCGCGGCTGTCACTGGCGCTCGGACAACCCGCGCACCAGCGCGCTGTGGGATCGCCACATCGTGGTGCGCCTAAACGAGATGGGACGGCCGGCGCCCGTCGTGCCGGCACCGGCCGTCCCATCACGAGCTGGTTAGTGGCGCATCGACCATTCCGCGACCCAGCCGATCTGGGCGTTGCACGAGTTGAACGACTGCGGCACCTGGTTCGCGGGCACCAGTGACTCGGTCTGCAGCGCGAGCACCATCGGCGTCGACGGGACGTCAGCGGACCGGCGGACACCCCAGGTCTTGCCGTCGAGCGTGTACTTGATCACGCCGGGCTTCCAGATGACGCCGACCACGTGCCAGTCAGAGAACGGGCGCTGGGTGGTCACGTAGTTCTGCCGCAACGTTCCGGGGCTGCCCTGGTTGTCGTAGACGATCGATCCGGTGGTGCCCTGACGGGCGCCGCCCTCGTCCTCGCCGAAGTCGACCTCGCCGCCGGACGGCCACTCGCCGTTGTACGGCCACAGGATCCAGGCGTACTTGACCTGAGAACACTTCGTGACCCGAACCAGCATCTTGTACTTGCCGTAGGTCAGCGGCTTCTCGCCCCAGAGGCCGACGCCTGCAGTGACGATCTGCCCGTTCGCACTGTCGCGCTTGCCGGACAGGATGAGCTTGCTGTGGCTGACCTTCGCGTGGCTCGGTGACCAGTACGCGGTGTTGGGGTTCGACGGCACGGCGGTCGGGCCATAGACACTCCACGCGCTGCTGAGCTTGTTGCCGCGGAAGTTGTCGCGGAACGCGAGCTTCCAGTGCTTGAGGTTGTGGCTGGGCATCCGGGTGTGTGCGGTGCGAGCGGCGGTGCGCATGTTCACGCTGGTGTAGCTGCTCGCCGCGGAGTCTGTGGACAGGCCGACGGTGCTGATCATGAGCGCGAGCGTCGTCGCGGCGAGGGCCGCCTTACGGGCGGCAAGGCGCGAAGTGACACGGGCTGCGGGGGGCGTGGGGGGCACGGTGTTCTCCAGTTAGGTCGTCCCCGCCGAACTGTTGTTACCCCGCTACGGAATGAATCTCACCAGGAACTAACACTGCATGTCAATTCGCGGAATATAACGGTCTAAACCTGGCCGAATCACCCGTCAGTGCGGCGCCGCGAGTTGCGGCTGCGCGCGACCGACCGGCGGATGCGAAGGTTCCGGCGGCGCCGCCGGCGCCGTGGGCGGCGATCCGTAGGCGCCCAGGAAGCGGTTGCGGAATGCGTTCATCCCCCACACCGGCGCCTGCGCGCTGGGCAGCATGCCGGCCTGCCAGCCCCACGACGAGATACGGCCCATGACCTTCGGATCGTGGGCGATGATCGAGATCGGCACGTAGTGGCTGGCCCGGTACCCGCTCACGATGTGCGCCGGCTGGTGGTCGCCTACCACGATCATCACGAGATTGTTGTCGTGCACCTGCTGCACCCACGAGAACAGCGCGCTCAAGGAGTACTGCACCGACTGCCCGTACGCCGCCTGCACCTGGCTGCTCTGTTGCCAGACCTGATCGGGCTGCTGGCCCTGCGCCGGCATGCTGTCGAAGATCGAACCGTCGCCAACCTTGTCCCACGGCACCATGTGTGGCAGCGGCGCCCACGGCGTGTGTGATGAGACCAGGTCGATCTCGGCCATCACCGGTGCGCGGTTCTGCTTGCCGAGCTCCATCCGCTGGAACGCGGAAAGGATGTATTGGTCGGGCATGGCCCCGTAACTGAACTTCGGTCCGGCATAGCCGACGTTGCTAGCGTTGTAGAGCTGGTCGTAGTGGTAGAACGACGTGCCCTGCCGCCAGGACCCGGTATTGGACGGCACGTCGCCGACCGTGCGCCAGCCGGCTCGCTTGAACGCGTCGCTCAGCGTGAACCGGTTGCTCGAGACCAGCTCGTTGTACCGCGACTGCGAGTTGATCCACAGCCCGGATTGCAGGCTGGAGTGTGCGAGCCAACTGATCCCGCCGTAAGTCGGCGAGTCGAGGAACGCGCTTTGCGAGGCGAAGCCGGCGTTCTGCAGGCTCTGCGTGCCGGCTTTGAGGACGGCGTCGACCTGGGGCGAGAACTTCGTGCCCTGCACCGCGACACGTCCGTAGCTCTCGACGAAGGCAATGATGACGTCCTTGCCGCGCAACCCGGTGAGCAGATCGCTGGCCGGAGTGCTACTCACGGAGTCCTCGGCGCCGAGCTTCACCGCGAACTTTCGGCGATCCTGCAACTCGAAGCGCACCTCGCGAACCTGGTGGTAGGCGAGGGTGGCTGCGCTCGTTGAGGCGACCGGCGTCCCGGCCACGATCTCGACGCCCAGCGCTGCGCACAGGATCCACACGACCCCGACCGCGGTGAGGGCACGCGCCGAGGTCACTCGGTGCTGGGCGGTCAGCCGGGTCAGCCGCAACACCGAAAGCGGCAAGAGGACGAGGGTGGCGACCGCGAGCAGGATCGCGCCGACGACCGCGGCGTTTGACCAATCCGCACCGACCGAATCGCGCAGCACGCCGATCGCGGGCTTGAAGCTGCTCCAATCGTTCACCGGGTCGAACGGCCGGTCGACCTCGGCGTAGAACCCCATGTCGAGGATCTTGACGATCGCCAGCAGGCCGAGCAGCACGCCGACGGAGATGGCCAGCACGCGCCGCCATCGCAGCGGCAGCACCAGGCCGAGGGCGACGACGATCAGGCCCTCGATCGGGATGCGCAGGAACGCGCCGAAGGTGAGCCTGTCGAGCTTGGTGGGAGCAACGAGTGCGAACCAGACGAGCAGGAACGCGAGAATGGTGATTAGCCATGATGCGACGAGGCGTGCCCGCCGGCGAACGGTTCGGGCGGCCGGCACGGCGCCCTGATCAAGCGACATGGGCCGGCATCCGACGCGCCGCTTCCACCGGCCGGCGCGGCTGCACGTGGTGGTGGCGGGCGAGCCACCACACCTGATGCCCGAACGACTCGGCCAGCAACGCGAACGCGATAGCGAGCACCGTGTCTATGGCGACAGTCGGCACGGCGCCCGCGACCGCAGTGGTCAGCGCGATGCCCTGGATCGCTGCGACCGTCTTTGCCCAATAACTGGCCGGCATCGGTTCGCGCAGCCAGCGCACCAGCCAAGCCGCCACGCCGAAGACGTATCGCGCCGCGCCGATCGCAAGCACCCACGGGCCGACCGACCGGGAGACATCCACGCTGAGGACGAGGATCAGGAACGCGTCGACTTCCATGTCGAAGCGCGCACCGAACGGTGAGGCCGTGCGGGTATGCCGCGCGACCCATCCGTCCACGGCATCAAGGACGAGAGCAATGACGGCCAGCGCCACCACGAATGCCATCGGCACCGATCGCACGAACGCATCCGCAGTGAGGGCGGCGACGGCACCGACGATGGTGGCACGCACGAGGGTCACCTGATCGGCCGGCCGCAGCATGACGCTCCGATAGGCGAGGGCCGCGTTCGTGGCGAGCCCGCAGGTCAGGCCGACGATCCAGCCGACGATGCTCAACCCGACCGTCACGCCGAGCAAGCCAAGCAGCGCCACCTGCATCCCCACATAGGCGATCAGTCCGATCGCCGGGCCTGTGCGAACCGTGTGCACTGTCATCTCCGTGGGTATGGCGTACACCCGTAGTACGAGAAACGCGACGGTACGGTTCACGTCGAAACCGGAGGGCGGTGAGGTCGGTGGGGCGCGACGCGCGCGCGTTCTGGCTGTGCGAGCCGGGTTCGGGCGAGATCCGGCCGATCTCGCTGCCCGAGCCCGGTCCGGACGATGTCGTCGTCCGCACGCTGCACTCCGGCATCAGCCGCGGGACGGAGACGCTCGTCTTCCGGGGCGGTGTCCCGGCGAGCCAGCACGCTGCGATGCGCGCGCCCTTCCAGGACGGCGACTTTCCGGCACCGGTCAAATACGGCTACCTCAACGTCGGCGTCGTCGAGCACGGGCCTGCGCAGCTGCAGGGACGGACCGTCTTCTGCCTGTATCCGCACCAGACCGCCTACGTCGTGCCGGCCAGTTCGGTCGTGGTCATTCCGGACGGCGTACCGCCCGCACGGGCCGTCCTGGCCGGCACGGTCGAGACCGCGGTCAACGCGTTGTGGGATGCCGCTCCGCTGATCGGCGACCGGATCGCCGTGATCGGCGCCGGCATGGTCGGGTGCTGCGTCGCGCGGCTGATCACCGGCTTCCCCGGGGTGCGGGTGACGCTGGTCGACGTCGATCCCACCCGCGCCGAGGTCGCCGCCGCGCTCGGCGCCGAGTTCGCGCTGCCGTCCGAGGCATCAGGTGGGCGCGATCTCGTGGTGCACACCAGTGCTACGTCCGCCGGACTGCAGCGTTCGCTCGAGCTGCTCGCCACCGAGGGCACCGTCCTAGAGGTGAGCTGGTACGGCGACACCGAGGTCACGCTCTCGCTGGGCGGCGCGTTTCACTCGGGCCGGCTGGGCATCCGCGCGAGCCAGGTCGGACGCGTCGCGCCGGCCCGGCGCGACGCCAGGACGATGACCGATCGGCTGGTGCTCGCGCTCGATCTGCTGCACGATCCCGCCTTCGACGCGTTGCTCACCGGTTCGTCGCCGTTCGACGAGCTACCCGAGGTCATGGCCCGGCTCGCGGACGGAAGCCTGCCGGCGCTGTGCCACACCATCACCTACGCCGAGGGATCATCGACATGTTCAGCGTGACCGTTCGCGATCACATGATGATCGCCCACAGTTTCCGTGGCGACGTGTTCGGACCGGCGCAGCGCCTGCACGGTGCGACCTTCGTGGTCGACGCGACCTTTCGGCGCGAGGCACTAGATGCAGACAACATCGTGGTGGACATCGGCCGTGCCGCCGAGGAGTTGCACGCCCTCGTCGGCGAGTTGAGCTACCGCAATCTTGACGACGAGGCGGCGTTCGCGGGCATGAACACTTCGACCGAGGCGATGGCGCAGGTGATCGCCGACCGGCTCGCCGACCGGGTGCACGCCGGGTCGCTCGGGGAGGGCGCGCGCGGGCTAGCGGCGATCGCGGTCACGCTGCACGAGTCGCACATCGCGTGGGCCAGCTACGAGCGGCCACTGTGAGCGAAGCTTGCGAGCGAACCGAAGGCATCGTTGCTCGGCCAGTCGATGCGAGCGAAGCGAGTGATCGGCTGTGAGCGAAGCTTGCGAGCGAACCGAAGGCATCGTTGCTCCGCCAGTCGATGCGAG
>DASRSG010000037.1:0-4409 GCA_035656595.1 Jatrophihabitantaceae bacterium | reverse complement strand
TCGCCGAGCGGCTCAAGCCCGAGTCGCTCTTCGACCGCTTCGTCGAATACCGCGAAGGGCTGGGCTTCGAGATCCTGCCGCTGACCGGTGGCCCGCGACCGCCCTTCGACGTGCTGCGCGAACGGCTGGGTCAGAACAAGGTCATCTGCCTGCTCGGCGACCGCGATCTGTCGCGTAACGGCGTCCAGGTCGACTTCTTCGGCGAGCCCACCCGGATGCCCGGCGGCCCCGCCGTGCTCGCGGCCACCACCGGGGCGGCCCTGCTTCCGGTCGGGCTGTGGTTCACCCAGGACGGGTGGGCACAGAACATCGGCGCACCGATCGAGGTGCCCGAAGGCAGGCTGCGCGAGCAGGCGCCGGCGATGACGCAAGCGCTGGCCAACGCGTTCGAGACCTACATCTGCGCACACCCCGCGGACTGGCACATGCTGCAGCGGCTGTGGCTCGCCGACCTGCCGCCGCGCAAGGCGGCGGGCTGAGCAATGCGCATCGGCATCGTCTGCCCGTACTCCTGGGACATTCCCGGTGGCGTGCAAGCCCATGTCCGCGACCTGGCCGAGCAGTTGTTGCAGCTCGGACACCAGGTCTCGGTTCTTGCCCCCGGCGACGAGGACACCGCAGGCCTGCCGCCCTACGTCGTGGTGGCCGGCAAGGCGGTGCCGATCCCGTACAACGGCTCGGTCGCGCGGGTGCAGTTCGGGGTGGTGTCCGCCGCGCGGGTGCGCCGCTGGCTGCGCGACGGCGAGTTCGACGTGGTGCACGTGCACGAGCCGGCCCCGCCCAGCCTGTCGCTGCTCACGTGCATGATCCACGACGGCCCGATGGTCGGGACATTCCATGCGGCGACGGTGCGTTCGCGCTTCCTGGCGATGTTCGACACCGTGCTGCAGCCGTTCCTCGAGAAACTGTCCGGACGGATCGCGGTGTCCGCGGCTGCGCGGCAGGTGATCGTCGAGCACCTCGGCGCCGATGCGGTGGTCATCCCGAACGGGGTCGCGGTAGCGCATTTTGCCGACGCGCAGCCGTTGCCGGGTTATCCCCGCGAGGGCGGCACGATCGGCTTCATCGGCCGCTACGACGAGCCGCGCAAGGGCATGGACCTCCTGGTTGACGCCGTCGCCCGGCTGGCCGCCGATCGCCCGCAACTTCGGGTCCTGGTGGCCGGCCGTGGCGAGGCCGACGAGTTCCTCGACCGGCTGCCGGCCTCCGTCGGCTCGCGGTTCGCGCTGCTCGGTCAGGTCAGCGATGCGGACAAGGCGCGGATGCTGCGCAGCGTCGACGTGTACTGCGCTCCGAACACCGGCCAGGAGAGCTTCGGCGTGATCCTGCTCGAGGCGATGTCGGCACGGACGCCGATCGTGGCCAGCGACATCGAGGCGTTCCGGCGCGTACTGGACGACGGCGCGGCGGGGGAGCTGACGACGGTCGGCGATGCCGCCGACCTGGCCCGCGGGCTGGCTGCCGTGCTCGATGACCGCGAGCGGCAGGCTGGCCTGGCCGCGGCCGGCACGCGCGCGGTCGCGCCGTACGACTGGGCGGTCGTCGTCCAAGCCATATTGCGTGTCTATGAGCTGGCAATCGCCGGAGCGGGCCTACCCCAGGGCACAGCGCCCAGAGGTTAGTCTCAGGCGCGTGAGCGAGCGGAGCGAGCCAACCATGGGGCTCGGCCGGTTACCCGGAACGAAGTGACGGGCGACCGTGCTTCCAGTTGGGTGGCTGATCGCGGCAGTACTGCTGGCGATCCTGCTGTCGATGTGGGTCACCTTCACGCTGACCCGCCTGGATCGCCTGCACGCCCGGGTGGACGCCGCCCGTGCCGCGCTCGATGCACAGCTCGTCCGCCGCGCGGCCGCGCTGTTGCACGTGGCCGAGGCGCCGGAGAGCGGCTTGGGCAGCACCGAGCGAGCCCGCTACGCCGATCTCGCTCAGGACGCTCTCACCTCAACCGGCGTCGGCCGTGAGGCGATCGAGAACGCGGTAGGACGGGCGGTAGCGCACCTTGCCGGCGGCTCGGTCGCGGTCGGCAAGGATGCGGTTGCCGAGCTGCGCGAGGCCGCGGTCCGCGTGCAGGTCTCCCGGCGTTTCTACAATGACGCAGTACGCGACACTCGTACGCTGCGCTCGCGGCGCATGCCGCGCTTGTTGCGACTGGCCGGCAACGCCGACCTGCCGCAGTTCTTCGATATCGATGACACCCAACCGCCTGCCGAGCCCGCGTCCGTCCGCCCCGACGATATTCCCGACCTTTCCGATCAGAACAGTTAGGCTGTGAAGGATTCGCCATGACTCGCCCCTCCCGCGCGATCCGCGCTGCCTTCGCGACGGTTTTCGTGGTGGGTCTGCTGGCCGCTGCGTGCACTGGCAGCAGCAAGCCCAAGCCCAGCGGCACCAGCAGCCCGTCGACCCCGCAGTCAGGATCACCCACGCACAGCGCGACCAACTCCGACTCGAAGCCGCCGCCCCGGCCCAAGCCCAACCCCAACGCGATCGACCCGTTCACCGGTTTGAAGGACCGCCCGTCGCTGCCGACCGTCTCGGTGAAGATCGACGACACCGCGCCGGGCCGTCCGCAGGTGGGCATCGACCAGGCCGACATCGTGTACATCGAGGAGGTCGAAGGCGGGCTGACCCGCCTCGCGGCGATCTTCGGCTCGCGGCACCCCGCGCGGGTGGGCTACGTGCGCAGCACCCGGCCGAGCGATCCGGACCTGTTGCTGCAGTACGGCAAGATCACCGCGGCCTATTCCGGCGGCGCGCACGACTCGCTGCCGCGCATGCGCCGCTCGGGCATCACCAGCTGGAGCAACGACGCGGGGGCCGGGTACTACTCACGGGTCAGCCGCGCCGCATCGTCCTACATCAACCTCGTGCTGAACGTGAAGCAGGTCGCCGAACACGCCAAGACGCCGCTGCCCAGGAGTATCGGGCTGCACTGGAGCACGAAGCTGCCGGTACCCGGACATCCGGGCAAGTCGGTGCAGACCTATGTCGGCGGCACCCCGGTCGACTTCCGGTGGGACGCGCAGATCAAGAAGTACGTGCGCTACATCGACGGCCAGGCCCAGCATGCCAATGACGGCAAGCTGATCGCGACGCCGAACGTGGTCGTGCAGAAGTGCCGCATCGTGCCGCACCCGCAGGACACCGACGTACTCGGCAACCCGTCGATGTTCACCTACACCGTCGGCAAGGGCTCGGTGTCGGTATTCCGTAACGGGCGCCGGATCGACGGCACCTGGTCGCGGGCCAACGTCTCGGCCGGCACCCGGCTAACGATAAACGCCAATCACAAGACGCTGAGCCTGACTCCCGGCGGGGCCTGGTTCGTCCTCGCGCAGAAGACCGCACACATCACCAGCCACTAGGGAGACCGACCGACCAGGCCACTGGATCGGCACCGGACGGGCCGCTGTGGACCGCAGCCGTCCCTGCGGCTCGTAGACTCGGGGTATGGCCGAGTCTACGTCCGAACACGCCACGGGTACCTCGCGCGTCAAGCGCGGCATGGCCGAGATGCTCAAGGGCGGCGTCATCATGGACGTCGTCACCGCCGAGCAGGCCAAGATAGCCGAGGACGCCGGCGCCGTGGCGGTGATGGCCCTCGAGCGGGTGCCCGCCGATATCCGCGCCCAGGGCGGGGTCTCCCGCATGAGCGACCCGGACATGATCGAGGGCATCATCAGCGCCGTCTCGATCCCGGTGATGGCCAAGGCCCGCATCGGCCACTTCGTCGAAGCACAGGTGCTGCAGTCCCTCGGCGTCGACTACATCGACGAGTCCGAGGTGCTGACGCCGGCCGACTACGCCAACCACATCGACAAGTGGGCGTTCACCGTCCCGTTCGTGTGCGGTGCGACGAACCTGGGCGAGGCGCTGCGCCGCCTCACCGAGGGCGCGGCGATGATCCGGTCCAAGGGCGAGGCGGGCACTGGCGACGTGTCCAACGCAACCACCCACATGCGCTCGATCCGTGCCGAGATCCGTCGCCTGCAGAACCTGGCCGAGGACGAACTGTACGTCGCGGCCAAGGAGCTGCAGGCGCCCTACGAACTGGTGCGTGAGGTAGCCGAGGCCGGCAAGCTGCCAGTCGTCCTGTTCACCGCGGGCGGCATCGCGACCCCCGCCGACGCGGCGATGATGATGCAGCTCGGCGCCGAGGGCGTGTTCGTCGGCTCCGGCATCTTCAAGGCCGGCAACCCCGCCCAGCGCGCCGCCGCGATCGTCAAGGCGACCACGTTCTACGACGACCCGGACATGATCGCCAAGGTCTCTCGCGGCCTCGGCGAGGCGATGGTCGGCATCAACGTCGACGAGATTGCGCAGCCGCACCGGCTCGCCGAGCGCGGCTGGTAGCCGTTGCCCCAGCCGCGGATCGGCGTCTTCGCGCTGCAGGGGGACGTCCGCGAGCA
>DASRSG010000036.1:0-8091 GCA_035656595.1 Jatrophihabitantaceae bacterium | reverse complement strand
GCAGAGCGACACGCCGCGAAAGTCTCTGCAGCGAGGCCAAGACGGTGAGTTGGGGTATCGAGGCCGGATCGGTTACGCTCGGCGGCAATATGACGCGCCTGCTGCTCCTTCGTAGCCGCGACGAGGCACCGGAAACTCTGTAAAGAACCGGTCGGCCCCCTCGTCGCGGGCGTGAGCGTGGTGCCGATCGGTCCGCCCTAACGGGCGTAGATCGTTCCCAGGAGCCAGACACATGTTCAATGCCCAGCAACCTTCGCCCATGCCGTGTTACCGGTACCGCCCGGTCCCGCCCATTGACCTGCCCGATCGGCAGTGGCCGAGCCGATCGATCACCCACGCTCCGCGCTGGCTTTCGACCGATCTGCGCGACGGCAACCAGTCGCTGATCGATCCGATGGATGTCGCCCGCAAGCGGGCGATGTTCGACCTGCTCGTCCGGATGGGTTACAAGGAGATCGAGGTCGGCTTCCCCGCCGCGTCGCAGACCGACTTCGACTTCGTCCGCAGCCTCATCGAAGGTGAGCGCATCCCCGCCGACGTGCGCATCTCGGTGCTGACCCAGGCCCGCGAGGAGCTCATCGAGCGCACCGTTCAATCACTGGTCGGAGCCAAGGACGCGACGGTGCACATGTACAACGCCGCCGCGCCGACCTTCCGCCGCGTCGTCTTCGGCTTCCCCGGAGACGGACGGGCCGAGTGCCGCGCCGTCGCCGTCGACGGCACGAGCGCGGTCATGAAGTTCGCCGAGATCTACCTGCCCGACACCACGTTCGGGTTCGAGTACTCGCCCGAGATCTTCATGGACACCGAGCTCGACTTCTCCCTCGAGATCTGCGAGGCGGTGATGGACGCGTGGCAGCCCGACGCAGACCGCGAGATCGTGCTGAACCTGCCGTGCACCGTCGAGCGCTCGACGCCGAACGTCTACGCCGACCAGATCGAGTACATGTCGCGCAACCTGACCCGGCGCGAGCACATCTGCCTGTCGGTACACACGCACAACGACCGCGGCACGGCGACCGCCGATGCCGAGCTCGCGGTGCTGGCCGGCGCGCAGCGCATCGAGGGGTGCCTGTTCGGCAACGGCGAGCGCAGCGGCAACGTCGACCTGGTCACGCTCGGGCTCAACCTGTACAGCCAGGGCATCGACCCGATGATCGACTTCAGCGACATCGACGAGATCCGCCGCACCGCCGAGTACTGCAACCGCATCGACGTGCACGAGCGGCACCCGTACGCGGGCGATCTGGTCTACACGTCCTTCTCCGGCTCGCACCAGGACGCGATCAAGAAGGGCTTCGAGGATCTCGAGCGGTCAGCAGTCGCTTCGGGCAAGCCGGTGCGCGAGATGCCGTGGTACATCCCGTACCTGCCGATCGACCCGAAGGACGTCGGCCGCTCGTACGAGGCCGTGATCCGGGTGAACTCGCAGTCGGGCAAGGGCGGCGTCGCGTACATCATGAAGGTCGACCACAAGCTCGACCTGCCGCGCCGGTTGCAGATCGAGTTCAGCCACGTCATCCAGCAGCACACCGATGGCGAGGGCGGCGAGGTCGGTGCTGCGCAGATGTGGGAGATCTTCTCGGCTGAGTACCTTTCGCCCGGTGCGGTGTCGCTCGTCAAACTCGCCTCGACCAGCGACGAGGGGATCGAGCGGATCACCTCGACGATCCGGCTCAATGGCGTCGAGCACGAGATCAGCGGCGTGGGCAACGGCCCGATCGCCGCGTTCTGCGATGCGCTGTCCAGCGTCGACCTCGGCTTCGGTGGCATGTCGGTGCGCGTCCTCGACTACAACGAGCACGCGCTCACGTCCGGACGCGACGCCGAGGCCGCGGCCTACCTCGAGATCGAGATCGGTGATCAGGTGCTCTGGGGCGTCGGGATCAGCGAGTCGACCACGCAGGCGTCGCTGCGCGCCGTGATCAGCGGCGTGAACCGGGTGATCAGGACCCTCACCTAGATCTCGTGGGTGTCGGTGACGGCGTGGGATCGTCGCCGACGGCGCGCCCGCGCTGCAGGGTAAGGGTGTAGCCGCGGGCATGCATGGTCAGCACACCGCCCTGCACGCTGGCGACAATCTCGGGATGTCCGGCATCGGATTGGTAGAAGACCGCACCCATGGCGGCGACCACCGCGTCGCGGGGGCGATCACCGGGCAACATGCCGACCAGGGTCGACCCCGAATCGCCGACGAGATGGAACCCGTGCGCGTCGAACTGGTAGGTGCCGAACAGTGCGTTGACCGAGTCGTCGCCTTGCAGGTGGCCGCCGGGCTCGAAGGCGAGCGTTGCCCGCAGCCGCGACGGCACAGTGAGTGCGGCGTGGGGGCCGACGACTCGCATTAGTTGCCAGCGATAGCCCACGGCCGCAGCAGCCGGTGATCGGGCAGCAGGCCCATTCGTGTCGTCCGAACTGCGGGTGACGACCAGCGAGACGGTGAGCGCGAGCGCAGCGATTGCGGCCGCGGCGAGCGCGGGTGGCAGCCAGCGGCGGCCGCGCCGCGCGCGCAACTCGGTCTGCCGCGGCACGATCTCGTCTGCGCGAGCCTGCAGCGCCTCGCGGATCGAGGTCTCTAGCTCAATCGGCATCGACTGCTCCATACCCCTATAGACGTTCTGGCGGGCGAAATCTCACGCCGGCGGGTCGTCAGGGCGACGGCTGCGCTGCTCCCCCGACCACACGTCGCGCCATTCGAGGCCTCGATACTCAACCGAGGTCGCCGGACCAGCAGGCGACCACGGCGGCTCTACCGGCCACGGCTCGAGCGGTGGCGCGACGGCCGCCAGCCGGCGACGTCGGTGCGCGACCAGCCCGACCACGAGGAGCAGGACGAGCGCCGCGAGCGCGCCGGCCGCTACCGCCGACCCGATCAACACCCGTGACGCGGCGAGCCGCGGTGCGGCACCCACCGAGAACGACCCTGGCGGTTTGTCCGCGCGCGCGACGGGTGTAGGCGGTGGCGGCGGACGGATCGGCGCGGGCCCCGCCTGCATGAACGGCCGCGCCGCGGCATAGACCGGGTCAGGCGAATCGGTGGCTACGGCGCTGGTGATCGCGCGGTACGGGTTGATCGTGCCGTAGCCGTAGGAGCTGTCGTGCGAGTCTCCGTGCTGGTCGGCAGTCGCGAGCAGCCGCCCGACCAGTTGCGATCCGGTCAGACGCGGGAACTTCGACCAGACCAGCGCGGTCGCACCAGACGCCACCGCCGTCGCCTGGCTCGTCCCGGCGCCGGAGTACGGCGAACCGTCGTGACCGATCGACGCGATCGCGACGCCGGGCGCGGTCATCGTCAGGTAGTTCTGGCGCGACGAGAAGTGTGCCACCGACCCGGACGAGGTGACTGCACCGACCGACACCACGCCGAGGCATACGCCGGGCTCTTCAACGGCGTTGTCCTGATCGCCGCGGTTGCCGCTGGCGGCGAGGACCACCGCGCCCTTGCGCAGCGCGTGGTAGATCGCCTGCTGCTCGTCATCGGGACACGCCGTCGCGTTATGGGACGGCCGGCGGACGCCGCCCAGCGACATGCTGATGATCTTCGCGCCGTGGTTGGCCGCCCAGCGGATCGCGAAGGCCAACCGGTCGTCGTCGGCCGCGTCGGTCGTCCCCGCCAACGGGATGGCGACCGGCAGCACCTTGGCTCCCGGCGCCAGCCCTTCGATGCCGAACTGGCCTGGCCGACCGACCATGATCGAGGCCATCGATGTGCCGTGGCCGTAGGGGTTCTTGTCGCGGTCGACCCGTCCATCACCGCCGAGCCGGCCGAAGTCGATTCCGGTCAGTACCCGGCCGCGGAAGACCGCCAGGTTGGCGTCGACGCCGGTATCGATCTCGGCGATCGTGATGCCTTGGCCACGGGCGCCGCCTTGCCACAGTTGGGTGACGTGCCACGTGTCGAAGTAATACTGCGGCGCGTACGGGTCACCCGGGGTCGCCGCGGCGGCCGGCGCGAGGACGATGCCCGCCAGCAGGATCGCGGGGAGGGCGCGCCTCATGACGTCCCGTCCAGATGCAACGCGAGCGGGGCGACGGCATAAGCCGATGCGTGAACCGGAAGCCGCACCTCGCCGCGCCGCGATTGCGTGATGTTGTCGTAGGTCAGCCGGCGGAAGCGGCCGCGAAATGCCACGGTGCCCCTCGCTTGGATCGAGCCGGCCGCATCGGACGAGACGCTGAACTTGATGTCGTGGGACAACGTGCCGACGAGGCGACCGCGCAGGCTGCCCGGCACGTATCGGTTCGACGGCAGCGGGCAGGCGACGCTGGGCGGCGGACCGGACACGCACGCGGTGAGCCGTTGGTGCAGCGCCGCGGTGAGCCGCGACCGCGCCGCCGGGGTTGCCCGCACCCCGAGGGCGATCGTGTGCGGGCCGCCGAAGCGCACCTGCGCTGCGGGCGGGGTCAGCGCCAGGTATGGGGTGTCGAACCGGATCGGCAGCGCGCCGGGGAAGAGCAGCGTGCGTCCCTCCGGGACGGCTGCCTGGGCGAAGGTGCTGCGGTCGGTGGCCTGATCGAGGATGACGGTCGTGGCCACTGCCGTCTGACTCATCCGCCAGCCGGCGGCTCCGTCGATCACCTGCACCGTTCCGGTCACGGTGCGGTTTCCGGTGCTGAAGCCGAGCTGGTACGAGTACTGCACCGCGGCCCGCGAGCCCGAGCGGGCGACGGATTGGATCTGCAGGTTGCGCAGCGGGGCGAGCTGCTGCTGCTCGGCGAGCACCTGGCTCGTCAGCAGGTCATGCGGACCAGCCGGAACACTGCCGAACCCGAGCGCCGCGGGTGCGTCGGCACGCGCGAGCGCGTCGAAGTAGCCCTTGACCGTGCCGTCCGGCCCGGCCGTGTCGCGGTAACCGAGGTAGGCGTACACCGCGCCCCCGGCGAGCGCCGCAACGGCGATCACCACGGTGATCCAATACAGGGCGCGCCGCATGTTGGTCAGTCGTCCCGCTCAGTCGACGCGACGGCGACCGGAGAACGCGCGGCCCAGGGTCACCTCGTCGGCGTATTCGAGGTCGCCGCCGACCGGCAGCCCGCTGGCCAGCCGGGTGACGGTGAGGCCCATCGGGTTGATCAGCCGGGCGAGATAGGTCGCGGTCGCCTCGCCTTCGAGGTTCGGGTCGGTGGCCAGGACGAGTTCGGTGACCACGCCGTCGCGCAGCCGGGTGAGCAGTTCCCGAATCCGCAGGTCGTCCGGACCGACTCCGTCGATCGGGCTGATCGCGCCGCCGAGCACGTGGTAGCGCCCGCGGAACTCGCGGGTGCGCTCGATCGCCACGACGTCCTTGGGCTCTTCGACCACGCAGATGATCGATCGATCGCGGCGCTCGTCGCTGCAGATGCGGCAGATCTCGGCTTCGGCGACGTTGCCGCAGACCGAGCAGAACTTGACCTCGCTCTTGACCCGGATCAGCGTCGCGGCGAGCCGTTCGACATCGGCCGGCTCGGTGGCAAGCAAGTGGAACGCGATGCGTTGCGCGCCCTTGGGACCGATGCCCGGAAGCCTGCCGAGCTCGTCGATCAGATCCTGGACCGCGCCTTCGTACATGCGTTAGAAGCCGGGCAGGCCCATGCCGCCGAGACCTCCGGCGAGCGGGCCCATCTTCTCGTTGGCAAGCTCGGTGGCCGCCCGGTTGGCGTCGCGTACCGCGGCCACGACGAGGTCCTGCAAGGTCTCGAGATCGTCCGGATCGACCGCCTTCGGATCGATCTTCAGCGCCATCAGCTCGCCCGAGCCGCGGACGGTCGCCTCGACCAGCCCGCCACCGGCCGAGCCGGTGACCTCGGTCTCGGCAAGCTCGGCCTGCGCGGCCTCGAGCTGTTCCTGCATCTTCTGCGCCTGCTTCATCAGCTGCTGCATGTTCGGCTGCTGACCGCCACCGAACTGGCCCCCGCGCTGCGCCACGCCGTGCTCCTTTGCCGAGTAGGACGTTCAGCCTAACCGGGACGGGTGGGCGCGCCGATCATCCCGGCGGCGCGGTCGACCCCCACCCACCTGTTTTGGTATCGGGTGACCAGCATTCCATGATCATTTTGGTCACCCGATACCAAAACAAGGGTTGGATGCGGGTCGACGGCCAAGGTAACCGGGACAAAGTGGACGTACGGTTCAGGCGCGGTGCGTCGCGCTGACCAGTCGCTAGTCGACCGGGCGAGCGCCGAGTTGGTCGGCGAGCAGCTTCATCGCCTCGGCGTCAGGATCGGGCGGTGCAGCCTTGCCGGCCGGGGCCTCGGAGTCGTCGGTGTCGTCGCGCGGGTCGGGCTCGGGTGCGGCAGCGGGACGGGCGGGCGGTGCTCCCGGCGCCGCCGCTGCTTCGGGCAGCTTCGGTGCGGTGCCGAGCGGGACGACCACCAGCTGCCAGCTGCCGCTCACCAGCGACTTGACGGCCTCGACGATGATGGCCGAGTTCCGGTCCTCGGCGACCCGCTTGGCCAGGCTGGGCGCGACTGCCAGGGTGATCGCTTCACCGTCGAGGCTGATCACCTGGGCGCCTTCGAGCATCGCCCAGATCGTTCGCGAGGCCTTCAACGTGTCCATGACCTGCGGCCACAGGTTGCGCAGGGCTCGGCTGTCGAGCTCCCCCACCGCGCCGGCCGGCTGCGCGGCCGGCGCAGCCGGGGGCGGCGATTGGGGTGCGGGTTCGGCCTTTGCTGCAGGTTCCGGCGCCTTTGCTGGCTCGGCCCTGGCCGGCTCTGCCATCGCCGGCGCTGCCTTAGCGGGCCTGGCCTCGGCGGGAGTCGCAGTGGGCGTGGGCGTCGGGATGCTGGCGATCGGCTGCGCAGTAGCCGCAGCCGACGCGGTGGCGCGGCGTTCGAGGCGCTCGATGCGTTGCAGCAGGGCGGCTGAATCGGCCGAGGCGTCGGGCAGCTGCATCCGGGCGCAGAGCAGCTCGAGCACCAGCCGGGCTGACGTGGTGCCGCGCATCTCGAGCAGGGCGGTGTGGACGATCTCGGCGTAGCGGGTGATGGTGGCTGCGCCGAGCCGGGCCGACTGATCAGCCATCCGCTCGGCTTGATCTTGCGGCGCGTCGATCAAGCCGCGGGCGGCCGCCTCGGGTACAGCATCGATCAGGATCAGATCGCGGAACCGATCGAGCAGGTCGGCGGCGAACCGGCGCGGATCGTGGCCGGCCTCGACGACCCGGTCGACCGTCCCGTAGACGACCGCCGAATCGCCCGCGGCGAGCGCGTCGACCATGTCGTCCAAGAGTGCCGCGTCGGTGACGCCGAGCAGCGAGACCGCGCGCTGGTAGGTGACACCGTCCGGTCCGGCACCGGCGATCAGCTGGTCGAGGATCGACAGCGAGTCGCGGGCCGAGCCGCCGCCGGCGCGCACGACCAGGGGCAGCACGGCCGACTCGAAGGTGATGCCCTCCCGGCCACAGATGTCCTCGAGATGGGCGCGCATGATGCCGGGCGGGATCAGCCGGAACGGGTAGTGGTGGGTGCGCGAGCGGATCGTGGTGAGCACCTTGTCGGGCTCGGTGGTGGCGAACACGAAGATCAGGAAGTCGGGTGGCTCTTCGACCAGCTTCAGCAGCGCGTTGAACGCTGCCGTCGTGACCATGTGCGCCTCGTCGATGATGTAGACCTTGTAGCGGTCGCGGGCCGGTGCGAAGAACGCGCGCTCACGCAGGTCACGGGCATCGTCGACGCCGTTGTGGCTGGCCGCATCGATCTCGATGACGTCGATCGAGCCGGAACCGTTGGGCGCGAGCTCGCGACACGAGTCGCAGATGCCGCACGGGTCGGGGGTCGGGCCCTGGATGCAGTTCAGGCTGCGGGCCAGGATGCGGGCGCTGGAAGTCTTGCCGCAGCCGCGCGGGCCGCTGAACAGATAGGCGTGGTTGATCCGTCCCGCCGCCAACGCTGCTCGCAGCGGTTCGGTGACGTGATCTTGGCCCATCACCTCGGCGAAGGTGGCCGAACGGTACTTGCGGTACAGCGCCAGGTTGCTCGTGTTGGTGCCGCCCGCTGTCACGCACCGACAGTAACCACAGTGGCCGACACCCCGCCACGCCCGGTCACCTGCAACTCGCTTTGCCCCGCGTGCGCGCGCAAATTCCCCGCGCCAGCGTGCCTACGCGGGGC
>DASRSG010000035.1:0-12710 GCA_035656595.1 Jatrophihabitantaceae bacterium | reverse complement strand
AATGACCCGCTGCCGAGGGAGTTGAGCTGCTGCAACTCGGCCACCTCGGCCCGCGGATCGCGCTGCGGGGCAAGGCTGGTGGCGATCCCCCAGAGCGTGTCGCCCGGCTGGACGGTGATCGTCGCCGGCACCGCTCGACCGGCCGCCGAGCCGGCGGCAGCGCTACCGGGCGCCGACAGCCAGGCCAGCAGCACGAGCGCAGCGGCGAGCACCGCCACCACACCGGCCAGCGCGACGACCCCGCGCCGCGTCAGACGAAGCGGCGCGGCAATGCTCACCTCGCTGGGCTGGTACAGCGCGGTGACGGTAGCCAGCTGCTCGGCTGGCCGGTGCGTGCGGGCCTGCGGCGGGATGTAGACGGCCGGGGCGAATTCGGTGGCGGCGGACATGGCGTGCTCCTGCTGGTCGATGGTCGGTTTCGTCGTCAGTCGGGCGGTCACCCGGCGATACAGTTGTCGAACGCGCGTTCTATCGAACGCCTGATCGAAGGTGTACCAGCGGGGTCTGACAATTTCCACCAGCGCCCGGCGTGTCGTTCGAACAAGTGTTTGAGATTGACACCGCATCGCGCTACCGTTCGCAGCACCGATCACGTCCCGACCGAACTCGCCGCACACCCTCCCCCGCCGCGCAGATTAGGAGCCGAAAATGGCCCAGAAGGCGTCTACCAAGCCGTCCGCCAAGACCGCAAGAACAGCCTCGGTGAAGGCGGCACCGTCCGCCCGAACGACCGGCAGATCCGGCCCCAAACCGGCTGCCCGAGCGACCAGGTCCGGCCTGGCGAAGGCGGTCGCCTCGTCCGAGCCCGAGCGCCGCAAGCCCGGCCGTCCCAAGGTCACCGAACTGCCCGACCCGAAGACCGGACTCACTCGCCGTCAGCAGGCCATCCTCGATGTCATTCGCGATTCCATCGAACGCCGCGGCTACCCGCCTAGCATCCGTGAGATCTGCGAATCGGCGGGCCTGGCGTCGACCTCGAGTGTCGCCCACCAGCTAGCCATGCTCGAGCGCAAGGGCTTCCTGCGCCGCGACCCGAACCGGCCGCGTGCCGTCGACGTGCGGCTGGGCTCCAACGGCGAGCGCCCCAAGGCGGTGCGGCGGGCAGTGGCAGTCACCGACGACGCGCCCCGCGGCGACGCACCGGTGTTCGTGCCGGTGGTCGGGCGGATCGCAGCCGGTGGCCCGATCCTTGCCGAGCAGATGATCGAAGACGTCTTCCCGCTGCCCAAGGCCCTGGTTGGCGACGGCTCGCTGTTCCTGCTCAAGGTCGTCGGTGACTCGATGATCGAGGCCGCCATCTCCGACGGCGACTGGGTGGTCGTGCGCCAGCAACCCGACGCCGACAACGGCGACATCGTCGCCGCGATGCTCGACGGCGAAGCGACGGTCAAATCGCTACGCCGGCGCGACGGGCACGCCTGGCTGTTGCCGCACAACGCCGCCTACCAGCCGATCGATGGCGACGACGCGACCATCCTCGGCCGGGTCGTGGCGGTACTGCGCAAGATCTGAGCAGGGCAACGGCGCGCCGCAGGTTACCGCGGCGCGCCGTTCGTCATGGTGCAGATCAGCACCAGAAGGCAGATCAGTGCCAGAAGAAGGACGCTAGAGGCAGCCCGTAGCAGCGAGGGCCGTGCGAAAGTCAGCTGGCCGGCTTGCCGTTGTCACTGCTCGGCGGGGTGGTCACCGGCGCGGGCTGCACGACCGGCGGGGGCGTGGCGGCCACTTGCTCGGACGCGGGCTCGATCGCCGGCGGTGCCTTGGCTTCCTCGCGGGCCTTGTCGTCCTCGCTCATGCCCTTGATCTCGGTCTTGAAGATGCGCAGTGAGCGACCCACCGAACGCGCCATGTCCGGAAGCTGCTTCCAGCCGAAGAACAGGACCAGCGCGATGATCGCCAACACCAGCAAATGTCCCGGAGTGAACAACTCCATGGCGGTGGACTCCCTTGAGTAGGTGGTGCGCGTGCGGGGCCCAGAGTACGCCCATATCTGTATTCGTCAGGCAGTGCCGAACGGATCCAGCGCAGCGGCCAACTCCGGTGCGACGCGGGCACGCAGCCGGGTACCGGACTCGGTGTGCTCGGTGCTGATCACCTCGGCACCGTCGTGCACCCGCGCCACCAGGTCTCCGCGGGTGTAGGGCAACAGCACGTCGACCTCGACATCGGGGCGTGGCAGGAGGTCCTCCAGGCCAGCGCGCAGCTTGTCGATGCCCTCCCCCGTCCGCGCCGAGACGAAGATCGCCTCAGGCGCGATATGGCGCAAGCGCAGCAGCATCTCCGGGTCTGCCGCGTCGACCTTGTTGAACACCAGCTGCTCGCGCACGCCGAGCGCGTCGATGTCGGCGAACACCTCGCGCACTGCGCGGATCTGGGCCTCGGGGTCGGCGTCGGCGGCATCGACCACGTGCAGGATCAGGTCGGCCTCGCCCACCTCTTCCAGGGTCGATCGGAACGCCTCGATCAGCTGGGTGGGCAGGTGCCGCACGAAGCCGACGGTGTCGGCCAGCGTGAACGGGCGCCCGTCCGAGGCCTGGGCGCGGCGCACCGTCGGGTCGAGGGTGGCGAACAGGGCGTTCTCGACCAGCACGCCGGCGTCGGTGAGCCGGTTGAGCAGCGAGGACTTGCCCGCGTTCGTGTAGCCGGCCAGCACGACCGAGGGCACGTTGCGAGCGTGGCGACGCGAGCGCTTGACGTCGCGCGCGGTCTTCATGCCGGCCAGTTCCTTGCGCAGCTTCGCCATCCGCGAGGTGATCCGCCGGCGATCGATCTCGATCTTGGTCTCGCCCGGGCCGCGGCCGCCGATGCCGGCTCCGCCGGCTGCCCGGCCACCGACCTGGCGGGACAGTGACTCGCCCCAACCGCGCAGCCGTGGACGCAGGTACTGCAGCTGGGCGAGTTCGACCTGCGCCTTGCCCTCCTTCGAGCGGGCATGCTGGGCGAAGATGTCCAGGATCAGCGCGGTGCGGTCGACCACCTTCACCATGACGACCTTCTCCAGCTGCTGCAGCTGGCCGGGGGTCAGCTCGCCGTCGCAGATCACGGTGTCGGCGGCTTCGGCCTCGACGATGTCGCGCAACTCCTTCGCCTTGCCCGAGCCGATATAGGTGGCCGCGTCGGGCTTGTCACGCCGCTGGATCAGCCCGTCGAGCACGATTGAGCCAGCGGTCTCGGCCAGCCGGGCGAGCTCGGCCAGCGAGTTCTCGGCGTCGGCGAGCGTGCCGCCCGTCCACACGCCGACGAGGACCACCCGTTCCAGGCGAAGCTGGCGGTATTCGACTTCGGTGATGTCCTGCAGCTCGGTCGAGAGCCCGGCCACCCGGCGCAGTGCCTGGCGTTCCTCGAGCTCGTAGTCGCCGGTGCCGTCGGACTGCGGATCAGAAAATTCGGTCATCGTGGTTTCCATGGTGGCACGCGACGCCCACCCGATTCACCCGAGGACTCCGGCGAGCCAGTCGTCGTCCAGGTCGAGGTCGGCAACGATGACCGCCGGGCCGATCAGCTCGATCGCGCCGTCCGGGTGCCAGACGACCCGGCAGGTGCCACCGGGGACGTCCACGCGCCACAACGACCCGTCGCGGCCGGTGTCATCGGCGCTCGCCGCCGCTACCACCGCCGCGCAGATCCCGGTGCCGCACGATCGGGTCTCGCCGACGCCACGCTCGTGGACCCGCATGCGCAGGTGCCGCTCGCCGATCGTGGCGATGTACTCGACGTTCTGCCCGTCCGGCCGGGCCGGCTCGACGAGGGGCGGCCGGGTGAGATCCAGGGCGACCAGCTCGTCCTCGGAAACGGCGACGACCACGTGCGGATTCGGCATGCGCACCGCGGCCAGGGCGGCGCGCGGGTGCAGGGGCGCGGCGGTGGCGACCGGCCGGTCGGCAAGGACCAGGGGCAGTCCCATATGCACGCTGATGTCTCCATCCGTGCCGGACCGCACACTCACGATCCCGCCGCGTGTCGCCACCGCCGCTGACTCTCCAACGAGGCTGACCCGTTGTAGGTATCGCAAAAAGACACGAATCCCGTTTCCGCACATCTCGGCGACCGAACCGTCGGCGTTGCGGTAGTCCATGAAGTACTCCGCATCGGCTGCGAATTCCTTGGCGTCGTCGCAGTTTTCGCTGCGGACGACCCGCAAGACGCCGTCGCCGCCGATGCCGGCCGACCGGTCGCACAACGCCCGGACGAGTTCGGGTGTGAGCAGCATCGCGCCGTCCAGATCAGGCAGCAGGACGAAGTCGTTCTCCGTCCCGTGCCCCTTCAGTGCGTGCATCAGTCCAGGGTAAGTGCTTGCTCGAGCAGATCCGGCGCCTCGCCCTCGAGCCAGCGCACCCGCGGGTCGCGCCGGAACCAAGACCGCTGGCGCCGGACGAAGCGTCGGGTGGCCCGGACGGTCGCATCGACCGCGGTGTCGAGATCGCCGACGACCGCGCCGGCGTCATCGAGCACCGCGAGCAGCTGCGCGTAGCCCAGCGCCTTGCCGGCGGTCGGGCTGTCGCGCAGCCCGAGCGGCAGCAGCGCGCGGATCTCGTCGACCAAGCCGCGCGCCATCATCCGGTGTACGCGCACCTCGACCCGCTCGTCCAGGTCCGTCCGGTCGAGCCCCAGGTAGAGCGTGTCGTAGAGCGAGTCGAAACCGGGCATCGTCGCGGTGAACGGACGCCCGGTGATCTCGATGACCTCCAGCGCGCGCACGATGCGGCGGCCGTTGCTCGGCAGGATCGCCGCGGCGGCCGCCGGGTCGAGCTCGGCGAGCCGGGCGTGCAGGACCATCGGGCCAGCCTCGTCCAGCTCGCGGTACAGGCGGGCGCGGATCGGCGGTGATTCGCCGGGGAACTCGAGGCGGTCGAGGGCGCCGCGCAAATAGAGCCCGGAGCCGCCGACGAGGATCGGTGTCCGCCCCCGGCCGGCGATCTCGGCGATGCACGCTCGCGCCATCGCCTGGTACTCGGCGACGGCGGCTGATTTCTGCACCGGCCACACGTCGAGCAGGTGGTGCGCCACGCCGCCCCACTCGGGCTCGAGCAGCTTGGCGGTGCCGATGTCCATGCCGGTATAGAGCTGCATCGAATCGGCGTTGATGATCTCGCCACCGAGCTCCTGGGCGACCGAGACGGCCAGCTCCGACTTTCCAGTCGCGGTCGGGCCGACCACTGCGATGACGCGGATCATGTCCATGCGGCGACGAAGTACCCGACGCCGTACGGCGCGTCGTCGTAGCTGACCTGTACCGCGTAGCGACGCGTGCCCAGCAGCCGACCGGCGGCCTGCCAGGCCGGCACCCCGGCGGCGAGCAATTGGGCACCGTCGGCCGCGTTGATGCCGGCCAATCGCCGGCCCTCGCCGCTGGTCAGCGCAGCGACGACCGACGCGTCGAACCCGGCAGCGCGATCGTCCAGGTAGCCGGGCGCGGCCGCGCTGCGGCGTGCGCTTCCGTCACCCATCACCAGCAGTGCGACGTCACCGTCGTCGGCCAGACCCGCGTCGGTGCCATCGGTCACGCTCAGCCCGATCGCACCGCAATTGGCCCCGAGCGCCTCGCGTACCAGCCAGGCCCCGACCGTCAGCGACAGCGGCAGCTCGGTTGGGCCGGGCTCGTCGCTGCCCAGGCTCACCTCCAGCGGCACGCCGTAACCGGCAAACGTGCCGCGTGCCGATGCGGCGAACTGGCGCATTGCCGGGCCGGTGCCGAGCACGATCAACTGGCGTCCAGGCATCGCGATCCGGGTGATCACATCGATGCAAGCGGCACGCAATCCGTCCAGGTCGCCCGCCGCGCCCTGGGCAACTGCCGGCACCAACACCGGCGGATTCGGGCAGAACGCGGCACAGACGATCACTGCAGCAGGCTATCGGCGCAGCGCGGGGTGGGCTCCATCGTGTTCAATACGCAGTCATGAGCTCGTCGTCGGCCTGGGGACGCATTGACGAAGACGGCACCGTCTTCGTCAAAACCGCCGACGGCGAGCGCGAGATCGGCTCCTGGCAGGCCGGCGACGCCGACGCCGGGCTGCAGTTCTACATCCGCCGCTACGAAGACCTCGCGACCGAGGTCGTCCTGCTCGAGAAGCGGCTGGAATCGGGCAGCGGCGATCCCGCCTCGACCAAGACGCATGCGCTGGCGATGAGGGAGCAGCTGCCGAGCGCCGCGGTGATCGGAGACCTCGCCGCCCTCGACGCCCGCCTCGACGCCGTGCTGGCGGCCGCAGAGGCCCGTGCCGGCCAGGCGCAGGCCGCGCGCGAGCAGGCCCGCGCCGATGCGATCGCCGCGAAGGAGGCGCTGGTCGCTGAGGCCCACCAGATTGCCGAGAGCGCGACGTCGTGGAAGACATCCGGCGACCGGCTGCGCGCCATCGTCGAGGAGTGGAAGCAGATCAAGGGCATCGATCGCAAGACCGACGACGCCCTGTGGAAGCATTTCGCGGCGGCGCGGGACGCGTTCGGCAAGCGCCGCGGCCAGCACTTCGCCCAGCTCGACGCCGAGCGCGGCACCGCAAAGGTGGCCAAGGAGAAGCTCGTGCAGCGCGCCGAGGAACTGTCCGGCTCGAACGACTGGCGTGACACCGCGTCGGCGATGCGCGACCTGATGACCGAATGGAAGGCGGCCCCGCGAGCCGGGCGCGACATCGAGGACGCGCTCTGGACCCGGTTCCGCGCCGCGCAGGATGCGTTCTTCGCCCGCCGCTCGGAGACGTTCGCCGAGCGCGACGCCGAGCAGGTGGAGAACCAGCGCAAGAAGGAAGCCATCATCGCCAAGGCCGCTGCGCTCGACATCACCGACCCGAAGGCGGCCCAGGCGACGCTGCGCGACCTGCAAGGCGAGTTCGACGAGATCGGCCACGTGCCACGTGACGCGATGCGCCGCGTCGATGACCAGATGCGCGCCGCCGAGCAGCGGGTGCGCGACGCCGTTGATGCCGGCTGGCGAGCGGCCAGCGTCGAATCCAACCCCTTCCTCGCCGAGCTCCGCGCCCGGCTGAGCGAGGCCGAGGCCAAGCTCGAACGCGCCCGCAAGGCCGGCGACGAGGCACGGATCAAGAAGGCCGAGGACGAGGTGGCCTCGCGCAAGGCCCTGCTGCCGGACTGAGCGGCACTACCGCGACGGTCGCGGGCCGATCGTCAGCAACTGCTTCGGTGCCGGATGCGGCCTCGCGTCGCTGCCGCGCCAGCGCCGTCGCGCGGTGATCCCGCCGTCGGCCACCAAATGGTGCGGCGCGGCGTAGGTGACCGTTGCGGTGACCAGATCGCCGGGTTCCGCGGTTCCGGCCACGTGCACCAAGCGGCCGTCGCGAGCCCGTCCCGAGACCCGGCCGGTCGCACCGTCCTTTCGTCCCTCGCCGGTGCTGACCAGCACCTCCACCTCGCGGCCGACCAGCTGCTTGGCGGCCGTCCACGACAGCTCTTCCTGCAGCGCGATCAGCCGGTCGTAGCGCTCCTGCACGACCGCTTTCGGGATTTGATCGGGCATCGTCGCCGCGGGCGTGCCCGGCCGCTTCGAGTACTGGAACGTGAACGCGCTGGCGAACTTCGCGCGTCGGACCACCGACAGGGTCTGCTCGAAGTCGGCTTCGGTCTCGCCTGGGAAACCGACGATGATGTCGGTGGTGATGGCCGCGCCGGGCATCGCCGCCCGGACGTTGTCGATGATCGCGAGGTAGCGCTCCTGGCGGTACGAGCGGCGCATGGCGCGCAGCACGGCGTCCGAACCCGACTGCATGGGCATGTGCAGCTGGGGCATGACGTTCGGTGTGTCGGCCATCGCCGCGATCACGTCGTCGGTGAAGTCACGCGGGTGCGGGCTGGTGAAGCGCACCCGCTCGAGACCCTCGATGTCGCCGCAAGCCCGCAGCAGCTTGCCGAACGCGAAGCGATCACCGAAGGAGCGTCCGTAGGAGTTCACGTTCTGCCCGAGCAGCGTCACCTCGATCACGCCGGAGTCGACGAGTGCGCGGATCTCGGCAAGCACGTCGCCGGGCCGGCGGTCGGTCTCGGTGCCGCGCAGGGACGGGACGATGCAGAACGTGCAGGTGTTGTCGCAGCCGACCGACACCGACACCCAGGCGCTGAAGGCCGACTCGCGCCGGCTCGGCAGGTCGGACGGGAAGTTCTGCAGCGCATCGACGATCTCGACCTGGGCCGTGCGGTTGTGCCGAGCGCGTTCGAGCAGCACCGGCAGCGACGCGAGGTTGTGCGTGCCGAACACGACATCGACCCAGGGTGCCTTCTCGACGATCAGGCCGCGGTCCTTCTGCGCCAGGCAGCCACCGACGGCGATCTGCATGTCCGGACGGGCTTTCTTCGCGGGTACGAGGTGGGACAGGTTGCCGTAGAGGCGGTTGTCGGCGTTCTCGCGCACCGCGCAGGTGTTGAAGACGACGAGATCGGCCGGCTCGCCCGCGGCGCGCTCGTACCCGGCGTCCTCGAGCAGCCCGGCGAGCCGTTCGGAGTCGTGGACGTTCATCTGGCACCCGTAGGTGCGGATCTCGTAGGTGTTTGCCATATCGGGGTCGAGGATACGGGCCGCACTCTGGTCCAATGGCGGGCATGAGTCTGTCCGACGGAGATGTAGCCGCTCTCGCGCGTGAGGCGGTCGATCGCCGCGACCCGGACCTCGAGATCCGCATCGAGCCGGCCGACCCGGTGGATCCGTACCGCTGGGAGACCGCGGCCTGGACCGTGCGCGTCGGCGACTCGAGCAGCTACATCGTCGCGTCGATGACGGCGGCTGAGGCGCTCGAGAAGTTGGTGCGGGACCTGGCGCCGTGAATCTCGATGTCGCGCCCGACTTTGCCGGCGTCGTCTCGGTGAGCCGCGGCGACAAGGTCGAGTTCGAGCACGCGTACGGGCTGGCCGATTGCGCGCACGGCATCACGGCAACTGTCGACACCCAGGTGTCCTTCCGCAGCCTGCACGACCCGGAACGCGAACTGACCGCGACCGTAGTCGCGAACACGACCGACGGCGCGTGGCCAGTGGCACGGCAGCTCGTCACGCTGCCCTGCTCGGGGGCGACATGCTGAGCGGCGAGCTGGTCACGCTGCGCACGACACGCGAGGCAGACCTCGACGTGCTGTACGAGATCGCCAGCGAGCTCGCGACCTGGGAGGAGCGCGGACCCGAACCACCGCGCCCGCTGTCCCGCCCGGAGTTCGCCGAACGCTTCACCAAGTCGCTCACCGAGCCGTCCGACGAGGCCAGGTTCGCGATCGAGGTGGGCGGTGAGGTGATCGGGCGGTGCGACCTCTTCCATTTCGATGCGTTCTCGCGCAATGCGGAGCTGGGTATCAGTTTGCGGGCGTCAGCGCGCGGCAAGGGTTACGGGACCGATGCGCTGCGGGTGCTGGTCGGGTTCGCCTTCCAGCGGCGCAACCTGCGCCGGGTGCACCTCATCGCGCTGTCATCGAACGTGGGTGGCCTCGCGTGTTACCGAAAGGTCGGGTTCGTAGAGGAGGGCCGCCGGCGTGAGCACGCGTGGGTGCGCGGCGGGTACGAGGACGAGGTGCTCATGGGCCTGCTGCGGTCCGAGTGGGAACCGAGCTAGCCGGCCGCGAGGCCACATGAGTGTGGGCTTGCGCCGTTCGCACCGCGCTCGACGGCACCAATTCGTACGGCCGGGGTGCCGTGCAGAGTCCGCTCGAAGTCACTGTCGATGAGCTCGAAGACCTCGTTCGCTGCGGCAATGAAACGGCTCATGTCTAACCCCACGCCGGCCGCCCAGACTCCGGAGAGACAGTCGGCTTGCTGTTCGATCTGTTGCGACTGCGCTGCGCTCGGATGATCGTTTTCGACCAACGGCGCGTGCACCGCGAACTGGACGACGTGGCCCATCTCGTGCCCGAGGGTCGCGGCGAAGCGGTAGCTCACGTCAGCTGCCGGTGTCGCCGACCGGAGCCGGGCGATGTAGGGCGCGGTGACGTAGACCCGGTCGTCGCTCGAACAGGTGAACGCGGTGTGCACCAGGACGGCGTCACGGCAGTCGCGCGGGACGTCGGCAGTCGCCGGCGCCAGCACCACCTGCACCGAAACCTTCTGCGCCAACACCTGCGACCAGTAGTTCGCGAGCGAGGTTTGCAAGCACGAGACGATGGCGGTTGTTGACGGCCCCGGGCAGCTTGGTCCGTGCCGCGCGTTGCCCGTGCCCGCAACCCGGGTCGAGCAAGCGGTGAGCACCGCGATCGCGACCGCGGGCAGCACGCGGAGTCGGCTCAGTGCGCGATCTCCGTGGACCGCGATTCCCGGACCACCGTCACGCGGATCTGGCCCGGGTAGGTCAGCTCGTCCTCGATCTGCTTGGCGATCTCGCGGGCGATGACCGATGCGGCGAGGTCGTCGATCTCGCTGGGCTGGACCATCACGCGCACCTCGCGCCCGGACTGCATCGCGAAGACCTTGTCGACACCGGGCTTGGCGTTCGCGATCTCTTCGATGCGGGCCAAGCGCTTGACGTAGGCCTCGAGCGACTCGCGCCGGGCGCCGGGACGGGCGGCGGAGCAGGTGTCCGATGCCTGGGTGAGCACCGCTTCGATGGTGCGCGGCTGGATCTCGTTGTGGTGCGCCTCGACAGCGTGGGCGACGGCTTCGTTCTCGCCGTACTTGCGCAGCAGTTCGGCGCCGATGATGGCGTGGCTGCCCTCGACCTCATGGGTGAGGGCCTTGCCGATGTCGTGCAGGAACGCGCACCGCTTCACCAGCGTCGCCTCGATGCCGAGTTCGGCGGCCATCACACCGGCGATGTGCGCGGTCTCGGTGAGGTGGCCGAGCACGTTTTGTCCGTAGCTGGTTCGGTACTTCAACCGGCCCAGGGTGGGCAGCAGCCGCTCGTCCAGATCAGAGATGCCGACATCGGCCAGCGCGTCGTGGGCCGCGCGCAAGCACAGTTCTTCGACCTCGACCTTGCTCTGCTCGAACGCCTCTTCGATGCGATGCGGGTGGATGCGGCCGTCCAGGATCAGCTTCTCGAGGGTCAGCCGGCCGACCTCACGCCGCACCGGATCGAAACACGACAGCAGCACCGCTTCCGGAGTGTCGTCGATGATCAGGTTGACGCCGGTGACCGACTCGTAGGCGCGGATGTTGCGACCCTCGCGGCCGATGATCCGCCCCTTCATCTCGTCGCTGGGCAGGTGCAAGACGCTGACCACGGTCTCGCTGGTCTGCTCGCTGGCCACCCGCTGGACCGCCTCGACCACGATCTCGCGGGCCTTGGTGGTGCCCTCGGCGCGCGCTTCGTTCTCGATGGTGCGCACCAGCAGCGCGGCCTCGCGCTTGGCTGCCACCTCGACGCCTGCCATCAGTTCGGCCTTGGCCTCTTCGGCGGTGAGCCCGGCGACCCGCTCGAGTTCGCGGTCGAACTCGCCGACCCGCTGTTCCAGGGCGGCCAGCCGCTCGTTGAGCTCGCTGTTGCGCTGCTCGATGTCAGCCTGGGCGGTATCGAGCTCGCGCTGCCGGGCATTGAGCTGTGCGACCGATCGGTCGAGCTCGGCCGATTCAGCCGCAACCCGCCGTTCCTCGGTCTCGATCCGCGATTCGGTCTGATCGACCTCGCGGACCCTTGCGGCCAGCTCCGTCTCGATCGCCCGCGCGTCGCCAGTGATGCGGGCGATCTCTTGCTGGGCGGTCGTGCGTGCCTCGGCCAGCACATCGGCGGCCTCCGCGTCGGCGCGGGTACGGGTGGCGTGCGCTTCCAGCGTGGCGGCCTGCGCCTCGGCACGGGCGGCACGCAGGGTTGCCTCTGCCTCGGCTTCGGCGGCATGGCGCAGCGCCTCGGTTTCTGCGTGTACTTGTGCACGGTGGGTAACGGCTTCGCCGTCGTAGCCGCGCTCGGGCGCCACCTCGGCGGGTAGCACCTCGGCCGTCGTCGCGGTGACGTCATGCGTGCCAGCGTGGCGGCCGGGGCGTCCACGCGTCGAGTAGGCGTACACGAACAGCACGCCGAGCAGGAACACCGCAGCCACCGCGGCGTACCAAACGCCTACCATCTCCGCCTCCTCGTCGCGCTCCGATGTGTCAACCAGGGAACGCCGCAAGAACCCGCGTGCTGATTGGCCAAATCGACCCTGGCGCGGGGCGCCGGCGGTGGTGGCTCCGCCCTTCTGTGTCGCAGTCAGATGAAAATATCGATCGGCCGCACCGCCGTCGGTTGGCGACCGGGTTGGTTTTATTCCGCGTTACTCCTGGTAACCCGAGGTTAGGAATGCTGTTGCCACAAATCAAGTGACAGGCAACCTACCCTGTATGGCGAGTCGCGCCGTTTTGTCCGCAAATCAGGCCTCGGCGTGCCGGCGCCCCGGTCATTCATCGAATGTGTGGAGGACTTCCGGATCGGCGAGATCGGTCCCGAAATCGTCGTCATCCCGCGCCTCTCGCAGGGCGTCGCGGACGACCTCGTGTGCCAATCCGGGCGAGTACCCCTTTCGCGCGAGCAGGCCGACCAGCCGGCGCGCCTGGACGACCGGGTCGAGCCCGCCGAGTGAGCGCAACCGTCGCGCCACCAGCGCGCGGGCCGCAGCCACCTCGCTGGCGCGGTCGATCTGCCCGACGGCAGCCGCAACCGTGTCGTCGGCGATGCCGCGACGGCGCAGCTTGAGCGCGACTGCTCGACCGGCCAGCCCCCGCTCGCGGTGCTGGGCGGCGGCATATCCGTCGGCCAGCGCCGCATCGTCGATCAAGCCGATGTCGCCGAACCGATCGAGGACGCGGTCGGCGGC
>DASRSG010000034.1:0-10908 GCA_035656595.1 Jatrophihabitantaceae bacterium | reverse complement strand
CTGACCGCGAGGCTGCACCCGGCGATCGGCAGGCTGGTCAGGATCACCACGTTGGCCAGCTGCTGATACTGGTCGATCAGCCGCGACCCCTGGGCGCGGAACTCGCCGATCGTGTTCGGGCTGAACCGGTCAGGTACTGCCAGTTCGAGAACGGTGCGCGCCCGCTCGATGGCCGCACTCGATCCGTCGGTCCTGACGACGAGGTCCTGCACCCGCAACGTGGCCAGCTGCGCCGGCGAGATCGCCACGCTCGGCCAGACCACGCCGGCCTGCGACGCCTCACCACTGAGATTCGGCTCGATCTTCACCGCGGACGCTCCGTGCGGGCAACTGCCGAGATACGGGACGGCCGCCAGGTCTGCGCAGGACACGACCCCGGGCGCGAAAGCGTGCAGCGGGGTGGCCGGTTGCGTGTGGATCACTGCAACGCCGCGCACGCCGGGGATCGCGCGAACCTTGCCCACCAGCCCGGCAGGGAGCGCGCGGATCGAGGGAACCGGTCCGGACAGCGGGTCGCGGAAGTACTGCTGCGCCAATACCTCCTGGGCCGCGGCGCCGCCGACCGGCGCGCCCTTGAACGCCACGATCGTGGTGATCACGCCGACGGCCACACTGGTCACGAACAGCGCGAGGACGAGACCGCTGATCGCCCGGAAGCCGGCCTGCGGGTTGTCGGCGAGCCGGCGCCCGGCAATGAGCACCGCCGGCCGGTTCGTGCGGCGGTGCATCAGCCGGGAGCCGATCATGGTCAACCACGGCCCGGCGATAACCAGACCGGCAACGATCAGCAGCATCCCGCCGAGATAGGCCATCACCTGGCGGTTGGAGCCGTCGGGACGGCCGACCTTCGCGAAGAACCCGAGCTCGGCGATCCCGGCGAGCAACGGCACCAGCCGCCACGCTCGCGGCGCGCTCGGCGTA
Source organism: Jatrophihabitantaceae bacterium (assembly GCA_035656595.1). Classification (GTDB taxonomy): domain Bacteria; phylum Actinomycetota; class Actinomycetes; order Mycobacteriales; family Jatrophihabitantaceae; genus RYN-133. Next base: position 9,987 of record DASRSG010000034.1, on the reverse strand, counting down.
ACCCGCCGAGTCACGCCCAGCGGCGAGATCGTGACCCGTCGCAAGGCCAGCCGGGCGGCGAGTGCCGCCGCCAGGGGCACGCCGAGTGCAACGGCGAGCACGTCGGGAAGGTTCACCGCCAGGTCGCTGGTGAAGAACGGCGAGCCGGTGAACGGGATCTTGGCCAGCTCCGGTCGGAACACCGCGAACAGCCCGAAGCCGAGCACCACCCCGGTGATCGCGCCGACGCTCGACTCGACCGCGGCGATCAACGAGATCTGTCGCGGCGTCGCACCGACGAGCCGCATCGCGGCAAAGCGCTGCTCGCGCCGCGCGGCCGATAGCCTGGTCGCCGAACCGATGAAGATCAGCACCGGGAACAGCAGCGCAATCGCGACCACGCCGAGGATCAGGTCGATGCCGTTGGCATCGACGCCCACGTCGATGGGGCAGCCGTCGCAGCTGCTCGGTGCGGTGGTCGCGATGCTGCTGGTCCGAACTGCGCCCGGCGGCTTGTTGATGGCGTGCACGGTCAGGCCGGTGACGACGAGCAACGAGCCGGGTGCGGGAAGTCCGGCAACCCCGATGGTCCCGATCTGGCGGGTGCCGTACCGATCGCGCAGTTGCGCTGCCGGTGCGGAGTGCAGCAGCCGGCTCAGCGCCGGCGAGGCGTAGAAGTCGCCCGGCTTGGGCAGGTGCGCGATGCCGGGTGGGACGGGCGAGCCGGGCTTGACCGCGGCCACGTCGACCCGTGCGATCTCCGTGCCGCGGAACTCGTCCGCGGTTATCCGCCACAGCACCGACGATGCACCCGGAGCGGGCGGTGGCCCGGATGTGAATCCGGTTTCCAGCCAGGCGTAGCGCCCGTTCTGCGTGTTGACGGCGTTGATGCCGGCCAAAGTCGTCAACAGCAGGCCGACACCGAGCGCCACCGCGAGCGCGGTGATCACCAGCCGGACGGCGGCCTCCCGTCCACCGTTGAGGGTGAGCCGCAGGCTCAGGCGGATCATGACGCGAGCGGGGCGGCCGAGTACGAGTTGACCTTGCCGTCGCGCACGATGACCTCGCGATCGGCGTAGGCGGCCACCCGCGGTTCGTGGGTGACCAGGACGACGGTGGTGCCCTGCTCGCGCGCGGCGCCCACCAGCAGCTCCATCACCCGCTCACCGGTGAGCGAGTCGAGCGATCCGGTCGGCTCGTCGGCGAACAGCACCTGCGGCTGCGACACCAGCCCGCGGGCCAGCGCCACCCGCTGCGCCTGGCCGCCGGACAGCTCGCCCGAACGGCGCCCGCCCATGCCGTCCAGTTCGAGCCGGTCGAACCAGGTGCGCGCGGTGTTCAGTGCCTCGGCACGCCGGCTGCCGCTGAGCATCAGTGGCAGCGCGACGTTCTCTTCCGCGGTCAGTTCCGGGACGAGCTGGCCGAACTGGAAGACGAAACCGAACCGGTCACGGCGCAGCGCGCTGCGCTGGCTCTCGCGCAGCGTGTCCAGGCGCTGCCCGGCGAAGTACACCTCGCCCGAGTCGGGCACGAGGATGGCGGCCAGGCTGTGCAGCAGCGTCGACTTGCCCGACCCGCTCGGGCCCATCACCGCGAGGATCTCGCCGCGCGCCACGGTGACGCTCGCGCCCTGCAGGGCCGGCGTCTGGCCGAACGACAGCACGACCTCGCGCGCCTCAACCACTATGTCGCTCATGACACGACTTCCTTTGCCAGCGCGTCGAGGCGGGCCGCGGTCAGATCGATCCAGCGCAGGTCGGCCTCGAGATGGAACAGCCCGTGGTCGGCGAGCAGCGCGTCGACCACGCTGCCCGTCCGCTTGATGTCGGTCAGCGCGCGCATCCGCTGCAGGTGCGCGGCGCGCTGGGTGTCGAGGTACTCCTCGGCCGGCCGGTCGAGCATCAGCGCCAGCACGACCTTGACGAAGAGCACCGTCTGCAGGTGCGGCTCGGGCGCCACCGGCTCGGTGAGCCAGGCCTGCACCTCGGTCGCGCCCTGCTCGGTGATCACGTACCGCTTGCGGTCAGGCCCGCCACCGGGTTCGGCCTCGGCGGCGATCACCTTGCCGTCGCGGGCCAGCCGGCCCAGCGTCGCGTAGACCTGGCCGAAGGGCAGCGGCTTGCCGCGCCCGAAGTACTGGTCGTAGTCGCGTTTGAGGTCGTAGCCGTGGCTCGGCTCGCGTTCCAGCAGGCCGAGCAGGGTGAGCGGGACCGTCATGATCGCAACAATACACTGAGTGTATACGCTGTGGTAGTACTAGTTTGTTCGAGGCGCTGTCGGGTAGGAAGAGGACGGGATGCACGACCGGCCCGGACGAGAGGACGCGCACCGACGATGGCTGACGTAGTGGCGGCACTGGACGAGGCCGGGCTGAAGAACCCGCAGGTGCGCGAATTCGTCCAGTACTGGGCGCAACTGACCGGCGCCGCACGCGTCGAGGTGGTCAGCGCCGATGACGATGCCCGGCTCGTTGAAGAGGCGCTGGCCGCGGGCGAACTCGAGCCGGCCGGCGAGGGCCGGTACTACTCGCGCAGCTACGCCAAGGACACCGCGCGCTCGGAGGAGCGCACCATCGTCGCGACGAGCAATCCGGACGACAGCGGGGTCTACAACAACTGGCGCCCGGCCGAGGAGATGAAGGCGCTGCTCGAGGACCGCATGCGCGGGGCATCGGCGGGCAAGACGATGTACGTGGTGCCCTACCTGATGGCACCGCCTGGCTCGCCCCTCGAGCGCTACGCTGCCGGCGTCGAGCTCACCGACACGCGCACCGTGGTGCTGCACATGATCCGGATGTCCCGGGTGGGTGCCGAGCACGTCGACAACCTCGCGGATCCGAACAGCTTCGTTCGCGGCGTGCACGTGACCGGCGACCTGGAGAACCTCGGCCAGGGCACCGAGGAGGATCAGCGGTACTTCGTCACCGTCGCCGACGAGCGCACGATCCTGCACTTCGGCTCGTCCTACGGCGGCAACGCGTTGCTGGGCAAGATCGCCCACGGCCTGCGCCAGGCCTCCTACGACGGCTGGGCGTCGGGGAAGTTCCTCGCCGAGCAGTTCATGCTGATCGGGATCGAGGACAAGCAGACCGGCACGTCCTACCACGTCTGCGGCGGGTTCCCCAGCGCATCCGGCAAGACCAATCTGGCCATGATGCTGCCGCCCGACGCGCTCGGCGATCGCTACCGCGTCACCTTCTACGGCGACGACATCGCCTGGCTCTGGGTCGACCCACAGAACGGCCGGTTGTACGGGATGAACCCGGAATTCGGCGTCTTCGGCGTCGCCAAGGACACCAACGAGAAGACCAATCCGACCGCGCTGCGCTCGGTGGCCGAGGCGACGCAGGCGATCTTCACCAACGTCGCCTACAACGCAGACAGCCACGAGGTGTGGTGGGAGGGCAAGACGGCCGCGCCGCCGGCAGACATCACGGGTTGGCGCGACTGGACCGGCGAGCTGATCTCCGAGCGTCCCGAGGGCAGCGACGAACCCTGGGCGCACCCCAACAGCCGGTTCACCACGACGCTGGCCAACGTCCCCAACATCGCCGGTGACGTCAACGATCCGCACGGCGTGCCGATCGACGCGATCATCTTCGGCGGCCGCACCAGCGACCGGGAACCGCTGATCCGCGCGTTAGACGACGTGGCCGGTGGGGTGTATGACGGCCTGACGCTCGGCGCGGAGGCCACCTACGCCGCCGAGGGCGTCGAGGGCCAGCTGCGCTACGACCCGATGTCGATGCGTCCCTTCATGTCCTATCCCGAAGGCCGCTACGCCGAGCACTGGCTGAAGATCATGAGCACGGTGCGTGCGAAGCCGGTCTTCGCGCACGTGAACTGGTTCCAGCGCGATCCGGACGACGGGCACTTCCGCTGGCCCGGCTACCAGGACAACCTGCGTGCGCTGCTGTGGCTGATGCAGCTCAAGGCCGGCGAGGTCAGCGGCCGGCACACGGCGGTGGGCACCGTCCCGACCGAGGACGAACTGAACCTCGAGGGCGTCGACATCACGCCCGAGGACCTGGCCACGATCTTGGCCGTCGACCTCGGCCGGTGGCGGCAAGAGATGGCATTGCGCCAGGAGCATCTCGAGCAGTTCGGCAACCTTCCCGAGGAGATCTGGCAGGCGCATCGCCGGATGTCGGCAGCGCTGGCGGACGAGCCGTCCTGAGCCGGGCGCCGCTGGCGAATCGGGCGGAGTTTCCTACACCATTGACCTGCCGCCGGTCTAGCGGGAACTTGACGCGGCAGCGGTTGTGGGAAAGGTTGTGCAGGCCGCTCACGCGCGGCAAGTCAAGCGATCCGCCCCAGAAAGGCGTACTACATGGCAATGCAGCCTCGAATCAAGATCCGCGCACTTGCGGCAGTCGGTGCCGCGGCCCTCGCGGTCACCACCCTCGTCGCCCTAGCCCCGAGCGGCTCGGCCGCACCGAACGCGAGCGCCCCGGCGCCGGTACGTGCCGGTTCGGTGTATCTCGCACTCGGCGACTCGGTCCCGTTCGGGTATCGCGAGGCGCAGAGCACTCCGACGCCTGACTACACCAACGCGAGCAAGCTCGTCGGCTACCCGACCCTGATCGCCGACGACCTCGACCTGCACGTGGTCAACGCCGCCTGCCCGGGCGAGACGACCACAAGCATGATCAACACCTCGCGTCCGGACCACGGGTGCAACGCCTCGGCTACCGGCGGCCCCGGCTACCGCACCGCAGGCTTCCCGCTGCACGTCAAGTACACCGGCTCGCAGCTCAACTTCGCGATGAAGTTCCTGAAGTCGCACCCGAACACCAAGCTCGTCACGCTGCAGATCGGCGCCAACGACGGGCTCGTTTGCCAGGAGACGACCGCAGACCACTGCGCCAGCCAGCAAGAGCTGGGCGCCGTCCTGGCCGGGATCGGCAAGCACGTCGCGACGATCCTGCACCGGCTGCGTAGCACTGGCTACAAGGGCCAGCTCGTGATCATGAACTACTACTCGATCAACTCGGCGTCCAATGACGCGACTGCGAACAGCCTCGCGGTGAACGCGACGATCGCGAATGCGGCCAAGCCGTACAACGTGACGATCGCCGACGCGTTCAACCTGTTCCTGCGGGCGTCGCGCAACGCGCCGCACAAGGACACCTGCGCGGCTGGTCTGCTGACCATCCTGCAGGGTGCGGACACCCCGTGCGGCATTCACCCGAGCTACGCCGGACAGGCCGTGCTGGCCACCGCGGCAGAGCGGGTCATCTCGAAGTCGTAGTACCTGTTGCACGCTCGTGGCCCCCAGCCGTCACCGGTTGGGGGCCACGTCCACTTTCCGGGGGTGTGCTTTGCCCCGCGTACGCACGCTGCGCGGCGTGTCACGCGCGACGTGTCATGCGCGACGCTCGGGGCGTGCATACCCGGGGCAAAGGTGGCCGACGCCTCGGCATACCTCCGTCGGTCCAGTTCGCTCTGGCATCGCTGATGCTGCTGGGCATCCGGGGCTGCCTGCGAGCATCTGTGATGCAGCTGCGACGCGCCGGTGCGGGCCGGCCGGTTGATCAACGTGCCCAGCTGATGGCTGGCGTCATGCCCAGCGCTTGTTGATCAACCGCGACCGACGGGCCGGCCGGGCCTTGCCCCGCGTATGCACGCTGGGCGGCGCTGCCAGCGTGGACACGCGGGGCAAGGTGGCTAGGACAGCGGCTCGGTGAGGTAGCGCTGCAGGTTGGGGCCGACGGCCGCGATGATCGTGTCGGCGTCGGCCTGCGCGATCGCCTCGATCGGGATCACGAAGCGCAGCAACGCCAGCCCGGCCAGCTGGGTTGCGAGGAGAGCCGCGCGCAACTGCGCGTCGGGTGCGGGCATGCGGGCGATCAGCACGCTGAGCAGCTGCGAGGTGAAGAGGTCGCGCAGTGCCGCCGCGGCCCGCTCGTGCGAGATGCCCACCCGCAGCAGCGCCTGCATCCGTGACCGCACCATCGGCTGATCCCACAACGACACAGCTCGGCGGATCAGCTCGACCCCCTCCCGTCCCGGATTGTCGACCAGCGCATCGGCCAGGTAGGTGGGCGGTAGCGGCAGTTCCAGTGCCGCGACCAGCAGGTCGTCCTTCGTCCCGAAGAAGTGGTGCACCATCGCCGGGTTGACCTCGGCGCGCGTCGCGATCGCGCGGATCGTCGTGCGCTCGTAGCCGCGCTCGGCGAACAGCTCACGGGCTGCTTCCAGGATCACCGGACGGGTCGACTGCGTGCCAGGACGGCGACCGCTTCGCTTCATGCCGAGCGGCTGATCGCGAGCATGGTCTCTTCCAGAGTGGCCGGCACCTCGTCGACCGAGGCCTCGATGCCGGCCAGCGCTCGTCGCACGTCGTCCGGGGACGTCTCGGCCACCCGCACCCGTCGTCCGGCCAGCGTCACGGGTAAGCCGGCGTCGTCGAGTGCGGTGAACGCGCCGGCCCAGTCGTCGGTGCGCACCTCGACGGCCTTCGCGTCACCCACGATGTCGGCGACCGTGCCGGTGGCCACCACCCGGCCCAGCGCCATGATCACCAGCCGGTCGCACTGCTGCGCCTCCTGCATGTAGTGCGTGGTCACCAGCACGCCCACGCCGGATTCGGCCTGGTCGTGGATGGTGTCCCACAGCCGGGCGCGGGCCAGCGCGTCGACGCCGGAGGTCGGCTCGTCCAGGACAAGCAGTTCGGGACGATGGCCGAGGGCGCAGGCAAATGCGAGCTGGCGTTGCCGGCCGAGTCCGATCTCGCCGACGAGCCGTCCGCTGATCGCCTGCAGGCTGTCGGGCAGCGCGATGTCGTCGACCCCGAACGCCTCGGCGGAGAACCGGACGTTCTCGGCCACGGTCAGGTCGGTATAGAGGCCCAGACCTTGCGGCACGTAGCCGAGCCGGCGACGCTCGCGGCGCGACGGCGGTGTGCCGAACAGCGCCACCGCGCCGCTGGTCGGGCGGAGCAGTCCCAGCAGCATGCGCAGCAACGTCGTCTTGCCGGCGCCGTTCGCGCCGAGCAGTCCGACGATCTCGCCGGTCCGCACATCGAGCGAGGCGTCGGCGACTGCGGTGAACGAGCCGAAGGTCTTGGTGAGGTTGTCGGCCTTGGCGAGGGCGCCAGGCTCATGCTCGCTCCGCGAGCTTTGCTCAGCCACCCAGCATCTCCACGATGATCGCGTCCTCGAGGTCGGGCGTGCCCGCAGGTGACTCGTCGGGCAGCCATTCGTGGAAGACGCGGCCGCGGCGCCAGGCCCTGGCCGGGTCGCCGGGTTTGCCGACCTCGACGATCCGTCCCGGCGTGTGCGCGACGACCTCGTCCGGCGGGCCGGCGAGCACCGCCCGTCCCGCATCGAGGACGAGCAGCGACGATGCCCGCTCGGCCTCGTCCAGGTACGTCGTGGACATGACCACCGCGGTACCGCCGGCTGCCGCGCCGGCGATCATGCGCCACAGCTCGACGCGGCTGACCGGGTCGACGCCGGTGGACGGTTCGTCGAGCACGACCAGTTCCGGGTTGTGCTGCATGGCCAGCACGAAGCCGAGCTTCTGCCGCATGCCGCCGGAGAGCTGGCCGGCCAGCCGGTGGCCGACGCTTGCCAGGCCGGCGCGCTCGAGCAGGTCGGGGCGCGGCTTGGCGCCGTACACGCCGGCGACGAAGGCGACGTTCTCGTCCACCGACAGGTCACGCCACGTCCCGGAGGACGAGGACATGTAGCCCACCTGCCGTTTGGGCGGGCGCTCGACTTCGCCGTGTTGCGCGACGATGCGTCCGACCAGGCAGCGCAGCAGGGTCGACTTGCCCGCGCCGTCGCCGCCGACCACCGCGGTCACCGCGCCGGCGGGGACGTCGAGCGACACGTCGTGCAGCGCGGTGACGCCGCCGAAGTCGACGGTGATGTGCCGCGCGCCGAAGGTCATGCGACCGCTTTCACGTTGGGCGCAAGGTCGCGCCGGAAGCGCAGGATGGCGATGCCGAGCACGACGCAGGCCATCGCGACGACGACGAGCAGCGATGGCCACAGCGAGGTCAGCGACGCGTCGCGCAGCATGACGCCCTGCGAGATGTTGATGTAGTACGTGAGCGGCAGGCAGTAGCCGATCCAGCGCACGCCCCACGGCATCGCGGTGAGCGGGAAGATCATTCCGGACAGCAGCACCTGCGGCAGCACCACGAGGATCGCCGCCTGGATCGCCTGCCCCTGGTTCTGCGAGAGCGTCGAGATCAGCACGCCGAGTCCGAGCACGACAAGCAGGAAGACCGCGCTCGCGACGGCGAACACGACCACGTTGCCGGCGAACGGGACGCCGAAGAGCAGGCAGCCGATGATCGTCACGACCAGCATGTCGGCTGAGGCGAGCAGGAAGTACGGCGCGATCTTGCCGATGATCACGTCACTGGGACGGAACGGCATGACGGCCAGTTGTTCCAGCGTGCCGGCCTGCCGTTCGCGCACCAGCCCGAGGCTGGTGATGATCGTGCCGATGAACGTCATGATCAGCCCGATCAGCGCGGGAACCATCACCCAGGACGTCTTGAGCTGCGGGTTGAACAGCACCTGCGCGATGAAGCCTCTGCTCTGGACGGTCTTGCCGATCATGGTCACCGAGGCGCCCGCGGAGAGCGCGCCCAGAGCGCTCTGCGCGGTGAACAGCGACGAACCGTCGATGAGAACGACCCGCGGGGGGAACTCGGGGGCGAAGATCACGACGTCGACCCGGTTGTTGCGCAGATCGTCGACAGCTTGCGCGCGGGTGCGGGTCGGGTCGATGCGCTGCACGTCGAAGGGCGCCTTCGCCTGTGCGGCCACCTGGGCAGCTCGCGGTCCGACCACTTCGGTGTCGATCGAGCTGACGCTGAAGTTGGCCGCGTAGCCGAACACGATCAGCAGGATCAGCGGCAGCGCGATGAGCATCGCCATCGTGCGGCGATCGCGGACCAGTTCGCGGAACTCCTTGACCACCATCGCCCACATGCCCGCGGACGCTAGAACCGCCGGCTGACTTAAGTCAACGGCCGTTTGATTAATTCTGCCCTCGGACGACGGTGGCACCGTGGCCGTCCTGCACGATCTGCGGGGTGAGTCCGACGCCGTGCATCGCCGCGGCGAGTGGCGGGGCCTGCTCGTCGCTGCTCTCGACGAACATGGTGCCGTTCCCGGCGAGCCAGTGCGGCGTGTCGGCGATGACGCGGCGCAGCACGTCGAGCCCGTCGCGGCCGCCGTCGAGCGCGGCGCGGGCTTCGTGCTCGCGGGCTTCGGGTGGCATCAGCGCGACCGCGTCGGTCGGGACGTACGGGGCGTTGGCGAGCAGCACGTCGACGTGGCCCTTGAGAGCTTGCGGCAGCGCGTCGAACAGGTCGCCTTCGTAGACCGCGCCGGCGATGTTGCGGCGCGCGCAGCGCACGGCGACCGGGTCGAGGTCGGCGGCGTGCAGCTCGATGCCCGGCTGTGCGGCGGCGAGGGCGGCGCCGAGCGCGCCGGATCCGCAGCACAGGTCGACTACCACGGCGTGCGGCTTGGTGGCCTTGGCTGCTTGCGCGACGAGGAACTCGGTGCGCCGGCGCGGCACGAACACGCCCGGCTCGAGCGCGATGCGCAGCCCGGCGAATTCGGCCCAGCCGAGCACGTACTCGAGCGGCTCTCCGGCGACCCTGCGGTCGACGAGCCGTTCGCGCTCGGCTACGGTGCGCGCTTCGGCGATGAGCAGGCGCGCCTCGTGCTCGGCGAAGACGCAGCCGGCCGCGCGCAGCCGGTCCACGATCGCGTCCATCCCAGCGACGCTAGTCCGGCCGTCCTCTTTGCCCCGGGTGTGCACGCTGCGCGGCCGACCCAGCGTGGCTACCCGGGGCAAAGCCGGGGTGGTCGATCCAAACCGAGCCTTGCCCCGCGTGTGCACGCTGCGCGGCCGCCCCAGCCCACCTAAGCGGGGCAAAGCAGGCTCTACGGTGGGCGGATGCCGAGGCCACACGACGTCATCGACGCCACCGTCGCAGCGCACGAACGGTTGCACGCCACCCTCGCCGGGCTGACCG
>DASRSG010000033.1:0-4590 GCA_035656595.1 Jatrophihabitantaceae bacterium | reverse complement strand
GACGACAGCGTGTTGGCAGCGACGCCGCGTTCGACGGCCAGGTGGTCGAGGTAGGTCCGCACGAGGTGGGCCGGCTCGAGCCGCCGCGCGGCCGGTCGGGCGGTTGCTGTCATCGTCGCGGACGTCCGGGCCACGGTGCATCCGCGGGCCGCAACCCCTGCCAACCGGAGGCCCGCGCGAGTGCCGCGGCAACAATCCCGGCCGCAGCCGCGGCATTCGTGATCTCACCGGCCTGCACCCGCTGCACGGCGACGGCAAGCGAAACTCGCGTAACCGACATCGAACTCTCTTCGTGCTCGACCACGAAACCATCCGGCCGCCCGACGTCGGACAGGCCGCGGGCCAGGTAGATCCTGATCGCCTCATCGGAGAACCCGGGTGAGGTGTGCAGGTCGAGCAGCACGTGCCACTCCCCTGCCTGCACCGAAGCTTCCTCGGCCAGCTCACGTTGAGCAGCGTCCAGCGCTGGCTCACCGTCGACGTCGAGCAGGCCAGCCGGTAGCTCGTCCAGCCGCATCCGCAATGCCGGGCGATACTGGTTCACCATCACGACCCGATCGTCGTCGTCGAGCGCGACGATCCCGACCGCGCCCGGATGGTCGACGATCTCGCGGTCGGCGGTGGAGCCGTCCGGCATCCGGATCGTGTCTCGGCGCACCGAGATGACTGCCCCGTCAAATATCTTCTCGCTGTCGACGACTTCGAAGTCGTCGCTCATCGCGTACCGCTGGTCGCTGCAATTGCTACTCCGTTGTGCGCGTGCTCGCCGTCGTCGTGAATCTGCACGGGCAGCCGCTCCGCATCGCTGTAGTTCAGCGCCGCACCGATCAGCCCACGGAACAGCGGATGCGCGCGGGTGGGGCGTGACTTCAGTTCCGGGTGGGCTTGCGTTCCGGCGTAGAAGGGGTGGACGGTGCGCGGGAGCTCCACGAATTCGACCAACCGCTCGTCTGGGGACGTGCCCGAGATGACCAGGCCGGACTGCTCGAGCCGGTCGCGGTAGCTGTTGTTCACCTCGTAGCGGTGCCGATGCCGCTCCGACACCGACGTCGTGCCGTATGCCTCGGCCACCACCGAGTTCGGCTTCAGCGTCGCGGGATACGCGCCGAGCCGCATCGTGCCACCCATGTCTGCCTCGCCCGAGACTATCGCCACCTGGTCGGCCATCGTGGCGATCACCGGATGCGGGGTCTCTGGGTCGAACTCCGCCGAGCTCGCGCCGTCCAATCCGGCAAGGTTTCGAGCGGCCTCGATCACCATGCACTGCAGGCCGAGGCACAGACCTAGCGTGGGTATGCTGCGCTCGCGCGCATGGCGCAAGGCACCGACTTTACCCTCGATGCCGCGGATGCCGAAGCCGCCCGGGATGACGATCGCGTGGACGCCTGCCAGGTGCGCCGCCGCACCTGCCGGTGTCTCGCAGTCATCGGATGCGACCCAGCGGATCGTCACGTGCGCGCGATGCGCGAACGCCGCCGCACGCAACGCCTCGGATACCGAAAGGTACGCGTCGGGCAGGTCGATGTACTTGCCGACCAGGGCCACGGTGACATCTGCGCGCGGGTGGTGCACCCGATCGAGCAGGTCGCCCCACACCGTCCAGTCGACGTCGCGGAACGGCAAGCCGAGCCTGCGCACGACGTACGCGTCGAGACCTTCCGCGTGCAGCACTTTGGGAATCTCGTAGATGCTCGGCGCGTCGACCGCGGCCACGACCGCCTCGGCGTCGACGTCGCACATCAACGAGATCTTGCGCTTGAGCCCTTCCGGCAGTTCGCGGTCGGCTCGGCACACGATCGCGTCGGGCGTGATGCCGATGCTGCGCAGCGCGGCGACGGAGTGCTGGGTGGGTTTGGTCTTCAATTCACCCGACGGCGCGAGGTAGGGCACCAATGACACGTGCAGGAAGAAGCAGTTCGCTCGTCCCACGTCGTGGCGGACCTGTCGGGCGGCTTCGAGGAATGGCAAGGACTCGATGTCGCCGACCGTGCCACCGATCTCGGTGATGACCACGTGCGGCGCCTGACCCTCAGCGTTGGGTGCGGCCATCGCCCGGATCCGGGACTTGATCTCGTTGGTGATGTGCGGAATGACCTGGACGGTGTCGCCGAGATACTCGCCGCGGCGCTCCTTGGCGATCACCGAGGAATACACCTGGCCGGTCGTCACGTTCGCCGAGCCGACCAGGTCGGTGTCGAGGAAGCGCTCGTAGTGCCCGACGTCCAGATCGGTCTCGGCGCCGTCTTCGGTGACGAACACCTCGCCGTGCTGGAACGGGTTCATCGTCCCGGGGTCGACGTTGAGGTAGGGGTCGAGTTTCTGCATGGTGACCCGCAGGCCGCGCGCTTTGAGCAGCGAGCCGAGGCTAGAAGCCGTCAGACCCTTGCCGAGCGAGGACGCGACGCCCCCGGTGACGAAGAGATGCTTGGTCGGTTCCTGGGAGTCTCGCGTTCGATCCACGGAAGTCCACCTTAACATCCCGGCGAGGCCAGCGGGGCAAGCTCATTGCGCCACGCCGAGTAACGCGCGAACCTGCTCGGTCTCCTGCTCACTGAGATCACTGAGCAGGCCGGTCGCGTGCATCTGCCGGAGCAGGCGCGCGCGAGCATAGGACGTGGCCGCGAATGGCGCCGCGGCGCCGATCACGATCAGCCGGGCGGACTCCAGTGCCGGATCGCCGGTGATGGCATTCGGCGTGTCGCCGCGGCGGGCAAGGCGCGGCGCCAGCGAGTCGCCTACCTCGCCCAGCCGGCCGCGGATGAACGCAGCCAGGCCGGCCAGGGTGGTCAACCCGCCGGACAGAACTGGGATCTTGGGTAGCTGCATCTGCGCTACTTGACCGAGGTCGGGAGCAGTGCCTGGGCACCCTTCTCGGTGCCGTACTGACCTATCTGGGACTGTTCGGCGCCGGCCACCGCCAGCACGGTCGACACCTGGCCGAACGCGCTGTCGGCGTTGTCGATCGTCGATACGGTTGCCTTCGCGTTCCCGTTCCGCACGCCCGCCACGATGCCGTTGCCCTGCGCCGACCCGGTGTCGCCCGCGACGACGACCTTGGCGCCGGCCAGCGTAAGCCGGGTGACGAGGTCGAGGCCTGCCTCGCCGGCATACACGTTCTTCGGCAGCGAGCCGTTGCCCAGCATGACGACCATCTTGGCCGGCTCGATGCCCTGGGGATCCGAGGTGATCATGTGCAGGCCGGAGAACCCGCCGAGCACCGCCTTGAGGTCGGTCGGCTGGCCGTGGCCGGTCAGCACGAAGGCGAGCAGCGCCGCGCCGATCACCCGCGCGTCACTGGTCTCAGGCAGGGTCAGGTCGGGCGAATGTGCCGGGCCGGTGGCCAAGTTGACGATGCTGTCGGCCTGGGCCGCGTCGGTGAAGCTGGGGGCCAGGTCGAGCCGCCCGGTGATCTTCGCGCCGGCGGCGGTGAGCAGCGCGGCGATGCCGTCCTCCATGCCGGTCGCGGTGCCAGGCAGCGCGACGATGAGCACCGACTGGTCCTTCAACGAGCCGGCGACCAGTTGCGCGCCGAACGTCGTCGCGAACTGGCCGGCGGTGTCAACCTGGCCCTGCAGCGCCTTGACCTGGTCGGCGAGCTCGCTGCGGTCGGTCTTGAGCCCGTCGACCTGATGGCGCAGATCAGAGGTCACCGGCCCGTTCAACGCGGTCGTCCCCACGACGATGCCGAGGGCGAGGGCGAGGAAGACCGCGACGATCGAGACTATGTGATAGCGGAAAGAGATCACGAGAACAGGTCCTGTACCCAGTGCCCGGCATGTTGAGCGCTGTGTCCGATGTCAGTCAGGTAGATCCGGCCGGTGTCGGATGCGGCCAGTGCAGCCACCACGGCGAGCAGCGCCGCGATCACCAGCAGCAGCAACGCGGCAGCCGAGATCCGGCTGCGATACAGCCGGATGACGCCGCGGGCATCGACGAGCTTGCCGCCGATGCGCAGCCGGGTGAGGAACGCCGAGGCCATCCCGGTACGGCCCTTGTCGAGGAATTCGGTCAGCGTGGCGTGCGTGCCGACGGCCACGATCAGCTCGGCGCCCTTGTCATCGGCGAGCAGCAGGGCGAGGTCTTCGCTCGTGCCGGTACTGGTGAAGGTAACCGCGTCGATGCCGAGATCCTGGACGCGAAGCAGTCCTGGCGAACGACCGTCGGGGTAGGTGTGGACGATTACCTCGGCGCCGGTGGCGAGCGCCGCGTCGGACACGGCGTCCATGTCGCCGACGATCATGTGCGGCTTGAAGCCAGCGGCCAGCAGCGCGTCAGCACCGCCGTCGACGCCGATGAGCACGGGTTTGAACTCGCGGATGTAGTGCTTGAGCGCCTTCAGATCTCGCTCGTGGTCGTACCCGCGCACCACGATCACGACGTGCTTGCCCTTGAACGAGGTGCGCACCTCAGGCACGCCGAGGCCTTCGAGGAGCAGTTCACGTTCACGGCTCATGTAGTCGCCGGTGTTGACGGCGAAGGCCTCGAGCTGAGTCGACAATCCGGCTTTCGCCTCGGTCATCAGCTCGGCAACACTGTCGATGCTCTGCAAGGTGCCCTGGCCGACCTCGGTCTCGCCGACGTACAGCGTGT
>DASRSG010000032.1:0-13435 GCA_035656595.1 Jatrophihabitantaceae bacterium | reverse complement strand
CCGTCCCGCACGATGGACGGAGACCCGCTACGAGAACCTGCTCGCAATGACGCACGGGCGCGCCCAGGAGCAGATCGTCACGATCGGCGGCCGCCACGACGGAACCGTCCTCGCCTACCGGCTCGAGGTGTTGCAGGACTGCGGCGCGTACCCGCGCATCGGGGCGTTCCTGCCGATGCTCACCGTACTGATGACGCCGGGCACCTACGACATCGCGCGCGTCGAGTCGTCGGCAACGGCCGTCGTCACGAACACCACCCCGATCGGCGCGTACCGCGGCGCAGGACGGCCGGAGGCCACCGCCGCCATCGAACGGGCAATGGATCTGTTCGCGGCCGAGATCGGCGTGGACCCGGCCGACGTGCGCAGGCGGAACCTGCTGCCGGCGTTCACCGAGCCGCACGCGAACGGATTCGGTGCGCTGTACGACACCGGCGACTATGCCGCGGCACTCGAGCGCGTGCTCGACGCGGCCGACTACGCAGCGTTGCGCAAGGAACAGGCCGAACGGCGCGCGGACGGCGACAGCAGGGCGATGGGCATCGGCATCGCGTGCTACGTCGAGATCACCGGCGCAGGAGCGGAATCCGGCGACCCGAACGAGAACGCCGTCGTGGAGGTACACCCGGACGGCTCGGCGACGATCCTCACCGGCACCTCGCCGCACGGCCAAGGCCATGCCACCGCGTGGGCCATGCTCGCCAGCGACGAACTCGGCATCCCGGTCGATCGGATAACGGTCAAGCATGGCGACACCGACCTGATCCCGCGTGGTGGCGGCACGGGCGGATCGCGCAGCCTGCAACAGGGCGGCGCGGCAGTGCGGCAGGCATCGCGCGAGCTGCTCGATGTCGCCCGCGACCGAGCGGCCGACCGGTTGGAGGTTGACCCTGCTGATCTGCGCTTCGACGTCACCCAGTCTGCATTCACCGTCGCCGGCGTCGTGCAGGTCGGCGTCGGGCTGGCCCAGCTGGCCGAGCAGGAGCGGCTATTCGTCCGGACCGTGTTCACCGCACCTGGCGCCACCTTCCCGTTCGGGGCACACGTTGCGGTCGTTGACGTCGATACCGAGACGGGCAGGGTCGAGCTGCGCCGGGTGATCACGGTGGACGATGCGGGCGTCGTGCTCAACCCATTGCTCGCCGAAGGGCAGCGACACGGTGGCATTGCGCAAGGCGTTGCGCAGGCACTGCTCGAGGAGGTTGTCTACGACGCCAGCGGCAACCCGGTCACGGCAAGCTTCGCCGACTACCCATTTCTGTCAGCAACCGAGGTGCCGAGCTTCGAGCTGATCGACATGGCGACTCCGACCACGTACAACCCGATGGGTGTGAAGGGCATCGGCGAAGCCGGCAGCATCGGGGCGACGCCGGCCGTCCAGAATGCAGTTGTCGACGCGCTGGCGCACCTCGGCGTACGACACGTCGACATGCCAACCACACCGCGCACGGTCTGGCGCGCGATCACTGCAGCTACTGGAGAGGCACAATGATGCGCGTCGAACTCACCGTCAACGACGAACAGCACACCGCCGACGTCGAAGCGCGCACCCTGCTCGTCCACTACCTGCGCGAGACATTGGGACTGCGAGCCGCCAACGTCGGCTGTGACACCACATCGTGCGGCGCGTGCACCGTGCTGCTCGACGGCGAGTCGGTGAAGTCGTGCACGGTGCTCGCCGTGCAGGCCAACGGGCGGACGGTGCGCACCGCCGAAGGGCTCAGCTCAGGTGGCGAATTGCATCCAGTGCAGGCCGCGTTTCGTCAGGAGCACGGGCTGCAGTGCGGCTTTTGCGCGCCGGGGATGGTGATGGCGACGGTCGGCCTGCTGGCCGAGCATCCTGATCCGAGTGAGAAGGCAGTGCGCGAGGCGCTCGAGGGAAACTATTGCCGCTGCACCGGCTATCACAACATCGTGCGCGCAGTCCTCGCTGCGGCGCGCGCCAACGCCGAGGGGGTCGCGCAGTGATTCCCGCTCCGTTCGACTACGTCGTTGCGTCGTCGACCGACGATGCCGTCGCATTGCTCGTCGAACACGGCGATGACGCAAAGCTGCTTGCCGGCGGTCACTCGTTACTGCCGATGATGAAGCTACGACTCGCCCAGCCGGCGGTACTGATCGACATCGGTGCCATCCGCGAACTTTCCTATATCCGGGTGGACGGCGACATGCTCGCGATCGGTGCGATGGCGCGGCATGCAGATCTTGCCGCATCGACGCTCGTCCACGCCGATGCACCGTTGCTCGCTCATTCGGCCGGGCTCGTCGGCGATCCGCAGATCCGTCATCGCGGCACGATCGGCGGATCGCTCTCGCACGCCGACCCGGCCGCCGACCTGCCGATGGCTGTGTCCGCGTTGGACGCGACGCTCGTCCTGCTCGGGCCGGGGGGGCGCCGCGAGATCGGCGTCGACGACTTCTTCGTGGGGTTCTTCGATACGGCACTGCGCGCGGACGAGCTGCTCGTCGAGATCCGGGTGCCGCGGCGCCCCAGCGTGGGCTGGGGATACGAGAAGTTCACTCGCCGAGCGAACGACTGGGCGATCGTCGGCGTGGCAACGGTGGCGGGACGGATCAGCCTGGCGAACATGGGATCGTCGCCGATCCGCGCTCGCGCGAGCGAGCAGGCGCTAGCAGGCGGGGCGTCGGTTGCCGAAGCTGCCGCGCTGGCCGATCAGGACGCAGCGCCGGGCGACGACATGCACGCCGACGTCGAGTACCGCCGTCACCTCGCTCGCGTACTCACCCGTCGTGCACTGACCGCGTGTGATCGCTGCACGAGCACGAAGTCCTCCGCCCCGAGGACCGACTCCTCGCCTTCCACAACGACTGACACCGAACCGTCGAGTACGAAGTAGGCCTCTGCGCAGCTAGTGTGGCGTGGTCGGCGCCCGCCCGGTGCCAGCGTGCGTACCGCGGACGGCGTTGATGATCAACAGGCTCGGAACACGCCTGGGTGATGCTCCGAGCTTGTTGATCAATTCGTGGACGAGCCGCGGGAGTCGGAGTGCACCGGTGAACACTGCCGATCGGCATCGGTGATGCCGGTGGGCAGCGTGGCGTGCCCGCGGGCAACTGTGATGCCGGGGTGAATGATCGACTTCTGCCTCAGAAGGGTGGGTCGGCGCCGACGTCCGGCGGATCGGAATCGGTCTCATCGACTGACTCACCATCGTCGGGCGGTGGTTGGGCGCTGCGGTTGAGGAGTGGTGATTCGGGCCAGGGGTCGGGTGGTTTCACATACTTACGCCCCGCGGGGCCGGTCCAGCGGGTGGTGCGGTCTTGGTCGACCTGGACGTGCCAGCCGTAGTCGTGTTTGGCGTGGTGGTGGCGGCAGCACAGGGCGTGCAGGTTGGTCTCGATGGTGTTGGTGCCGTCGAAGGCGGTGATGTGGTCCAGTTCGCAGGTGCAGGCTTTGCGGTTGCAGCCGGGCATGCGACAGGTGCGGTCGCGCAGGATGATCTTGTCGGTGAGGGCTTGGGAGGGTTCGTAGACGGTGGAGCAGTCCAGCAGTTCACCGAGGGGGCCGATGACCAGCCGCCGGATGGTTGCCGACGGGTCATGGATCGCTTCGCGGCACAGGGAGGCGGGGATCGGTCCGTAGCCGACCAGTTCGCCGGGCATGTCGGAAAGGCCGAGGGCGATGTCGAGGGGGACGACCAGGTGCACGGTGGGTCGGCGCCCGTGCTGGGTCGGCAGCTTCACCTCGCCCGCGGCACCGGCATCGCCGGCACCCTCGGCGCAGTCGTGGCCGCCGCTGCGGTAGGTGCCCAGGATGAGGTCGGCCAGGGTGTCGGCGCGGCGGGCGTCGGCGCTGCGCAGGTCACCACCGGCCCGGTCGGCGGCGGTGGGCGTGCCGGCCAGCGCGACGACGCGGGTCAGCAGTGCTTGGGCGGTGACCGCGTCGTGCACCGTCCACAGCCCGGCCATCCCGTCGGGCAGCGGCCGTAGCGAGATGCCACGCTCGGCTTTGGCGCGGTCGTGTTTCTGTTCCGCGGTGGCCGGGTCGACCCGGTGCACCGCCCGGGTCAGGGACCGTTTGAACTCGGTCACGGTCTGATCCGGGGCCCGGTCCAAGACCCGGGCTTCGACCTTGCCGGTCAGGCGGGCATCGAGCTGGTAGGTGGCTTCGGCTGCAGCCTGGGCATGCTCGGGGTTGATCCTGCCCCGACCGAGCGCGTCGAGGGTGGCGGGTAGGTCGTCGACCAGTTTGTGCGCGGCCACGATCCGCGACTGGGTGTAGCCGAAGGACCAGCGCATCGCGCACGCGATCTCTTCCCGGTCGATGCTGCGCTCATCGCCCGGATCAGACGCGGCGGCGATGGTGCGTTCCATCTGGGCGGCCAGGCGGGCGTTGGCTTTGCGTAGCCGGGTCAGATGCGCCACCCGCCGGGCCTGCGTCAAGCCGACCGGGTTGACCTGCAACAACTGATCAACCGACTTCGCCATACACCGCACACTATGAGGGGGGTCTGACAATTTCGGGGCACAATCACCCGTGGAAACAATAGATTCTACAAATTCTCGTACCCACCGGTGGTGATCAACACCGGTTGGCGGGCGGTCCGTCCCCGCTGATGGTTTGGTCCTCAGCACGGTCGCTTTATCGCAACCAAGAGGGCTGCAACCAAGAGGGCATACAGCGGCCGCGGCGGGTGCAAACCGAAGCCTTGCCCCGGATACCCACGCTCCGCGCGCTTCGCAGCGTGCACACCCGGGGCAAACCATGAGCAGGCGCACGAGGGGAAGGCCGATGCGTCCCCGCTGATCCCAGGCCGCCTTGCCGCGCACACTCTCGCGCCCGTATCGCGCCACACAGCGCGACTGAGCCCGCGCCGAGCCTGAGCCGGAGCGGAGAAGTTGCGTGCGGGCGGCGGTGCCGAACTAGCGATACGGTTCGCCGGGTGGCTTCCGCCTGTCCGCGGTCCACGTCAGCGGCGAGCGCAATGCGAACCGGTGCGCATCGGGAACGGGAGTGATGGAAGCCGAATCGTCAGCAACAGCAGGCAGTCTGCCGCTCACCGGGGAGCGGACCGTGCCCGGCATTCCCGAGGAGAATTACTGGTTCCGGCGGCACGAGGCTGCCTACCTGTGGGCCGAGCCGCTCGTTACAGGACGGACCGTGCTCGAAGTCGGCTGCGGCGAGGGCTACGGCACAGCGCTGCTGGCACGCTCGGCGCGGCAGATCGTCGGGATCGACTACGACGCAAGCACCGCGTCGCACGCGGCGGCGAGATATCCGCAGGCTCGCTTTGTCCGCGCCAACCTTGCGGCACTGCCGGCGCCGAGCGAATCGGTCGACCTCGTCGCGACGCTGCAGGTGATCGAGCATGTGTGGAACCACGGCGAATTCGTTCGCGAGTGCCTGCGCGTGCTGCGTCCGGGCGGTCTGTTGCTAGTCACGACCCCAAACCGGCTCACGTTCTCGCCCGGGCTGGAGACGCCGATCAATCCCTTTCACACCAAAGAATTCACGGCCGCCGAACTAATGGACCTGTTGAGCGCCAACGGGTTCCTGGTCGAGCAGACGTTAGGCCTGCACCCGAGCACCCGTATGGAGGAATTGGATCGGCGCTACGGCGGGTTCGTCGATGCGCAGCTCGGCCAGCCGCCGGCGCGATGGCCGCCGCAACTATCCGTCGACGTCGCCTCGATCGTCGCTGCCGACTTCCCGGTCGTCGCGTCCGACATACGCGACGTCGACCGATCCCTCGATCTCGTCGTACTCGTCCGACGTCGGTGATTGCTGCGCACGCTCCCAGGTGGTGCGCAGCGCTGAGAGCCCCAAACCGGCGCCGATCGTCAGCGTGATCGTCGCCAGCACCAACGCCCAGCCGGATGCATCGGCGGGCCGGTTGTCGGCATCCGGGATGAACACCGCACCCCAGCCGTCGCAATCGACGTGCAGGGCACCGGTGATCGGAGAGTCGAAATGCCCGATCGTGTTCTCTGCCTTGGTATCACTGCTCTCGGGCGACAGCTCGAGCGTGCGCGTCTCGCCGGCACCGGGTGACCACGAGCAGTGCAACGCGAGAGTCTGGCCGCTGTTCGAGTTCGCCAACGGGACACCGCGCGCAACCATCGCGCGCACACCGCCCGGCACCGCCAGCGAATAAGTCTTGTCTTTCGTGACATGCGCCGAGGTCGGTGGCGACGCGCTTTGTGCAAAGGGCAGATCCTCGGTGCCGCTGAGCACGCGCCAAAGTCCCCAGCTAGCCAGGCCGATCAGGAGCAGCGCGGCGGAGATCGCGACACGCGGCACTCGACCCGGCCGGACTGGTTGCATGGGGCCAGACTAATCTGCCTCGCCGTGCACGTGCTGATGCTGTCGTGGGAGTTCCCACCGCTCGTCGTGGGTGGCCTGGGCCGCCATGTCGAGGCGCTTGCGCAGGAACTCGCCGCCGCCGGGCACGAGGTGCAGGTGGTCACGCGCGGCGAGAAGGACGAGATCGTCGACGAGGTGATCGCTGGTGTGCGCGTACGCCGAGCGGCGGCCGACCCGATCGCGATCGACTTCACCACCGAGAGCCTGTTGGCCTGGTCGCAGGCCGCCGAGCATGCGCTGATCCGAGCGGCCCTGCCGCTCTTGGGCGGCGGATCACCCGACGTCGTCCACGCACATGACTGGCTGGTTGCGCAGAGCGCGACGACGCTTGCCCAAGCGTCCGGCGCACCCCTAATTGCCACGATGCATGCCACCGAAGCCGGGCGGCACCAGGGCTGGCTGCCCAAACCGCTCAATCTGGCCATCCATTCGGTGGAACGGTGGCTCGCCCAATCGGCCGACGCAGTGATCACCTGCTCGCAGACCATGCGTGCCGAGGTGAGCAGGCTCTTCGAGCTGGACGCGGCGCGCTTGCACGTGGTGCCCAACGGGATCGACGCCGACCGCTGGCGGGTACCTGTCCACGCCCGGGCTGCAGCCCGGGTCCGCCACGGCGACCCGCTGATCGTCTTTGCCGGCCGCCTCGTGCACGAGAAGGGCGTGCAGACACTGCTCGACGCGCTGCGTCGCCTTCGGGCGGCGCATCCGGGTCTGCGGCTCGCTATCGCCGGCACCGGACCGTTCGAGAACGCGTTGCACGACCGCGCACGCAAGCTACGCATCGCCCGTGCCGTCGACTGGTTGGGTTTCGTCGAGGACGAGGAGCTCGCGCCGCTGCTCGCGGCCGCGGACGTGGTGGTCGTCCCCTCGCTGTACGAGCCGTTCGGGATTGTCGCCCTTGAGGCCGCCGCGGCGCAGGCACCGGTCGTGGTCGCTGAGTCCGGCGGCCTGGTCGACCTCGTCACCGACCGCATCGCCACCGCGTCGTTCCCGCCCGGCGATGCCGATGCTCTGGTGCGGGCCATCGGTGCGGTACTCGCCGACCCGGGCGGCACGCGGCTCGCGGTGGAACGGGCCACCCGGGTGCTCAAGCGCGACTACACCTGGCACGCAGTCGCCCGGCACACCGCCGACATCTACCGCCGGGCCGCAGGCGGGCGCAACGAGCGATAACCCGGATGCACGCCGGGCGTGATCCCCTGCTGGTCGGCGATCCGGGTGAGCAACGCGGTCAGCGTCTTGTGTTCGGCTGTACTCCGCGCGGCGCAGATGTCGGCATCGTGAGCCTTCGCAACGTGGCGGGTTGGCTACGCTCCGCGGGCGGCTTGAATCGCAGCCAGTTCCGCGATCAGCCAGTCCGCGGCGGCGGGGCGGGTGATGCCGAGTTCGCGCAACAGCTTGGCCGCGTTCTCGCCTTCGTTGTCGAGGATGCCGAGCAGCAGGTGCTCGGTGCCGATGTAGTTGTGCATCAGGTGCAGCGCGGCACGCAGCGCCAGTTCCAGCGTCTTCTTCGACCCGCCGCTGAACGGGACCCCGAGCCGCCCGCGCTTCTTGGCCGGTCCCATTGCGGATTCCATCGCCCGGCGCACGTCGTCGGGTGAGACACCGAGCGCAACGATTGCCTTCGCGGCCAGACCGTCGGGCTCGCTCAACAACCCCAGCACGAGGTGTTCGTTGCGCACGTGGCTACTGCCGGCCTGCTCGGCGACCGTGCGCGCATGCACGATCACGGCGCGGGCCCGCGGCGTGAACCGGCTCAGCCGACCGGTGGTCGGGAAGTCGAGTTCTTCGGACTCGCGGGGCACGAACCGCTTCTGCACCGCTTGCTTGGTCACGCCCATGTACTGGCCGATCTCGGTCCACGAGGCGCCCGATCGACGCGCCTGGTCGACGAAGTGGCCGATGAGGTGGTCGGCGACCTCGCCGAGGTCCGCGGAGGTCTCGACCGCGTCGGACAGGTGCTGCAGCGAGTCGCCATCAGGATGCTGCTCGATGACGTGCGTGATCAAATCGTCCAATCGAACCGGATTGCTCATGCGTCAACTCTAGGTTGACGCCGCGTATTCGTCAACCTTGGGTTGACGCTAGGTCAGCAATCGGGCGAGGACGCCGGCATAGGGCGCGATGTCGATGTCCTGCTCGGCCAGCCAGCCGTCGTCGTAGTAGGTGTTGGCATAGCGGTCGCCGCTGTCGCAGAGCAGCGTCACGATACTGCCGCGCTCCCCCGCGACGTCCATCTCGCGGGCCAGTCGCAGCGCGCCCCAAAGGTTGGTGCCGGTCGATGGTCCGACCCGCCGGCCGAGCACTGGCTCAACGGCGCGGGCGGTCGCGATCGACGCCGCGTCGGGCACGGCGATCATCCGATCGACCACGCCGGGCACGAAGCTCGGCTCTACCCGCGGCCGGCCGATGCCCTCAATGCGCGACGATCGCCCGATAACGTCTGCGTCGTCATCGCGCCATCCCGGGAAGAACGCCGAATGCTCCGGATCGACTACCGCGAGTCGCGTCACGTGGCGGCGGTACCGGATGTAACGGCCGATCGTGGCGCTCGTGCCGCCGGTTCCGGCGCCGACGACTATCCACGTCGGGACGGCGAAGCGTTCCAACGACATCTGCTCGAAGATCGATTCGGCGATGTTGTTGTTGCCGCGCCAATCTGTGGCGCGCTCGGCGTAGGTGAACTGATCGAGGTAGTGCCCCTTCGACTCGCGCGCCAGGCGGGCCGCTTCGGCATACACCGTCGTCGGGTCGCCAACAAGATGGCAGCGACCGCCCTCGCGTTCGATGAGCGCGATCTTCTCGGCGCTCGTCGATGCCGGCATCACCGCGATGAACGGCAACCCGAGCATCTGCGCGAAGTACGCCTCGCTGACCGCAGTCGATCCGGACGACGATTCGATCACTGTCGTCCCCTCGCCGATCTGTCCGTTGCACAGCGCAAGGAGGAATAGCGAGCGCGCCAACCGATGCTTCAACGAACCGGTCGGGTGCGTCGACTCGTCCTTCAGGTACAGGTCGACCTGCGCTCGTGCCGGCAACGGGAATCGGACGAGATGCGTATCCGCCGAGCGGTTAGCGTCGGCCTCCACGCGACGAATCGCCTCGTCGACCCAGTCGCGCGCGGTGCGCGAACTGCGATCAACGTCGTCGATACTCACCCGAGTGCCTTTCGGTCCCTGATGACTCGTGCGGGAACGCCTACCGCGACGCTGAACGGGGGCAGATCCTTCGTCACAACCGCGTTCGCGCCGACCACGGTGCCTTCCCCGATGACAACACCGCGGCAGACGGTGACCTTCGTCCCGAGCCATACATCGCGGTCGATGCGCACGCGCGACTTGGCGATGCCTTGATCCTTGATCGGCATGGCCAGGTCGTCGAAGCGGTGGTCGAAGTCGGAGATGTACACGTCATCTGCGATCAGCGCGTTGTCGCCGATCTCGACGTCGAGGTAACAGTTGACCGAAATGTTGCGCGCCAGATTGCTCTTGTCGCCGAGGGACAACGTGCCCTCGTGGCAGCGCAGCGCAGTGTTCACCCCGAGGTGCACCCACTTGCCGAGGATGAGCCGCGCATAGCCACGCCGCGCGTAGATCCGCGCGCCTCGGTCGAGGAACACGAAGCCGCGCATGATGACGTGCGGATTTCGCAGTCGCATGACGACGAACCGGTAGTAGCGCACCAGGTACCACGGTGTGTACGCGCGATTGCGCAGCACCCAACGCACCGATCGCACAGTGAAGAACCGCGCGCTGCGCACGGTGTCAGTTCGCGTGGGCATCGATCTGTACTCCGAGTGCACGAGCCACATCAGCCGGCGTGGCACAGATAAGCGACGGTTCGGCGGCTTCGAGTTCGCCGGGCAGGCCGTAACCCCATGCCACGCCAATCGCGTCGATGCCGTGCTCGCGAGCGCCGACGACATCGTGCGACCGGTCGCCGACCATGACGACGTCGGACGGGTCGGGCCGTCCCAGTCGGACGAGCACTGTGTCGATGACGAGCGCCTTCGTGCGCAGTGAGCCGTCAAGATCGTCCCCGCCGATGGTGTCGAAGTGCGCGTCGAGACCGAGGTGCGCGACGATCGGGACGGCATAGTGCTCGGGCTTGCTCGTGGCGACGGCCATCCGCCGTCCGTCGGCAGTCAACGCGGCGAGCAATCCAGCTACGCCGGGAAAAGCGGTCGATTCGTACATCGCCTCGGCGTAACGCGCGCGGTAGGACTCGATCACGGGCCACAGCATGTCTTCGCCGATGATCGGTGGCAAGGACTCGTAGAACGGCGGACCGAGCAACTCACGTTCGGTCCTGGGGTCGAGCGGCGGCAGGCCGTTGACCTCGAAGGCGTAGCGCAGCGATGCCAGGATGCCCGGCGCCGAGTCCGACAGCGTGCCGTCCAGATCGAACAGCACGAAACGCTGGTTCATGCGACCCGGCGGATCTGCCCGGCGGGCGGCGCGGAGACACAGTCGCCATGCAGGATCGCCGCGATCGCTTCCACCCCGTCGACTAGGCGCGGGCCTGGCCGCACGACCAGACCGTCGGCATCGATCGCCCACACCGGCACCCCGGGCAGTTGCTCGGCGACGGCCTGCGCTTGTGCCGCGGCACCATCTAGGTGGAACCCGCATGGCGCAACCACGACGACGTCGGGCGCTTCCGCAGCGATCTGCGGCCAGCTGGTTTGCACCGAGCGGGCACCGGGACTGGCGGCGACCGGGTGTCCACCAGCGGCAGTGACAAGGTCGGGCACCCAGTGTCCCGCGGTGAACGGCGGATCGATCCATTCGATCACCGCGACCGACGGGCGTGGCCGACCCACCACCCGGGTGGCGATCGAGGCGAGCCGGTCGCGCAACGCACCCACCAGGCTTGCGGCCCGCGGTCCGGCACCGACGCGATCGCCGACGGTCTGGATCGTGGCGAGCGCCTCGTCGAGGCTGTGCGGATCGAGGGAGATGACGTCGGCCTGGCAGCCGAGATAGGTCAACGCGTCCTGCACGTGGTCGGTAGGGAGGGCGCAGACCCGGCAGAGGTCTTGCGTCAAAATCAGTTCGGGCGCAAGCGCGGCGAGCGCGTCTGCGCGCAGGGTGTAGAGATCCGCGCCGGCAGCTAGTTGGCCTCGCACGTAGGCGTCGATATCGCCCGGCGTCATCGCGCTGGTGTCACGCCCGCCGACAACGACCGTCTTCTCGACTCGTGCCGAGGCCGGTTGGTCGCACTCGAAGGTCACGCCGACCAGGTCGTCACCGAGGCCAAGGGCATAGACGATCTCGGTTGCCGACGGCAGCAGCGACACGACACGCACAGGGCCACCCTATGCGGCGGACGCTGCCGGCTGTCGCGCCGTTCGCAGGATGGGGGGCGGTCGCGTCGTCCAACCACCCGCGGATTCGCTGCCGCTTGCGCTTGAACGACTTGAAGTGCCACCCGATGATTGCGTCACGCGAGAACAACCCGCGCACCGACTCGTGGTTCCCGTTACAGATCGGACGCGGATCGAGCCTACGAGGTGCACGAGCGGTTCAGCCCGATTGCGGCGCGGGCTTCCCTCCAGTGACCTCGGCGTTGTAGAACAGGCCCTTCGGGATCACGCGCTCGAGCACGCTGTCAACGGCCGACAGCCGCATCCAACCCTTCAGCGCGAAGTTCGCCCAGCGCATACCGAGCTTGTCCTTCGGCACCGCGCACTCGAACGTGCGCACCGGCCAGCCGAACCAGGACGCCAGCAATTCCGACGTCGCCACGCGGACGTCCTCGGCGCCGGCCCGGCGAGCCATCGCCGCGAGCTCGGCAGGGGGGAAGGTGTGGATGTCGACAACGGCTTCCAATGCAGCCGCGCGTGACGATTCGTCCAACTCCTGTTGTGGACGCCGCCACGTCGACAGGGCTGACAGCTTCGTGACGTTGGTCGCCGCCCACCAGGTGAGCCGCGAGAGCCGGCGCGCAACGTAGTCGCCGTGCCGGGTCGGTTCGCCGGCGAAGACGAACCGGCCGCCGGGCTTGAGCACGCGTAGCAACTCGCGAAATGCCAGATCGAGGTCGGGAATGTGATGCAGCACGGCATGCCCGATGACGATGTCGAAGGTGTTGTCGTCGTACGGCAACCGTTCGGCGTCGGCAACGCGGCCCTCGACCTCGAACCCGAGCGAGCGCGCATTGCGCTGCGCGACCTCGACCATGCCCGGACTGAGGTCGGTCACGTGACCTTCCTCGATCACTCCGGCCAGCTTCAGGTTCAACGTGAAGAAGCCGGTGCCGCAGCCGAGTTCGAGCGATTTGCCGTACGGCCAACCGGCTCGTCCGGCGATGTGTTCGAACCGATCACGCGCGTAGTCGATGCAGCGCTGATCGAACGAGATCGACCACTTCTCGTCGTAGGTGCCGGCTTCCCAGTCGTGGTAGAGGATGTTGGCCAGCTTCGGGTCGCTCCAGGCAGCCTCTACCTCGGCCGCCGTAGCGGGCGCACGTTCGACGGTCATCGCGTGGTGTGTTCCGTGCCGACGAAGATGGCCTTGCCGGGGCCGCTCTCGATGAACGACGCCATACCGATCTTGCGATCCTCGGTGGCGAACAGCGAGGCGAACAGATGCGATTCAAGGCGCAGTCCCGACGCAAGGTCGCCGTCGAGGCCACCGTCGATCGCCGCCTTCGCAGCGCCGAGTGCCAGGGCCGGCCCGTTGGCAAACTTCGCGGCCATCGCCAGCGCGGTGCGATACACGTCGGCCGCGGGGACGACCGCGTCGACCAGCCCGATCTCGAGCGCCTCAGCGGCGTCGACGAATCGACCGGTGAACACGAGATCCTTTGCCTTGGACGGACCGATCAGCCGCGGCAGACGTTGCGTGCCGCCGGCGCCGGGAATGATGCCGAGCAGGATCTCGGGTTGGCCCCACTTCGCGTTGTCCGCGCTCACCCGGAAGTCTGCGGTGAGTGCGAGTTCGCAGCCGCCGCCGAGCGCATAGCCGGTTACCGCGGCGATCACGGGCTTCGGGATGCGCGCAAGAGCGTCGAGGGAGTTCGTCAGGCGGACCGCGTCGCTCATCATGTAGGTGTGATCTTGGCCGGCGAATTCCTTGACGTCTGCTCCGGCGGCGAACACCTTCT
>DASRSG010000031.1:0-1537 GCA_035656595.1 Jatrophihabitantaceae bacterium | reverse complement strand
AAGGTGGTCGGATTCGTCGCGTCCGCGGCCGGCTTCAACGGCCAGCCGGGCGTGGTCAACGGCGCATCGGATCTGCTCGCCGAGGTGTTCGGCGATGCCGGTGTACATGCCCGCTCGGCGGTCGGCGTCGCGGAACTGCCGTTGGACGCCCCGGTCGAGGTTGAGCTGGTGGTCGAGGTCGGTTAGCGGCCATGACCGGTGTTACTGAAACGTTGACGCATCCGGCTTACGGTCGGCTGCGTCCGGTTACCGACACCGCATCGGTTCTGCTCGCCAACAATCCGGGCCTGATGACGCTGGAGGGCACCAACACCTGGGTGTTGCGCGGCCCCGGCAGCGACGCGGTCGTGATTGTCGATCCCGGCCCCGATGACGACGAGCACGTCGCGGCCGTGGCCGGCGCGGGCCGCATCGCTTTGGTGCTGATCAGCCACCGGCACGGCGACCACACCGACGCCATCGACAAGCTGGTCGATCTGACCGGCGCGCCGGTGCGCTCGGCGGGCAGCGGATTTCTGCGCGGCTTGTCCGGCGAACTGATCGACGGCGAGGTGATCGACGTGGCCGGCCTGCGGATCACCGTATGGGCGACGCCCGGCCACACCGCCGATTCGTTGTCCTTCGTTCTCGACGACGCAGTGCTGACCGCGGACACCGTGCTGGGTCGCGGAACGACCGTGATCGACAACGAAGACGGCAGCCTGGCCGACTACCTGGATTCGCTGCACCGACTGCGCGGGCTGGGCCGGCGGACCGTGTTGCCCGGTCACGGCCCCGAGCTGGCCGACATCGAAGTGGTTGCGCAGCAATACCTGGCGCATCGCGAACAACGGCTCGACCAGATTCGGTCGGCATTGCACACACTCGGCGAGGACGCCACGACGCGCCAGGTCGTCGAGCATGTCTATGTCGACGTCGACGAAGAGCTGTGGGATGTCGCCGAATGGTCGGTGCAGGCCCAACTCGACTATCTCCGGCGCTGACTGCCGCGAACCAGATTGACGTGAGCGCGCAAAAGCTCGAGAGACCTTGTCGCTACCGTCGATCTGGACGCAACCGTCGATGTGCGTGCTTACCTCGCTCGAGGTTTGATGCTCGCTCGGTCGCGCCCGCACTACGTGCGCGCTTACTCGGTTGCGCCCGCACTACGTGCGCGCTTACCTCGCTCGGCGGGCCAGCCGTTCGGAGTCCGAGATCAGCACACTCTTGCCCTCCAGGCGAATCCAGCCGCGGTGCGCGAAGTCGGCCAGCGCCTTGTTCACGGTTTCGCGGGAGGCTCCGACCAACTGGGCGATCTCTTCCTGAGTC
Source organism: Jatrophihabitantaceae bacterium (assembly GCA_035656595.1). Classification (GTDB taxonomy): domain Bacteria; phylum Actinomycetota; class Actinomycetes; order Mycobacteriales; family Jatrophihabitantaceae; genus RYN-133. The sequence goes on along the minus strand of DASRSG010000031.1, from coordinate 229 downwards.
AGGTCGTGCGTCACCCGCATCGCCCCACCTTCTTGGGTGCCGAAGCGCTGCGCGAGTTGAAGCAGCTGCTTGGCGACCCGGCCGGGCACGTCGGTGAAGATCAGGTCGGCGAGGTTGTTGTTGGTGCGGCGCAGCCGGCGGGCCAGCACGCGCAGGAGCTGCTCGGCGATCTCGGGGCGATCGGCGATCCAGGCCCGCAGCGCGTCGCGGTCCATCGAGACCGCCCGCA
>DASRSG010000030.1:0-4080 GCA_035656595.1 Jatrophihabitantaceae bacterium | reverse complement strand
GTCGACGTGGCGGGGCACGATCGAGTCGCCGATCAGGGTCGGGACGGTCGACAGCTGCACCACCGGCTGGGCGATCCAGCCGCGCGGGTCGGCAAGCAGTCGCGTCCGCAGTTTTTCCAACTCCTTCTTGGACGCCGCGGGCCCGATGACCAAGCCCTTGCCGCCCGCGCCGTCGACCGGCTTTAACACCAATTAGGCCAGCCGGTCGAGCACCTCCTCGAGCGCATCGCTGTCCTCGAGCCGCCACGTGTGAACGTTGCCGAGCACTGGCTCCTCGGCCAGGTAGTAGCGGACGAGATCGGGCAGGTAGGTGTAGATCAACTTGTCGTCGGCCACGCCGTTGCCGACGGCGTTCGCGATCGTCACGTTGCCGGCCCGTGCGGCGGTGAGCAGCCCGGGACAGCCGAGCGCCGAATCGGCCCGGAACTGCACCGGATCGAGATACTCGTCATCGACCCGGCGGTAGATCACGTCGACCCGGCGTTCGCCGGAGGTGTCGCGCATGCGCACCACCCCGCCGGCGCAGACCAGGTCACGTCCCTCGACGAGTTCGACACCCATCGCGCGCGCCAACCAGGCGTGCTCGAAGTAGGCGCTGTTGTAGACGCCAGGCGTGAGCACCACGACGACGGGATCGGTGACGCCGCTCGGAGCGGCCGCCCGCAACGCGCCGAGCAGCCGCTGCGGATAGTGCGACACGGGTCGTAGCCGGACCCTGCCGAGCACTTCGGTCCACTGCTGGCGCATCGCGCTGCGGTTGGCGAGCACGTAGCTGACCCCGGACGGCACCCGCACGTTGTCCTCGAGCACCCGGAACTCGCCCTGCTCGTCGCGGATCAGATCGATACCGCTGACGTGCACGCGCACGCCGTTGGGCGGCTCGATGCCGTAGGCCTCGCGGTGGAAGTGCTTGGACGACGTGATCACCTTGTGCGGCAACACGCCGTCGGCGACCGCCTGGCAATGCCCGCTGTAGACGTCGGCGAGGAATGCCTCGAGGGCCTTGACCCGCTGCCGCACGCCGCGGTCGATCTTCTGCCAGCTCGCGTCGTCGATCACGCGCGGGACGATGTCGAGCGGGAACGGCCGTTCCTCACCGCCGACGTCGAAGGTGACGCCCTGGTTGAGATAGGCCCGGGCCAGGGAGTCCACGCCGGCCCGCAACTCCTGGGTGCCGCTGCGCTGGATCGAGTCGTAGAGCGCCTGGTACGAGGCGCGCGGCAGCCCGTCCGCGGCGATCATCTCGTCCCACGCCGCGCCGAGTGTGTAGTCGGAGAACAGGTCGGCCATCCTCGCGATCGTATGGCGGATGCGTACAGGACTGTGTTGTCGGCACTATGTCACGACGGCTGTTCCAGTGGCAGTTCCAGCGGTAGTTCCAGTGGCAGTCAGCCAGCTACCCGGGAGGCGGCCAAGGCAATCCGCTCGTCCGGCTGGACCGCGGCCAGGCGGAACCAGCCGGTCGAGGACGGCCCGTAGAACTCGCCGGGCGAGCAGACGATCCCGGCACGCGTGGCCAGGTCGCGGGCAGCTGCCCACGCATCGCCGTGGGGGGCGGCAACCCAGAGGTAGAAGGCGCCGGCAGGCAGCTCGGCGTCATAGCCCAGCGTGTGCACCAGATCGCGCAGTGTGGTGAGCCGGCGCAGGTACCGCTCGCGCTGCACCTCGACGTGCGCATCGTCGCCGAGGGCAACGATGGCTGCAGCCTGCACCGGTCCGGCCGGCATGAACCCGGCGTGCTTGCGCACCTCGCGCAAGTAGTGCACAAGATCAGCGTCGCCTGCGTAGAACCCGATCCGGGCACCGGCGAAGTTGTCGCGCTTGGACAGCGAGTGCACGGCTAGTACGCCTTGGGTGCCTTCGCGCAGGATCGTCGTCGGTCCGCCCGTCCAGGTGAACTCGGCATAGCACTCGTCAGACAGCACCGCGATGTCGCGCGCCCGTCCCCATGCGGCGGCGGCGGCTAGGTCGTGCAGCTCGCCGGTTGGGTTGTTCGGCGAGTTCACCCACACGCAGAGTGCTCGCGCGGCGTCGTCCTCGGCTATGTCGCCGAGTTGCTGGTAGGGGACGGGACGGCAGCCGGCCAGGATCGCACCCATTTCGTAGGTCGGGTAGCTGATCGCCGGGTAGAGCACGGTGTCGCGGGACGGGTCGCGCAGCTTCAGGTACTGCGGCGTGGACGCGACGAACTCCTTCGTCCCGACGACGGCGGCCACCTCGGTCGCCGGGTCGACGGTGGCGCCGAGCCGGCGCGAGATCCACTCCGCGGCCGCGAGGCGCAACCCGGGCGTCCCGATGCTCGGCGGGTAACCGCGCATGGTGTCGCCGACGCCGAACGCCTCGACCACCGCGGCCGGTGGCGGATCGCACGGCGTGCCGATCGACAGGTCGACCGCGCCGCCTTCGTGCGCGTTGGCCAGCCCCGTGATCTCGTCCAGCCGGTCATACGGATACGGCGGCGGTGTGAACGGCTTGTTCGGTGCGGTCACGCTCGTCCTTTCCGACAGTGGTTAGTTCGCAGGTGCAGTGGTCAGTCACAACTGACCACTGACACCCCGAACTGACCACTCTCAGTCATTGCGCTGATCCGGGAGATGTTGATCTAGAAGTTGGGCGAGGTGGATGCTGTGGACGCCGGCGAGCTGCTCGAGCTGGGTGCGGCATGAGAACCCGTCAGCGAGCAGCACCGCGTCGTGCGGCGCGGAGCGGACGGCGGGCAGCAACGCGTTCTCGGCGACCGCGACCGATACCTCGTAATGGCCGCGCTCCACGCCGAAGTTGCCGGCCAGTCCACAGCAACCGCCAACCGCGGTGACCTGGGCGCCGGCGTTGCGCAGCAGCGTCTCGTCCGGTGTCCAGCCCATGACCGCGTGGTGGTGGCAGTGCGGCTGCGCCACCGCGGTGACGTCGTGCAGCGGCGGGGCGGTCCAGCCCGCAGTGGCGCCCAGCAGCTCGGCCAGCGTGCACGTGGCCGCCGCGACCTTGGCCGCCCGCGGGTCGTCGGGCAGCAGCTCGGCTAGATCGCTGCGCAACACCGCGGTGCAGGACGGCTCGAGTCCGACGATCGGGATGCCCAGCTGCACGGCCGCGTCGAGCGCGTCGAGCGTCTTGCGCAGCCGCCGACGTGCTCCGTCCAGCTGGCCGGTCGAGATCCAGGTGAGGCCGCAGCACACCGGCTTGGCCGGGATCTGTACGCGGTAGCCGGCCGCCTCCAGCACACGCACTGCGGCCTGCCCGACTTCCGGGGTGAAGTGATTGGTGAACGTGTCGACCCACAGCAGCACCGGGGCGCCGCCGGCGGCGGCGCGCTTGCCGAACCACGAGCGGAACGTGCGCGTTGCGAACTGTGGCAGCCGACGGCGCGCGTCGATCCCGCCGAGCCGCTTCACCGTCGCCGCCAGGTTCGGCCGGCGCAGTGCCGCATTGGCCATTCGCGGCGCACACGACGAGATGCGCGCCGCGCGCGGCAACCAGCCCAGGCTGTAGTGCGAGGCCGGTCGCAACCGGTGCCGGTACTTCTGGTGCAGCACCTCGGCCTTGTAGGTCGCCATGTCGACACCAGCCGGGCAGTCGGACGCGCAGCCCTTGCACGACAGGCACAGGTCGAGCGCTTCGTGCACCTCCCTGGCTTTCGGCCCGCGCACCAAGGTGCCGTTCGCCATCTCTTGCAGCACGCGCGCGCGCCCGCGGGTGGAGTCCTTCTCGTCACGCGTCGCGAGATAGGACGGGCACATCACGCCACCGGCCGCGGTCGTGTCGGCGCGGCACTTGCCCACCCCCACGCAGCGGTGCACGGCCGTCGAGAGATCGCCACCGTCGTGCGGGTAGGCGAACGCGAGTCGTTTGCGAAGCGGACGCGCCTCGGGAACCCGCAGATCTCGATCGACCGGCACGGGGTCGACGAGTACACCTGGGTTGAGCAGGTTGTCGGGGTCGAATGCGTGCTTCACCGCGGCGAACGCCTCGATCGCCTTCGGCGAGTACATGTAGGGCAGCAACGCGCCGCGGGCCCGTCCGTCGCCGTGCTCGCCGGACAGCGATCCGCCGTGCCTGCCGACGAGCGTCGCCGCGGCGACCACG
>DASRSG010000029.1:0-18818 GCA_035656595.1 Jatrophihabitantaceae bacterium | reverse complement strand
CGCCGCGATCGCCGCGGTCTCGGTCTACATCCTCACCAAGCTCTTCGCCGGTCAGCGGTAGGGCACGTGAGCGAGCCCGACACCGCCGACCTGCGTGCGGGCGCGCCGATCAACGACGCGCTGCTCGCACTGCTTCCGCTCGTCGGCGTCTGGACCGGCGGTGGTCACGGCAGCACGCCCGACGGCGACCAGTTCGCGTTCGGGCAGCAGTTGAGCTTCGTCCACGACGGCCGTCCCTTTCTCGTCTACGAGTCGCGCGCCTGGCTGCTGGACGAGTCGGGCGCGACCATCCGGCAGGCCTGGCGTGAATCCGGCTTCTGGCGTCTGGGCAACGGGCCGGATGCGATCGAGGTCGTGCTAGCCGCCAACACCGGCGAGGCGCTGGTGTACTCCGGCGTGGCCGAAGACCTGAGCTGGCAGATCTCCACCGAGTCAGCGAGCGGGACGCCGACGGCGAAGGTGATCGACGGCGAGCGCCGCCTATATGCGCTCGTCGAGGGCGAGCTGGCGTATGCGTCCGAGCTCGCGCCGCACGGCCGGCCGATGGCCCCGCACCTCAACGCCCGGCTGGCGCGGGTGCGCAGCACGTCCTAGCCCGGCGGCAGCGGCGTGTCGGGATCGAGTACCAGTCCGAGGCGGCGCGCGGTGTGATCGATGATCAGCCACACCTGCTCGGTGAGCTCCCGAGTCAATTCGGCGCGGGCCACATCAGGATGCTCGAGCCACCATTCCGCGGTGCTGTCGACCATGCCGACCACCCCGATGATGATCCGCTCGGCCGGCCCGGTGTCGAGGTCGAACATCGCCATGTAGTGCGCGAGCAGCGCGGTCAGTTCGGTCGCGAACGCCGCCTTGGCGTCATCGGCCGCCGGCGAACCGGTGGTGGCCACCGCGTAGGCGTGCTGGGCGAGGAACCGGTACAGGTTCGGATGCGCCTCGACCCAGGCCAGGTGGTGGTCTATCGCGCCGCCGATGATGCTGCGCGCCGATCCGGGCGCGGCCAGCCCGGCGCGAATCGATTCGCCGATCTGGCGCGCAACTTGCCGTGACACCGCGAGATCGAGCGCGTGCTTGCCCTCGAAATGCCGGTACACGTGGGTGCGGGGCACGCCGGCCATTTGCGCCACCTGCGCGGTGAGCGCGTCCGGCCCGTATTGCTCGATCGCGGCGATCGCGGCGTCGATGATTGCGGCGCGGCGGCGCCGGCGGTGCGGATCCCAGCGGGTCGACCGGCCGTCGCGAGTCCCGCTGCTTGTCACTGCAGCCATATCGACAGGGTAGGACCCAGTTTGCCCTGAATGTATATGTGACAGCTTGTCAGCGTTAGAAGTAAGTGCTACACCTTGTGTCAGGTAAAGCCTTCTCACCCAGGGGTGACCGCAGTGGACGCTCAGACCAGGACCGCGACCCGCCTGCTCGGCTCGTCCGCGCGTAACTCCTACGATCCCGACCTGGACATCGACTGGAGCGCCCCGGTCGATCTTGACCTGGCCTACCTGCCCTTCGAGCGGGTGTCGCTCTACGGGACGCAGCTGTGGGACCGGCTCAGCCACGCGCAGCGCCTGGAACTGTCCAAGCAAGAGCTGGCCAGCGTGGCGAGCACCGGGCTGTGGTTCGAGATCATCCTGATCCAGTTGCTGGCCCGCTACGCCTATCACTGCGACCCACAGGATCCGCACACGCAGTACGCGCTGACCGAGATCGGCGACGAGACGCGGCACATCATCATGTTCGCCAAGGCGCTCGACCGGCTGGGCACGCCCACCTACCGGCCGAACCGGTTCGTCCACAATCTCGCGCGGCTCTACAAGGCCACCGCCCGCGGCACGGCTCTGTTCGCGCCGGTATTGGTGGCCGAGGAAGTCACCGACCGGCTGCAGCGGGCCACCATGAACGACGAGTCGATCCACCCGCTCGTTCGCATGGTCAACCGCATCCACGTCGTCGAGGAGGCGCGCCACGTCCGGTTCGCCCGCGAGGAGGTGGCCCGCCTGATGCCGCGCAGCGGACGGCTGACCAGACTGATCAACAACACGCTCGCCGCCGTCGTCTCAGCCTTCGTGATCAGCGTGCTGATCAACCCGCAGGTGTACGCCGCGGTCGGGCTCGACCCGAGACAGGCGGCGCGGGTGGCGCGCAAGAACCCACAGCACCGGCAGACCCGCCGCTGGCTGGCGGAGAAGATCATGGCGTTCCTGGCCGAGCAGGGCATGCTCACCTGGACCGCGCGGCCGATCTACCGCTTCGCGCACCTCATCTAGGACGTGGTTCGGCCCCGAGCCTTGTCACGCTGACTCTTTCGAGGCAGGCGGTCGACTGGACGGGTCGACGGCTCGGGGCCGGGTAGCTGCCTGGTATTGCTCGCCGCTCCGAGAGGAGGCAAACGGGCCAATGCCACGCAAGTCCTTCATCTAGCGGCTAGCTGGCAGCCACCTCACGTGTCCAACAGGTATACAACTCTGGACCACCCCCTCTCTCGTGTACGACCACCGTACGACGCGGAGGCAAACCACGGCAACGACCTTCTTTGCGCGGATTTCCCCGCTGGCGTCCGGTTGGGTGGCCCGGAACCGGTGCCGCGCGGGGAAAACCGCACCAGCCAGCTTTGCCCCGCGTACCCACGCTGCCGGCGCGGTCCCAGCGCGGCTACGCGGGGCAAAGCGGCGGTCAGAACCCGCAAAGCGTCCTGATCTCGTCGACAGCGGACGCGACGCGCACCCGCTCCTTACCGTCGATGTCGATGACGTCAACCGGACCGCGCACGCTGCTGATGACCCACACGACGTCGGCGGCGTGCAGGTCATCGACGGTGACGAGCGAGTGCGCGGTCTGCCAGCCGGCATCCGCGGCGTTGTCGAACAGCAACTGCTGGGTGGTGCCGGCCAGGATGCCCGTCGCGCCGAGCGGCGTGGTGTGCAACGTCCGGCCGACCGCCCAGACGACCGATCCGGTCGGTGCCTCGAGCACGTAGCCGTCAGACGAGACAAAGATCGCGTCCTCGGCACCCCGGCGCGCCGCCTCGCGCTGCGCGGCCATGTTGACCCCGTACGACAGCGTCTTGACCCCGCCCAGCAGCCACGGCGCGGACGTGAACGCATCGCTGCTCAGGCCGCGATCGAGGGTGATCACCCGGATCCCGTCGCGACGCTGGCGTGCGTAGTCAGGATCCAGCGCTCCGATCGTGAGGAAACCGGACGGGACGCCGGCCGCCACCGACCCGCGCGACAGCACGAGCTTCATGGCCGCCTCGCCGGGCGCCGTCCAGTGCGCGCAGGCAGTCATGACCAGGTCGCGCCAGGCGGCCGGGTCGAACGCGATGTCGAGCGCCGCGGCCGAACGGGTCATCCGGGCCAGATGGCGGTCGAGCTTGTCCACCGTGCTGCGCCCGGACGAATCGGTGCGCACCCGGATGCCCTCGAAGCAGCCGTCGCCGCGCGTCACCCCTGCGTCGTCGGCACGGATCACCGCCGCGGACGGATCCGCGACCCCAGTGCCGAGAACGGCAACCAATCTCTGCGTCACGGCTACAACGTACCTACCATGGTGGACGTGAACGGGCACCTGCACGTACCGGTTGCCGGGCCTGACCTGGCCGCGCAGTTGCACGCCCGCGGGCTGCGCCGAACGCCACAGCGCGAACGGGTGCTCGAAGCGGTCCGCCGGCTCGGACACGCCACCCCCGAAGAGATTTTTGACGCGGTGCCGGAGGTCGATCTGACCACGGTGTATCGCACCCTCGAGGTGCTCGAAGAGATCGGGATGGTGCGCCACACGCACCTCGACCACGGCGCCCCCGCCTACCGGCCGGCCGAGGACGACCACATCCATGTCGTCTGCCACGACTGCGGCTCGGTTGTCGACGCGCCGGCCACGCTCGTCGACGAGATCGAGGCCCGCCTGCACGAGGAGCGCGGCTTCGTCCTCGACCGGGCACACCTGACGTTGTTCGGACGCTGCCAGGGGTGCACGGAACAAATGGCGGGCGAGCGGAGCTGAAACCAGTGTGACCAGTTCTGTTTCTGACCCGGGCGTCGACTCCGCGATCCCTTGGCACTTCGGCGATCCGCTGCGCGAGCAGCGCCAGCTCGTCCAGGCCGCCGGAGTCGTCGACCGCTCCAATCGCGACGTCATCGCGGTCAGTGGCGAAGAGCGGCTGAGCTGGCTGCACACCATCTGCTCGCAGCACTTGACCGATCTCACCGACGGGGACGCCACCGAGGCACTCGTCCTGTCCCCGCACGGTCACGTCGAGCAGCACTGGCAACTCGTCGAGCTCGGTGGCGTGGTGTGGATCGACACCGAGCCCGGCGCGGCGCCGCTCGTGCTCGACTACCTGCAGAAGATGCGCTTCCTCAAGCGCGTCGAGCCGGTCGACGTCTCGGCCGACTGGGCCGTGCTCAGCCTGGTCGGCCCGCAGATGGCGTCCGTACTGACCGCAGCCGGTCTGTCGCTGCCGGCTCAGCGGCGTGCCGAGGCGCTTGCGGACGGTGGCTTCGTGCGCCGGATGGCCTGGCCGACCACCGATGCCGCCGACCTGGTGGTGCCGCGTGCCCAGGCCGACGCAATGCTTGACCGGCTGCACGCTGCCGGCGCGGTACCAGCCGGCAGCTGGGCGTTCGAAGCGCTGCGCGTCGAGGCCCGCCGTCCCCGGGTGGGCTTCGAGACCGACCATCGCACGATCCCGCACGAGATCGGCTTCATCGGCGAGGCCGTGCACCTGAACAAGGGCTGTTACCGCGGGCAGGAGACGGTGGCGCGCGTGCACAATCTCGGCAAGCCGCCGCGCCAGCTCGTGCTGCTGCATCTGTCCGGCGAGTCGGACGAGCTGCCTGAGCCCGGCACGCCGGTCGAGCTCGACGGGCGGGCGGTGGGCTTTCTGGGGACGGCCGTGCAGCACTACGAGCTGGGGCCGGTCGCCCTGGCCGTGATCAAGCGGACGCTCGCCGGCAGCCCGGGGCTGGCAGCGCTGACGGTCGCCGGCGCGCCGGTCAGCATCGACTGATCAGCTGGGCCGCTCGATGAGCTGGGCCTGCCTTCGGACAACTCAGCCGGCGAGCAACGTCTCAAACGCGACGACGCCGTCGAAACCATCGCCGGCCTGGCGCTTGGCCGACGCGGCTACTGCCGCGGCGAGCTGGTGCGCGGCTTTCGTGATCCGTTCGGCGAGTGCACCGGTGCCCCAGTCGCTCGATGCCGCGTACACGCCGAGCGGCACGACGCTCGCGTGCAGGTAGGTGAACATCGGACGCAGGGCGTGGTCGAGCACCAGCGAGTGGCGCTCAGTGCCGCCGGTGGCGGCCACCAGCACCGGCGTGTCGGTGAGTACATCGGTGCCGATGACGTCGAAGAACGACTTGAACAGCCCGCTGTAGGACGCGTTGAACGTCGGCGTGACGGCGATGACGGCGTCGGCGGCGCCGAGGTCGTCCACGATCTTCTGCAGCGCAGGCGCCGCGAAGCCGGTCAACATAGCGTTGGTGATGTCGTGCGCGATATCGCGCAGCTCGACAGACTCGACTGTCGGCGGCTCGTTCAACGCATCGACGGTCGCCGCGCTGAGCCGTTCGGCGAGTAGCCGGGTCGACGACGGCTGGCTCAGCCCGGCCGAGACGACCACGATCCGCCGCGTCATGCCATCACCGGCTTCAGCGACTCGTGCGTCGGCGCGTCCGGCACGCCCTCGGCACGCACCGCGGCGAATTCCTTGCGCAGCACAGGAACGACCTCCTCCCCCAGAAGATCGAGCTGCTCGAGCACGGTCTTCAGCGGCAGGCCGGCGTGATCGATCAAGAACAGCTGGCGCTGATAGTCGCCCACGTAGTCGCGGAAGCCGAGCGTGCGGTCGATGACTTGCTGCGGGCTGCCCACAGTCAGCGGGGTCTGCGCGGTGAATTCCTCGAGGGACGGCCCGTGGCCGTACACCGGCGCGTTGTCGAAGTAGGGACGGAACTCATCCACGGCGTCCTGCGAGTTCCTGCGCATGAACACCTGGCCGCCGAGGCCGACGATCGCCTGCGCCGCAGTGCCGTGCCCGTAGTGCTCGAAGCGGCGCCGGTACAGCGCGACCATGCGCTCGGTGTGCTCCTTCGGCCAGAAGATGTGGTTGGCGAAGTATCCGTCGCCGTAGTAGGCCGCCTGCTCGGCGATCTCCGGGCTGCGGATCGAGCCGTGCCAGACGAACGGGGCGATGCCGTCGAGCGGGCGCGGTGTGGACGTGAAGCCCTGCAAGGCAGTGCGGAACTTGCCCTGCCAATCGACGACGTCCTCGCGCCACAACCGGTGCAGCAGCGCGTAGTTCTCGATCGCGAGCGGGATGCCCTGCCGGATGTCCTGCCCGAACCACGGATAGACCGGGCCGGTGTTGCCGCGACCCATCATCACGTCGACCCGACCGCCGGCCAGGTGCTGCAGCATCGCGAAGTCCTCGGCGATCTTGACCGGATCATTCGTGGTGATCAGCGTGGTGGACGTGGAGAGGATGAGCCTCTTGGTCTGGGCCGCGATGAAGCCGAGCATGGTCGTCGGCGAGGAGGGCACGAAGGGCGGGTTGTGGTGCTCGCCGGTGGCAAACACGTCGAGCCCGACCTCCTCGGCCTTGCGGGCAACCGCGACCATCGCCATGATCCGCTCGTGCTCGGTCGGCTCGCGACCGGTGGTCGGGTCCGGAGTCACATCGCCGACGCTGAAGATGCCGAACTGCATTGCTGCTCCTGGGTCTCGTGATAGTTGACAGTGCAACTACATCGGCGGCCCGGATATTCCTATTGAGTGGCGCTCACCGCGGCCGGGCTCGGTTCGGCACTGCGAGCGCGCGACCACGGCAGGCCACGCAGCGCGACCAGGCAGGCCAACCCCATCACCGCGGCCATCACGTACAGCACGACCTGGGTGGCATCGGCGAAATCGATCCGGACAAACTGCGGGATCGACGCCGTGCTCTTCCCGCTGCCGCCGGACAATTGCGCGGCCTGCGCGGCTTGGTGATGCGCCTGCGCCGACGGCACACCGAGCTTGATGAACGAATCGGCCAACCGTGACTGCAGCACGTTCACCAGGATCGTGCCGAGAACGGCGAGGCCCAAGCTGGAACCGTAGTTCCGGATCGTCTGGGTGATCCCGGTGGCTTCGCCGTAGGACGTGCTCGGCGCCTGGTTGAGGGCGTCGGTGTTCGCCTGCCCGAGCATGAGACCCATGCCCGCACCGGCGAGCACGATGCACCACACCTGTTGACCGATCGCCAATGTCGTCACCCGATCGGCCCACAGCGCGAGCCCCACGCACGAGAGTGCACAGCCGAGCACGATCGGCCGCTTGGCGCCGATCCGGTCGAGCATCCGGCCGCCGATCTGCGCGGCGACCACGAACCCGGCGAAGAAGTACAGCAAGGTCAGGCTCGCCTGCGTGGCCGTGTCGCCGAGCGCGATCTGCGAGTACTCGCTGGCGAAGAAGAAGATCGGCACGAAGACGGTCATCGCGATGGCGAGGACGAGGTTGTCGACGAAGAAGATCCGGTCGCGGAAGATTGCGACGTCGATGAGCGGGGATCGGGTGCGATGTTCCAACCGGACGAAGGCAACCAGCAGCACGATCCCGATTGCGATGCAGATGCTGGTGAACGGGTTGCTCCAGCCCCACTGCGCCGATTGCTGGAAGCCGAACACGCTCAGCCCGACTCCGGGGATCACGAGAGCTAGCCCGCGGTAATCCATCGGCGCGGGACGGCGCGTCGACTCCACTTTTGCGCGTGCGATGAGGACGAGCGCGATGATCGCGACCGGGACGTTGATCCAGAAGATGGAGCGCCACGTCCAGACGGTCAGGTAGCCGCCGGCCGCGGGGCCAACGGCGGTCAGCCCGCCGGCGATGCCAAAGAACAGCGCGAGCGCCTTGCCGCGTTGCTGGATCGGGTAGGCATTCACGACGATGGCGAGCGCGGCCGGATACATCAGCGCGCCGCCGGCACCCTGCACCGCCCGGAAGGTGACCAACCAGGCCTCCGCGAGGCTGCCCTTCGGCGTGAGACCGCACAGTGCCGAGGACACCGCGAAGATGACGATGCCGGCGATGACCATCGGGCGATTCCCCATGGTGTCGGCCAGCCTGCCGCCGAAGGCGAACAAGGCGGCGAGGGCAAGCAGGTAGGCGTTGATGGCCCACTGCACTCCGGTCGTCGTCAGACCGAGCTCTTCTTGGATCTTGGGTGCGGCGATCGACACGATCGTCTGGTCGATGAACGTCATCGCGACCGCGAAGATCATTGCGGTCAGCACCACGGTCTGACCCGATCGCGCGCCGTTCGAGGGATGCATGCGATGGAGACTGCACTGGAATCAAGATCGACAGAAGAGCTAATTCGCGAGAACTTCGAGCGGGCTCATCGGCGCCGACCGGTAGCACGGCGCGTGACCAGTGCCTCGATTCCGTCCAGCACGGTATTCAGCCCGAACCGGAACTCTTCCCCGCCGAAATCCCCCTCGTCCTCGAGCGATCCGGACAGCAGCGCCGCGCTGACGCCAGGAAACGATTCGTCGTCGATCAGTTCGGCGAGCCGACGCGCATATCTCGCATTGAGCTCGCGCTCATCGAGCGCGCCGTCGGTGTCGGCGCTGCCGAGCTGATTGGTCAGCAGCACCTGTCCGCGCACGTGCACCTCGACGAGCAGCAGCGCGGACAGCTCTCCTGCTCGGATAGCCGGGTCTCGGCAAATGCGGAGATGCCGCGTTCCATCCACCGCAGTGGATTGGGCGCGAGCGGTGGTTCGGTGATCGGTACCTGAACGATCCAGGAATGTGCGTGCAAGGCGGCGTGGTTGGCCGACCCCCACGCGTCGAGTTGGTTGCGCCAATTGCCGGTCGGCTTCCGCCTCGGCGGCGGACCGTACGCGGCGTTGATCATCGCGACGTACAGGTCGCTCTTGGAGTCGACGTAGCGGTACAGGGCCATCGGCGTGAGCCCGACCTCTTCGGCCACGGCGCTCATCGATACGCCGACCAGGCCGCGCTCGTCAGCGATCCGCGCGCCGGCTGCGCCGATGTCGTGGATGCTGTGGCCCGGTTTCGGTCAACGATAGACAGTTTGGAGTGAGGATGACGACGACGCTCATGAACGTCGAAACGCCGGAGCGAGCAGGACGCCAGGAATGGCTCGCGCTGGCCGTGCTCGCCCTGCCGCTGTTGCTCGTGTCGATGGATGTCTCAGTGCTGTACTTCGCGGTGCCGTTCATCAGCCGTGACCTGCACGCGAGTGCCACGCAACCTCGGCATCGGTGGTGCGACGCTCATGCCGTCGACGCTTGCGCTCGTGCGAAACATGTTCCACGACGCCGGGCAGCGGGCCAAGGCGATCGCGGTGTGGAGCGCGGTGATGACCGGCGGGATCTCGCTCGGCCCGGTACTGGCAGGCATCCTGCTCGAGCGCTTCTGGTGGGGCTCGGTGTTCTTGATGAACCTGCCGGCGATGGTGGTCTTGATCGTGCTGGCGCCCGTGTTGCTGCCGGAGTTCAAGAACCGCACAGCGCATCCCTTCGACCTGACGAGTTCGGTGCTGTCGCTCGGCGCGGTGCTGCCGATCATCTACGGCATCAAGCGTGCTGCGACCGATGGCTTCGGAGTTCTGGCGGCGCTGTGTATCGCCGTCGGGGTGCTCGTCGGCTCCGGCTTCTTCGTCCGGCAGCGACGGGCCAGCGTGCCGATGGTCGATCTGCGCATGTTCGCCAACCGCGCGTTCGGCGGATCGCTGCTCGCGAACACGATCGCCATGTTCGCGATCGTCGGCAATGCGGTCTTCATGACGCAGTACCTGCAGCTCACGCTCGGCATGGCGCCGCTGCGTGCCGCGCTGTGGAGCCTCGTGCCATCGGTCGCGGTGGCCGGGGCGGCGCCGCTGTCGACAATGCTGGCCGCGCACTTTCCGCGCGGCCGTGCTCGCATTCGGGCTGGTCATGATCCTGACGCTTGTCACCGATCTGGTGATGGCGTCGGTCGCACCAGAGCGGGCTGGGTCGGCATCGGCAATGGTCGAGACGACGAGCGAGTTCGGCGGAGCGCTGGGCATCGCGATCCTGGGCAGCATCGGTACCGCGGTGTACGGCAGCCGGCTGGACGCGCACCTGCCGCCCGGCCTCTCGGCACCGGACGCCCATGCGGCCCGGCAAGGGCTGGCCGGAGCGGTGTCGACGAGCGCGCACCTGCGTGGCGCGCTCGCCGAGCAGGTGCTGGCGGTGGCCCGCCACGCGTACACCGATGGGCTGAACGTGGCGATGTGGGTCGGCGCGGCGATCCTGCTCGCGGCCGCCGCGACCACCGTGGTGCTGCTCCGTCCGTCCGGGAGCCAATAGCCTGTTCGTGCGCGTCGAGGCGCGACCCCGATTGGGGATGCCTCGCCCGAGCCGCCGACGCGCCGGGCACCGAAGTGCTCGTCGACGGCTACGCCTACGGGTCGCTGTCCAGGACTGCGTACACGCCGGGCCTGTCGTGCCAGCGCTCGGCGAAAACCGGCGGAGCGCCGCAGCCACCGGCAAGCCTGCCGCCGGACGGGTCCAACATCTGACCGCGTCGTGGCCGATCCTGCCCCGCCCGTAGCTACAGCTGAGAGAGTGACGAGGGTCGCTAGCTACCTGCTTGCAATTGCTAGCGGTTCTCGGAAGACTGGAAGATGTGATACCCGAGGGACCAAAGGAACAGGCAAAGCGCAGCGGCGCTGCGATCGGAGAGTTCATCCGCGAGCAACGCGAGCAGGCTCAGGTCTCGCTGCGCCAGCTCGCCCGCCTGGCCGGGGTATCGAATCCGTACCTCTCGCAGGTCGAGCGAGGACTGCGCAAACCCAGCGCGGACATCCTGCAGCAGATCGCCAAGGGACTCGCGATATCCGCCGAGCAGCTTTACGTGCGTGCCGGGATCCTCGAATCCCGATACGGCAGCCCGGAAGTGGTCGCGGCGATCCTGGCCGACCCAGTTCTGGGCGAGCGGCACAAGCAGGTGCTCATCGAGATCTACGAGTCCTTCCGGCGCGAGCACGCCGAGGCGAAGCCAGCCGACAACGGGGCAGGCCCAGACCTTGCGGCCGTCCCCGAGCCCATCGCTGTAAATCAGCAAATCAACCACTAAGGATGATGACCGACATGTCGATCACCAATGACATCCGCAGCTATGCGGACACCGCCCTCGAGACCGGCAAGCAGTACGTCGGCCAGGCCCAGGCGCAGTTCAACGGCGTCAACCGGCAGGCCAACCAGTTCGTGAGCGGCCTGACCAACTCCATCACCAACAGGGCAACCGGCACCGTCCACGACCTGCGCACGCAGGCCGAGAAGACGCTCAACATCGACGCGATCAAGACCGCCGTCGAGCCCTACCTCGCCCAGGCCAAGCAGTACCGCGCGAGCGTGACTGACCGCGCCGAGGGCCTGTTCGGGACGGTCACGAGCGACAAGCGTGTCGCCAAGGTCATCACCACCGCCGAGTCACTGACCGGCGTCGTGTTCGAGACCGTGCAGGATCGCGTCGTGAAGCCGGTCGTGTCACTGACCGGCCTCGGCGGCAAGGCCACGGCGCCGAAGAAGGCCCCGGCGAAGCCCGCCAAGGCCGCATCCACGCGTCCGGCGAAGAAGGCCCCCGCCAAGAAGGCACCGGCCAAGAGGGCGACCGCCTCGAAGGCACCGGCCAAGAAGGCACCGGCCAAGAAGGCGACCGCTCGCAAGGCGCCGGCCAAGAAGACCACCGCCAGCTGACCGCGAGCCTTTTGCACCATCTGGGTTGCCCCCGTCCTGCTCGTCAGGACGGGGGCAATTTTGTTGGCTGCGAAACGGTGGCGCCGACGACCTACCCTGGACGCGTGAGCGTCTTCAACGAGCTGTACTACTACACCAACCAGGTGCTGTTCTACAGCCTGCTCGCACTGCGCCTCTGGGCGCTCATCGACTGCCTCACCCGCAAGGTCGCGGCCTTCCCTGCGGTGGACAAGCTGAGCAAGCCGGCCTGGGTGGCCATGCTCGTCTTCGGCGCCTTCTTCGGCAGCTTCGTGCTGGGCGATCCGATCGGTCCGATCTCGTTGATCACCGCCGTGATTGCCGCGGTGTACCTGGCCGACGTCCGTCCGGCGGTGCGCGAGATCAGCGGCGGGACGAACCGCTGACACCGGGCTGGCTGACACCGGGCTGGCTGGCAGTGGACTGCGGGAACGATGCCGCGAACACCTCGGCCAGACCACTGAGCAGCTGATCGCCGGTGGGCATGTGCTCCGGGTCCAGCAGCCATTGCAGCGCCAGCCCGTCGCACACCGCCATCACGAATGAGGCGACTGCGCGGCACCGGGCGTCGTCGGCCGGAGTGGCGTTGCCGAGCGACTGCGCTACTCGCTCGGCAACCATCCGCCGCACCTCGCGCATGTGCGCGGCCAGCTGGGCGCGCAGCTCCGGTTCGCGTTGCGCCTGTGCCAGGGCCTCGACGTAGGCCTGCAGCAACGGGCGTTGGGCGGGCATCGCGTCGATCACGGCGGCCCAGGTCGTCCACGCCCGTTGCAGCGGGGTGGCGTCAGGGTCGGCCATCACCATGTCGGCCAGTCGCCGGGCCCAGTCGGCGAACGCGTCCTCGATGGCCTGGTTGAGCAGGGCCGCTTTCGAGCCGAAGTGGTAGCCGATGCTGCCCAGGTTGGTGTCCGACTCGGCGACCAGGTCACGAGCGGTGATGTGCGCGTAGCCGCGGGTCTCCAGCAACGTGCGGGCGGCAGCCAGTAGCGCTTCGCGGTGCCCCACAGCAGCCGAGCCTACCCATTTCGTCTAGACGCTCGTCCTATACATCTGTATAAATCGAAGTATGGCTGTCACCGAACGCTTCATCACCGCGCGACCGTTGCCCGACACCGCACAGCTGCCGCCCGGCCCGCACCTGCCGCGGCTGGCGCAGACCGTGATGTTCATGGGTGGGCGCGCCTTCTTCGGCCCGCGCTGGCAGCGCAAGTACGGCGATGTGTTCTCCGTCCACGTCGCTCCGGCCGGGCGCGCCGTCGTCCTCTGCAAACCCGAGCACATCCGCGAGGTGTTCGCCGGGCCGGCCGACACGTTCCACGCCGGTGAGGGCAACGCGATCCTCGGCCCCGTCATGGGCGAGCACAGCGTCCTGCTGCTCGACGAAAAGGAGCACCTGGCCGCCCGCAAGCGGGTGCTGGCCGCGTTCCACGGCGAGGCGGTCAACGCGTGGGGTGACGTGGTCGAGCAGTTGGCGGCCGACACCGTGGCCACCTGGCCGGTGGCGAGGCCGTTCGGCGTGCATCAGCACATGAACAACATCAGCCTCGAGGTGATCCTGCGGATCGTCTTCGGCATGACCGACGATGCCCGCCTGGCCGAGATCCGGCCGCTGCTCCAACGGCTGGTCAAGATCGGCCCGACGATCTTCCTGGGCTGGATCTACCCAGTGCTCGAGAACCACGGCCCGTGGAAGAAGTTCCAGCAGCTAAAGGAGCGCACCGACGAGGTCATCTACCGCGAGATCCGTGCGCGCCGTGCCGTCCCGGATCTCGAGGGACGAACCGACGTGCTGTCCAAGCTGCTCTTCGCCGCGCCCGAGCAGAGCGATCAGGAGCTGCGTGATCATCTCGTCACGCTGCTGCTCGCCGGGCACGAGACGACAGCCTCGACGCTGGCATGGACGTTGCACGATCTGTCCCGCCGCCCCGAACTGCTCGCCCGGGTGCAGCGCGCGGCCGACGAGAACGATGCGGCCTACCTCGAGGCGGTGATCAAGGAATCGATGCGGCTGCGTCCGGTCATCAACAACATTGCGCGGCGGCTGAACAAGCCCGCACACGTCGGCGGCTACGACCTGCCGGCCGGCATCGTGGTCTTCCCGTCCATTGCCCTCGTGCAGCGCCGACCGTCGGTGTTCGCGTCGCCGGACGACTTCCGTCCTGAGCGCTTCTTGGGCAGCAATCCGCCGCCGGGGACATGGATTCCGTTCGGCGGTGGAATCCGGCGTTGCCTGGGCGCAGCGCTGGCGATGGTCGAGGCGACCGCGGTGCTCAAGGCAGTCATGCAACGTGTCGATATCGCGCCGGGGGGCCGTGCGGAGTGGGGACGGATGCGCAACGTGACGATGATCCCGTCGCGCGGGGCGCGGATCATCAGCCGGCCGCGCTGACGTTGCTGCCGGCCGCTGCGTCGGCGTCGGAGTCGTCGGTGGGCCGGTACGCGGTGTACCAGCGCACGAGCAGCCAGCCGCCGATGATCGCTAGTGCGACGCACGTCGCGTACAGGCCGCCACGATCACCGAGCCCGACCGGCGCCAGCACGCATGCCACGCAACTGAGCGCGATGACCCAGTCGCGTCGCACCGCGGTCGCCGTCGGTGCCAGGCACAGCACGCCGAGCAGCAGGTAGGACGGATAGAGCACCGGTGCCAGGATGCCCACGGCGAGTAACGCGAAGCCGATCGTGGCCTCCAGCGAGCGGGTGCGTACGGTCAGGAACAGGTAGCCGAGCACGGTGACTGCGGCAAAGCCCGCGGCGATCCGTCCACCGGCGACCAGATCGTCGTAGGACGCCGCCGATACGACGAAGCCCATCAGGTTCCCGACCACCGATGCGGGCGCGAACGCGGTGCGCGCGTGCATGGCCGAGCTGAGGTTGGCGATCCAGCCCAGCCCGAACGGCACGCTGAACACGCACACCGTCAACCCCAGGAGCGCGACAACGCCGTCGCGCAGTGCCGCGCGCAACCTTGCCGGCGCCGGTAGGCCGAGCACGTGCACCGTGATGATCGCCGCAACGGTGATCAGCACGATCGGTTTCAGCCCGGCGGCGATGCACGCGAGGATCACTGCGCGCAGCCACCGCCGCCGCCGTGCCGCCAAAATGGCGGCGAGCAGCAGGGCGGCGATCAGTCCGGTCACCAGGCCGGCGGACACCACCACGAGCAGGACGGCCGGGTTGAGCACGGCCAGGCAGACCGCGGCGGTGCGCCGGGTGCCGGCGAGGTCAGCGGCCAATCGTCCGAGCGCGATGACGCTGAGCACCGCCACGATGCGCAGCACGACCACCGCCGCGATCACCGAGCCGCCGCTGACTGACACGGCCAAGTGATCGATCAAGGTCGTGAGGGGCCCGTCGGTGCTGCGCGCGCTGCGCCAAGCGGGGTCGATGACGTCGATCAGGCGCAGGTTGCCGAGCGAGTCGGCCCCGTGGTGATAAGGGCTGTGCGCGCGCCGCGCCAGTTCGCCTGCCGCAACGTAGCGGTAGACGTCAGTGGTGAGCTGCGGCGGGCCAACGGCGAACGGCACGGCCCACATCGTGGCGATCGTCCACACCTGGCTCGGTAGGAAATTGCGCGCTCGCGACACGTGCATCGTCAGCAGCCACAGCGCGAGCAGCGCGCCGATGGCCGCCAGCATCACCGCACCCATCGCCACACCGGTCACCTGGTACCCGGCTGGGGGGAGCAGCCCGAGCCAGTGATCGAGCGGGACCGCAGCCGGCGCCGGACCGAGCCGCCCGCCGGTGAAGACGACCGCGCCGGACACCACGAATCCGGCGATGCCGAGGCTGGTGACCGGTCGCGCGGCGATCTCGCGACGGGCGATGTCCAGCCCGTGCAGCGCCTTCTCGGCCAAGTCGTTCAATGCGGAACCCCCGGGGCGCCAGTGCGGCGTCAGTATGCCGTAGCCCGCCGACGGGCCCGGCGCGGCGCTGACCCGCGACACGGCGCGCCGGATGTCAGCCGATTGCCAGGAGCGGCATGTATTCTCTAGTCAAACGATAGACTTTACGAAAAAAGGGGAGCAAGACCTATGCCCTGGCTCTGTACGGGAACCCGATGAGTACGCCGGCGGCCGTAGCGATCGTGGGAGGAGGGGCCAGCGGCTGCCTGAGCGCCGCGCATCTGGCCCGCGCCGCCACTCTCGCCGGCACCAGAACGGAGATCCTGCTCATCGAGCCCGGCGGAGTGGGGCGTGGCCTCGCCTACTCGACGACCGACCCGCGGCACCGCCTGAACGTGCCGGCCAAGGGCATGAGCGCCTGGCCGGATGACCCTGAGCACTTCTTGCGCTGGATGCGCCGGCACGTGTCGGTCGACTTCCATGCCGGCGGTTTCGCCCCCCGGCTGCACTACGCCGACTACCTCACTCAGACCCTGGACGAGGCGCTGCGGGCCGCCCCGCAGGTCACACTGACCCACCTCGCGGCACGCACGACCGACCTGCGTAGGCACGGCAGGAGGTTGCGGCTCACTCTCGACGACGGCACCAGCCGTCCGGTGGACGCGGGGATCCTGGCGACCGGGCACGGGGTGCCCTCGACCTCGTGGGCGCCGTCGGCGCTGCGCCGGTCGGCGCGCTTCGTGGCCGATCCGTGGCGCGGCGAGAGCGAGCCCCGGATCCCGGTCGGCGGGCAGGTGCTGCTCGTCGGCGCCGGCCTCACCATGGCCGACGTCGCCATGCGCTGGGGACGGTCCGGGGTGCGCGTGCACGTCGCCTCGCGGCACGGCATGCTGCCGCTGGCGCACGCGGCCGCGCCGTTCGCACCGGTTCCGGCGCCGGACATGCCCGACGGTCGGCTGACCCTGGCCGCGGCGCGGCGCTTCGTCTTCTCGCACATCCGCTCGGCCGGCGACTGGCGCGCCGCGGTCGACGGCCTGCGTCCCATCACCACCGAACTCTGGCGCCAGTTGGACCAGCCCGCGCAGCGGGCCTTCCTGGCGACCGCAGCCCGACGCTGGGACCGCGTACGGCACCGCGTCGATCCCGCGGTTGCTGCCTGGCTCGAACAGCGCCGCGGCGACGGATCCCTGCGCGTGCACGCCGCGAGCGTGACCGACGCCCGCGAGAGCGGCGACCGGCTGACGGTCACGTTGAGCGATGGCGCCGTGCTCGACGTCGACGCGGTGGTGAACTGCACCGGCACCTGCGTCGGGGTGCGCACCAGTTCGGACCCGCTGGTGATGAACCTGCTCGAGACCGGGACGGCGACACCTGGGCCACTTGAGCTCGGCTTCGCCACCGATGGGTCGGGCCGCATCGTCGCCACGTCCGGCGCGCAGCCCGCGGTGTGGACGATCGGACCGCTGCGCCGCGGCGAGCTGTGGGAGAGCACCGCGGTGCCGGAGATTCGCGCGCACGCGGCCTCGGTTGCCGCGGCAGTGGTCGCGTCACTGCCGTCGCCTCGGCTCGTCCGGCGTGCTCGTGACCCGTACGGGCTGCCGCTGTCGGCGAACTCGGCGGCCGCCGGTTGCTATGTCGAGGCGGTGGGACGGATCCTGCGCGTGCAGTCCGGTGCCGAAGGGCTGGTCGCGTCGGCCGTCAGCGCCGACTCGTCGTTCGCGCTGGGACATGCCGTGCTCGCGCTGCTCGGCGTGGAATGGGGTGCCGATGTCGACGTGACCGCCGCGCTGCAGGCCGCCCACGACAACGCGCACCACGCTGATGAGCGCGAACGGCGCTTCATCGACGTGGCGACGGCGCGGGTGACGCACCCCGGCCGCGATTCGGCCGCCGCGCTGCTCGCCTACATCCAGACCTACCCCGAGGACGCGCTGGCAGTGAGCCTGGCCGTGCCGACGATCGCGTTCGGCGGGGCGACCGAGCTCCCCGCTGAGGCGTGGGCGCTCGTCGAGGGCCTTGAACCGATCTATCGCGGCGACTGGTGGTACCGCAGCATCCTGGCGTTCGTCCGTCAGGACCAGGGCCGCTTCGAGGAAGCCGGCGAACTTGCCGCCTCGGCGCTGGCTGTAGAGCCTGCATCGGGGCACGCAGTGCACGCGAAGACACACGTGCACTACGAGACCGGCGATCACCGAGCGGGACTCGACTGGTTGGACGGATGGATCGCCTCGTGCGGTGCCCTCGCCTCGCACCGCGCGCACTTCTCCTGGCACGCGGCGCTGCACGAACTCGCGCTGGGCGACGACGCCGCGGTCGCTGCGCGCTACGCGGCACAACTCGCGCCGCCGAGCGTGAGCGGGGTGCGGGCGCTGGTCGACTCGGCATCGCTGCTGTGGCGCGGCTACACCGCCGGGGCGTGGGGGGCCAGCGATCTGGGGCCGGTGCTCGCGGCCGTCCCAGCCGGGTTGCTGACCGATCCGCCGACCGCGTTCGTGGCGATGCATTCGGCGGTGGCGCTGGCTGCAGCGGGGGATTGTCGCGGGCTGGCCACGCTGCGGCGCAATGCGGCCGCGCGCGCCGACGAGGTGTTCACCGCCACGGTGGCGCCGCTGGTCGACTCGTTGATGCAGCTCATCCACGGCGACGCCGACCGGGCAGCCGACGGACTGATCGAGCTCAGCGGGGTGGATCAGCTCGGCGGCAGCCTGGCCCAGCGCGAGATCGTCGAGGAGACGCTCATCCACTGCGCGATCGAGTCACGGCGCTTCGACCTGGCCGGGTCGTTGCTCGATGCTCGGCTCGATCGCCGCTCGTCACCACGCGACACCGCCCGCCGCGCCGAGATCGATGTGGCGGCATCCGTAACAGTCATCCAGTAGCCAAGTACAACGCGATCAGCGCTCGCGCGAAGAGCCCGCCGGTCGCGCGAGCGGAGCGAGCTTGCGACGCGAGTCGCGATCCCTCCCGAGCGGAGCGAGGGCGGGTGAGGCGGTCCGCTTTCGGCGGACAGGCTAAGTCTGCTGTCGCCTTTCGGTCAGGCGCGCCGCGAACGTCAAGGTCATCGCGACGATTGCATTGACGAGTGTGTTGATCCGCATGCCTCCATGGCACCGCGCGCACCGGTCCGGGACGAGACCTGCGGATGAACACGCGTGGACGGGTTGATCAACGCCGAGTTGTGGTCGCATGTGGGCGCAACTCGCTGTTGATCAAGCCGAATCCGGTGG
>DASRSG010000028.1:0-11953 GCA_035656595.1 Jatrophihabitantaceae bacterium | reverse complement strand
GCGGATCGGCAGCCGACGCCCCTGCCATCACTGACAGGGCGAGCGCAAGGTCGCGCACCGATGCGGCGATCGGTCCGGTGACCGAGAGCGTCGGCCAGCCGCGGAAGCCGGGCATTTTGGGCACCAGCCCGAACGTAGGCTTGAGCCCATAGGTTCCGCAGAACGCGGACGGGATACGGATCGACCCACCACCGTCCGTCCCCACCGCCAGCGGCACCATGCCGGCCGCTACCGACGCGGCCGCACCACCGCTCGACCCGCCGCTCGTCCGGTCGAGGTTGTACGGGTTGCGGGTGGTGCCGTGGAGTGCGTTGTCGGTGACGCCTCGGTAGCAGAACTCGGGATTGTTCGTCTTGCCGACGATCACCGCACCGGCGTCCACCAGCCGTGCCACGCACACGCAGTCCTCGTCCGGCACGAACGTGGCGAGCGCGCGCGATCCGTTCGTCGCGGGCAACCCGCGCGCCCAGACGTGATCCTTGACCGAGATCGGGACGCCGGCCAGCGGTCCGTGACGCACACCGGCATCGACTTCGGCCGCAGCAGCGAGCGCAAGGTCGGTCGTGACGACGGTGAACGCATTGATCGGGCCGTCCGTAGCGGCGATGCGATCAAGCGCAGCCTGGACGACGTCGACCGCGCGTGCGGTGCCGTTGCGGATGGCTTCGGCGGTGGCCCAGGCGTCGAGCGTCACGGCTCGCGGTGCTCGTGCGCCGCCGCCTCGAGTTCGTCCGCCTCGGCCTTGGCGACCCGCTCCTCGGATGCGAGGTCGATCGAGCGGCACAGGATCCAATAGAGCACGCCGGCGACGGGTAGGCCGATGAAGAACGAGATGTCCGCGCCGTTCAGTGACTTCGCGATCGGACCCTCGTACAGCGTGCCCACTGCACTGGTCACATTGAAGAACGGCACCATCACGGCAAAGCCGATGACGTAGGAGATCAAGCCGCGCCAACCCCACAGACCGTAGATGCCGTCGGGCTTGAAGATCTCCGCGATCGCGTAATGCCCACGCCGCACGACGTAGTAGTCGACGAGGTTCACCGCTGTCCAAGGGACGAACAAGTAGAGGATCAGCAGGAGGAAGTTGTTGAAGTTGCCGAGGAAGTTGTCGCTGGCGGCAAGTGCGCCGAGAAGCGACAGAGCCGCGGTGACACCAACGGTGATGGCGCGCAAGGTGATCGTGGGACGGACCCGCTTGAACGAGTCGATGGCGCTGATCAGCGTCAGCGATCCGCCATACATGTTCAACGACATCACCGATACCAGGCCGAGCGCGGCCAGGATCAGCACGATCGCGCCGAATCCGCTGAAGACGTGGTCGCCGGCGGCGTTGATCGCCAGGATTCCGGTCGAGTCCTGCTTGAACAGCGGTGCGGCCCACGCCACCAGCACCGAGCCGACCACCATCAACCAGCCGCCACCGAGTGCCGAGCCCCAATACGTCCACAAGAAGGTCTTTCGAACGGTCACACCGGGCGGAAGGTACCGCGAGTAGTCCGAAACGTAGATCGCCCAGCTGATCTGATACCCGGCGACCACGCCGAACTGAGCGAGGAATGGCGTTGCCTTGAACGAGCCGAGGTTGAACGTCCCGGCCGGATAGTTCAGGAAGAACAGCGCGACAGTGAAGATGCCGAAGATGAGCAGCATCGCGTAGGTGAGGAACCGCTCGGCGCGGTGAATCAGGTCGTAGCCGATCAATGCGATAACGAACGCCACGACCGTGATGATGACGACCCAGAGATGGACGCTTCCGTGTGCCGTTTTCGACATCGCCTGCGCGCCGATGATGCTGTTGAAGACGTTGAAGCCGGCGTACTGCAGGTACGCAAACAGCCAGACCAGCAGCGCGCCGAGATAACCGAACTGCGGGCGCGACTGGATCATCTGCGGCAGGCCGAGCTGTGGGCCTTGCGCCGAATGGAACGCCATGAACAGCGTCCCGATCAGGACGCCGGCAACGATCGCGATGATCGACCAGACCAGCGTGCCGCCGTCGGTGATGCTGATCAGGCCGACGGCCAGGGTCGCGACCTGCGCGTTCGACATGAACCAGAGCGGGCCCAGGTGCCAGAGCTTGCCGTGCCGTTCGTCCAGCGGCACGTAGTCGATCGATCGGGTCTCGAGCCCGCTGATACGCGCTTCTTGCGTCTGGGTCATAGATCCACCTTGGCCCGTTCACGCGCCGCCGGGAAGCTCAGAACACAGAAAGCAGTTCGAAGCCGACGTGCGCGGCAGCGATGCCGGTGATCTCGGCGTGGTCGTAGGCTGGTGCCACCTCGACGATGTCGGCCGACACGACGTCGAGGCCGGCCAGCCCGCGCAGTACCGCCAGCAGTTCCCGCGAGGTCATCCCGCCGGCCTCCGGTGTGCCGGTCCCCGGCGCGTGTGCCGGGTCGAGCACGTCGATGTCGACCGAGACGTAGACCGGACGGTCGCCGAGGCGTGCCCGCATCCGCTCGACGACATCAGCCACGCCCGCGGTCTCGAATTCCGCGCTGTGCACGACAGCAAAGCCGAGGTCGGCCGATTCAGGCAGATCCCGCTCGTCGTACAGCGGTCCGCGGATCCCGATGTGCAGGCAACGCGCCTTGTCGAGCAGGCCTTCTTCGGATGCTCGACGGAACGGGGTGCCATGCGTGTACGGCGCGCCGAAATAGGTGTCCCAGGTGTCGAGGTGCGCGTCGAAGTGCAGCACCGCGATCGGGCCGTGCTTGGCGTGCATCGCGCGAAGCAGCGGCAGCGCGATGGTGTGGTCGCCGCCGAGGGTCAGCAGCTTCGCGCCAGCACTGAGGTCGCGGGCGGCCGCTTCGATGTCGGCGACTGCCTCAGCGATGTCGAACGGGTTGACCGCGATGTCGCCGGCGTCGACGACCTGCCCCCGCCCGAACGGAGCGACATCGAGCGCCGGGTTCCACGGTCGCAGCAGGCGCGAGCTCTGCCGGATGTGCGCCGGCCCGAAGCGCGCGCCCGGCCGGTAGCTGACGCCGCTGTCGAACGGCACGCCGACCACCGCAACGTCCATCGTCGCGACGTCTTCGCGGCGCGGCAGCCGGGCGAAGGTCGACAGCCCGGCATAACGCGGCACGCGCGACGCGTCCACCGGGCCGACCGGCCGCTCAGAGTCGTCCATTGCACAAGTATCGCGTGGTCGTAGGCTGCGATCTTGGACGGAACGGGGGGTGCTGTGCACGCGGGCTTCGCCGGTGTCGTCAGCCCGGTCTTTGTCGGGCGTGACACGGAACTGGCCATTGCCCGCACGATGATCGATCGTGCGCTGCACACCGACTCCGGTTTGCTGCTCGTCGCCGGCGAGGCGGGCGTCGGCAAGACCCGGCTCGTCGACGAGGCCGCCGGCTATGCCAAGCGGCAGGGTATGCAGGTGCTGTCCGGGCACTGCGTGCAACTGGGCACCGAAGGCCTGCCGTTCGCGCCGATCGCCGAAGCCATGCGCGAGCTCATCCGCGACACCGGACGAGACCAGCTCGATCAAGTGCTCGGCCCGGCTCGTGAACTGGTCAGCCGGCTGATTCCGACGCTGGGCGACACGCCCGCAACGCAGACCGCGCTCACCAGCTCGCAGCTGCTCGAGCTCGTGCTCGGCCTGATCGAGCGGCTCAGTGCCAACAAGCCGTTGCTGCTGATCATCGAGGATCTGCACTGGGCCGACCGGTCGACGCTCGAGCTGGCCACCTTCCTCGCGCAGAACCTGCGCGGCGTGCCGGTCGCGATGCTGATCACCTACCGCTCCGACGAGGTCGACCGGCGGCATCCACTGCGGGTACTGCTCAGCACCTGGGAGCGCGCCCGGAGCATCACCCGGCTCGAGCTGCGGCGCTTCGACCGCGACGAGGTCGGGGCGCAGCTCGCCGGAATCCTCGGCGAGGACCCCGACGCGCAGACCGTTGACCTCGTCTATCAGCGCTCGGAGGGAAACGCGTTTCTCGCCGAGGAGATGCTCAGCGTGGTCCGGTCCGGCAACCCGCGCGGCCTGCCGCCGTCGCTCAAGGACGTGCTGCTGGCCCGGGTCGACCAGCTTTCCGCTGCGGCCACACAGGTGCTGCGCCTCGCGGCGGTCGCCGGCCGGTCCGTCCCCGAGCGCCTGCTTGTCGCGGTGGCGGACCTCGATGAGCTGGCGGTGCTCACCGCGTTGCGCGAGGCGGTTGATGGGCACCTGCTCGTAGTGGACGAGGCGGGCTACAGCTTCCGGCACACGCTGGCCCGTGACGCGGTCTATGACGACCTGTTGCCCGGCGAGCGGGTCCGGCTGCACACGGCGTACACCGAGGCCCTGTCGCGCGATCCGGATTTGCTGAGCGACTCGCACCTGTCCGTCGCCGCATCGCTGGCGCACCATTCGTACGCCGCGCTGGATCTGCCCCGAGCGCTCGACGCCTCGATCGCGGCGGGTCGAGAGGCCGCGGCCGGCCTCGCCCCGCGCGAAGCCCTGACCCACTACGAGCGCGCGCTCCTGATCTGGCCGCGGGTTCCCGCCGCGCAGCTGCCAACTGATGTGGACCAGGCCGAGGTGCTGTGGCGCGCGGGCGATGCGGCCTACCAGGCGGGCGATCTCGACCGGGCTCGCTCGATGCTGCTGCAGGCCTTGACCGACCTCCCGGCTGACGCTCCGGCCGAGCGGCGTGCGCGGATGATGACGACCTGCGCTCTCGCGCTGCGCGATCTCGGCCGGCTGCACGACGCGATCACCATGCTGGAGCAGACGCTCGACCTGCTGCCCGACCAGCCGGTCACTGAGGTGCGTGCCGAGGTGCTCGGTGCGCTCGCAAACGTCGTCATGCGTGCCAACGACCTTGACGGTTGCATGCGCTATGCCGAGCTCGCCGTTGCTGAGGCACGCGAGGTCGGCGCCACCAGCGTGGAAGCCGATGCCGCCATCAGCCTCGGCTATGGGCTGGCAACCTCTGATCACGAGGCCGGGATTGCCGCGCTGCGGGCGGGGCTCGAGCTCGCACTCCGCCACGAGCACGTCTATATCGCGCTGCGCGGGTACGTCAATCTCTCGGACCTGTTCGAGACGTTGGGCCGTTCGCGCGAGTCGATCGCGGCCGCGCAAGCAGGGATCGAGCTCGCCCAGCGCACGGCTATGCGGCGCACGCTCGGGACGTATCTGATGGGCAACCTCGCGGAGGCGCAGCTGCATCTCGGTGAGTGGGACCGGACCCGCGCGCTCGTCGGATCCGCACTCGAGGGCCGACCGGAGGGGATCTTCGAAGCCACTGCGCAGCTGCTTCGCGCCGAACTCGCCGCGCTCCAAGGCGATTACACCGAATCGCGCGAGGCGCTGGTGCGCACGGCGGCGATGGTCACCGATCCGGACGACGATCAATTCGCCGCACCGCTGGCCACCATCGATGCTGATCTGCATCGCGCCGCGGGCGACTACCAGCGGGCGCGCGAGATCGTGGCCGCCGCGCTTGCTGGACGGACCGACCATCCGTGGGTGCGCTACCTATGGCCGCTGGTATGGACGGGGGTACGCGCAGACGTCGAGCGATCGCTCATCGACCCGCCTGGGGGCGGCGTGCAACCCACCCTCGTCGATTTCCTCGAGCTGATGCCGGCACCCGGCCCGGCTGACGGCGCCTACCGCGCGATGTGTGCCGCCGAGCGAGGCCGCCTTACCGGCGATGCGGACTGGACGTCGGTGGTCGCCGCCTGGCGTGCGCTCGAATGGCCGTGGCCGCTCGCGTACAGCCTGCTCAGGGACGCCGAGCAGCGCGCGAGCGCCGATCCGCTGCGCGAGTCGTGGACGATCGCGACGAGGCTAGGCGCCCGGCCGCTGATCATCGAGGCCGAGCACCTCGCCCAGCGCCTGTGTGTCGACGTAGGCGCTCCGTCCGAGCTGAGCCGCAACCCGCTCGACGAGCTGAACCTGACCTCGCGCGAGCAGGAGGTGCTGCTCTTGCTGGCGGCCGGGCGCTCCAACCCCGAGATTGCGCACGAGCTGTTCATCAGCCCGAAGACCGCCAGCGTGCACGTGTCGAACATCCTCGCCAAGCTCGGCCTAAGCAGTCGCGTACAGGCCGCGACCCTTGTGCACCGGCTCGGCCTCGGATCTTAAGCCGGTAGATAGGGCAGTCGGCCGATGCCGGCGACCCCGCCTTAGGCGCAACCTTGCCTCGTTGCCGATCGACGAGGGATGGGGTTGGACATGGTTAGGGTGTTGCGCAACGCGAGCTTGCGCCGACTGATCGCCGCGCAGGGCATCTCGCAGCTGGGGGACTGGCTCTACAACGTTGCGTTGCTTGCGCTGGTCTTCGAGCGAACCCATTCATCGGCCTGGTTGGGTGCGACGACCGCCGCCCGGGTGCTGCCGATCGTGCTGCTCGGCCCAGTGGCCGGGCTGCTCGGCGACCGTTTCGACCGGCGCCTGATCATGATCGCCAGCGACCTGGTGCGGGCCGGCACGATGCTCGGCCTGGTCGCCGTCGTCCAGTTCGGACTGCCGATCTGGTGCGTGCCGGCGCTGGCCGCGTTCGCGACCGCCGCGGGATCGCCTTACCCGTCGTGCGCTGCGGCAACGATCCCGCGGTTGTTGAGCAAGGACGACCTGACTGCAGCGAACTCGATCCGCGCTGCGCTCGGCCCGCTCGCGATAGTCACCGGCCCGCTGGCCGGTGCAGTGCTCGTCGCCCTGGGCGGACCGGTGCTCGCATTCGCGGTCAATGCCGGCACGTTCGCGGCGTCCGCCCTCCTCACCGCTGCCGTCGCGAATCGTGAGGCGTTTCGTCCTATTCGCAGCGGCGAACCCGAGCCGGGTCTCTGGGCCGCGATCACCGTGGGTGCCCGCGAACTCGTGCGGCGTCGCGAGGCGGCCCGCCTAATCGGTGCCGATGTGCTGTGCAGCCTCTGTTACGGAGTCGAGACGGTCGTGCTCGTAGTGGTCAGCATGCGGCTGGGCTGGCACGAGTCGGGCTACGGCGTGCTCCTGGGCGCGATCGGGATCGGCGGCCTGATCGGGACCGCCGTGATCGGGACGCTGGTGCGGATGGCCGGTCGTCGCCGGGTCATCTCGTTGGCGCTGCTCGGTGTGGCTGCCTCGCTGCCGTTGCTCGCCCTCGCGCCGTTCTTCGGCACCGTCGTGCTGCTGTTGCTGGTCAATGGCGCCGGATCCATCGTTGTCGAGGTCTGCGCAGAGACGGTGCTGCAGGAGGAGCTTTCCGACGACGTGTTCGCCCGCGCCTACGGCTTTGCCTTCCCGGTCTCGATCGCGGGGATCGCGGCCGGCTCGGTCGTCGCGGCACCGCTGGTCGCGGTGCTCGGACTGACCGGGGCGCTCACCGTGATCGGCGCCTGTGTCGCCGGCTACGCGCTGCTGGTGACCGGCTCGCGCAGCGCGGCGCCGACGGCTCCCGCACTCGTCGCGGGGTGAGCCACTCGCGGGGCCGGTCAGGTCTTGGGCGGCTTGGGCGGCTTGCTCGGCTTGGCCGGATGCGTCGGGTGCGGCTTCTTGGCGGGGTGCGGCGGGTGAGTGGGGTGCGGCTTCTTGGCGGGGTGCGGCTTCTTGCTGGGATGCGCGGGATGGGTCGGGTGCGGCTTCTTGCTGGGATGCGCGGGATGCGCGGGATGCGTCGGGTGCGGATTCGGGGTAGGCGGGGTGGGTGCTGCGGGACTCGTCGGCGCGCCAGGGCCGGGCGGCTTCGGCGGCTGCGTCGGATGGATCGGCGGCACGGGGTGGGCCGGATGCGTCGGGTGGCTCGGGTGCACCGGGTGGCTCGGGTGCACGGGCTGGCTCGGATGCACGGGGTGGCTCGGGTGCGCCGAGTGATTGGGCAGCGGGTGCGACGCGGACGCCGACGACGGGACCGGCACGGGATGCCCACCGTGCGTGCCGCTGGTCGCGGCGAGCGCGATGCCACCGGCTGCCGCGGCGGCCGCGGCGCCGGCGAGCAGCTTCGTGGCCAGGGTGGCCGCGGTGGCACCTTTGGCCAGTCCGCGCAGGCCCCGCCTGGTGGCGATACTCATCGGAGCGGTAACCCCAGCGGCCGATCCGAAGGCGGCCACGGCCGAATCAAGGCCGGCCAGCTCGTCGGCCGAGGCAGGCCCACGCGCAGACGCGATGAGCTGGGCCACCGGATCGCCGTCGACGACACGACCGTCGAGGATGGCCTCGAGACGGGCGCGGGCGGAGTCGTTGCGGCTGTTTCGCATCATTGATTCAGCGCCCGGGGCGGCAGTTGTGTTTCACCCGGCGAACGAGCGGGCGTCGCGGCCAGCCGCTTGCCGAGGTTCTTCAAGCCGCGGTGGGCGGCAACTCGCACCGCGGCCGCCGACTTCCCGAGCACCAGCCCGGCCGACTTGGCATCCAGCCCGACCACGGCGCGCAGCATGACAGCCTCGCGCTGATCGCGCGGCAACGAGGCGATCAATGCGATCGCGGCGTCGGTGAAGATTCGTTCGACCGCGAGGTCCTCGGTGTTGTCGGGCGCCTTGGCGTCGAAGATTTCGTCCAGCCCGGTCGATTGCACCGGACGGCGTGCTCGTGCCCGCAGTTGGTCGAGTGCCCGGTTGCGGACGATGCGGGCCGTCCAACCCCGAAATGCATCGGTATCGCCACTGAAGGAACGGATGTCGCGCGCGATCTGCAGCCAGGCTTCTGCAGTGACATCCTCGGCGTCCTGGCCGACGAGGCTAACCGCGTAGCGCAACAGTCGGGGCTGGAGGGTGCGGTACAACGTCGCGAACGCGTCCTCGTCACCGGCTGCGGCCGCGACGATACGAGCGCCGAGCTCATCGCCCTCGGTCGCTGGTTCGGTCACCGGCGCATCACGTGTCGTCCCCTTACGTGGCGGCAGTGGCGGCAGAGTGCCTGTGGCCTGATGCTTCATTGCGTCAGCGTCGGAGCGGGCGAAAGCGTTACGTAACCCTGGTAACACCAAACCCGCTTATCGGATTGACGGGCCGCCACGACGGAAATGAACAAGGCCGACGCGCGTCGTTCGGCGCGGTCACGAAGGGAGCTAGCCATGAGGATCGGTGCCAGTCTGGCGCTCATCGCGATCGGCGCGATTCTGCGGTTCGCGGTGACGGATTCGGTGCACGGCATCAATCTGGGCGTGGTGGGCGTGATCTTGATGATCGTCGGCGCGATCGGTTTGATCGTCTCCGCGGTCATGCTGACGTCACGACGGCGTACTGATGTCGTAGTGCACAACGACCCGTACGTCCAATCGACATCCTCACGCACCCCGCGGTACTGACTTCGTGCAGCCAGTCGTGCACCTCGCCGAGACCAAGGAGGGGTGGGTACTTACCCTCGCCATGAGTGCGAGCTTGCGTGACGCGCTGCTCGATCTCAGCACGCGAGAGACCGGACGCATCGAGCTCAGCGACATGGACATGAGCGTCTCGATCTCGCCGAATCTGGTTCCGGGTGAACCGTTCCGTGTCTCGACGGTGATGGTCGTCGTTCCCGAGAACTAGATCAGCACTCAATCGACTCGGCCTCTGCCGTCGCCGGTTTCGGCAGAGGTCGAGTTTCACATGTGCGATTTCACATGTGCGGTCAGCCACGCGCCATCCGGCGCACCGCGAGTTCGGCGAGCAGCGTTGCTCCGTCCGTGAGCCACTGGTCGTCGAAGCGTGCGGTTGACGCGTGGTTGCTCGGCGCGGTCGCCGGATCGCCGGTGGCGCACGTGCCGAAGAAGACGTACGACCCGGCCACCGCTTCGAGGATGCGCGAGAAGTCCTCGGCCCCGGGATGCGGGTTCGGCAGCGTGCTCCACCGCTCTTCGCCGAACACGTCGATCACCGTCTCGGCGAGGAACGCAGCCTCATCGTCGTTGTTGATGGTCGGCGGGTAGTTGCGGTGGTAGTCGACATCGACGTCGAGGCCGTGCGCTGCGGCGACGCCCTGGCACAGCCGGGTCACCGTTTGCTGCACCTTGTCGCGTGCTTCCGGGGTGAAGGTACGGATCGTCGCGTCGAAGCGCGCCTCGTCCGGAATGATGTTCTCCTTCGTGCCACCGATGATCCGACCGACGGTGAACACCACTGGATCGAAGATGTCGAACTGCCGGGTGACCATCGTCTGCAGCGCCAGCACCATCTCGCACATCACCGGCACCGGGTCGCGAGTCAGGAAGGGTTGCGAGCCGTGCCCGCCGGCACCGAGCACGCGTACGTGCACCTCGTCGGCTGAGGCCATGAACGAGCCAGGACGTCCGGTGAACACGCCGGCCGGCACGAGCCCGGCGATGACATGCAGTCCGTAGGCCGCATCGGGGCGTCGCCCGGCGATCTCGAGGATGCCCTCGGCGATCATCTCGCCGGCGCCGTCGTCGCCCTCCTCGCCGGGCTGGAACATGAACACCACGTCGCCGGTCAGCTGCTCGCGACGCGCACACAGCAACCGGGCTGCGCCGACCAGCCCGGCTACGTGCAGATCGTGACCGCAGGCATGCATCGCGCCGTTGGTGCTCCTGAACGGTTCCTCGGCGAGCTCGGTCAGCGGCAACGCGTCCATGTCGCCGCGCAGCAGCACGAGCGGTCCGGGCTGCCCGCCGCGCAGCACCGCCGCGATCGAGGTCAAATTCTTGCCGAGGGTGATTTCGAGCGGCAGCCCGTCGAGCGCGTCGAGGATGCGCTGCTGGGTGTTCGGCAACTGCAGCCCGATCTCCGGATCGGCATGGATTGCCCGGCGCAGCGTGACGAGATCGTCGAGCAGGGGGGCGGCATCGGTTCGGATCGTCATGGCGCCAATCTAACGCTGGCGATCACCGCCCCGCGTCCGCGCAGCTTTGGCTGCCTCACGCTTCCTTCCCCATCGCTGTTTTGGTATCGGGTGACCAAAATCAGCGTCCCGATCTGGTCACCCGATACCAAAACAGCGGTGGACGGGAGCTCAGCGAGGCGCGGCGTGCGCATGGCCGGCCGTCTCGCGCTCGTCTGCGCGCTGCAGGTCGAGGTAGGTCTCGGACACGGTGACGGGCGCGAACGGCCAGGCCGAGTTGATCCGCGCCCAGCCGAGGAAGGCAAGGACGCCGCCGACGATCCACGCGACCGAAAGTGCGATCGATTCCCCGGTCGCGGACTTGTACACGTAGATCCAGCCCGCGAGCGCCAGCAGGCTCGGTATCGGGTACAGCCACTGCAGATAGGGACGGCGCAGCTCCGGCTGGCGACGGCGCAGCACCGTCAAGGCGACGATCTGCGCGATCGCCTGCACGAGCACCGCCACCGTGGTGAGCATGTTGATCACCGTGGTGAGGTCGAGCAGCGAACCTGCCGCGGTGAGCGCGCCCATCACCAGTAAGGCGATGTGCGGGAACCGGTGCCGCGGATGCATTCGTCCGAACACACCGAAGAAGACCCGGTCCCGTGCCGCGTTGAACGGCACGCGAGATCCGCCGAGCAGGCCGGTGAGCACAGAGGCAAATGCCGTGACCACGATGAGTGCGGTGACGACGTTCGCCGCGGCGTGTCCCCATGCAGTCGTGACCGCCAGCGAGGCCACCGAGCTCGAGCCGGCGACCTGCTGCCACGGGACGACGCCGACGACGCCGACGTTGAGGAGCAGGTAGATCGTCATGATGCCGATGATCGAGTAGATGATCGCGCGCGGCATCGTCCGTCCGGGGTCCTTCAGCTCGTCACCCATGTAGGCCACCGTGTTGTAGCCGAGGTAGTCGTAGACCGCGATGAGCAGCCCGGCGCCAAGGCCGGCGAAGAACGCGCCGTTGAGATGGAACGCGCCGGGTGGGTAGGTGAACGCCAGATGCGCGCTGAAGTGTGAGAAGCAGGCCGCGATCACGAAGGTGACGGTGCCCAGCATGACGATCCACAGTCCGGTCGCGAGCACGCGGATCGACTCGATGCGCCGGTACAGCGCGGCCACGATCAGGACGACGACGCCGAGGCCGATCAGATGCCCCTGCGCCCAGCTGAGATGCGGGAAGTAGAAGCCGAGGTACTGGACGATGCCGATCAC
>DASRSG010000027.1:0-24322 GCA_035656595.1 Jatrophihabitantaceae bacterium | reverse complement strand
TGGCGTGTACCCGCCACCGCCGATCGGGTTGGCCCCTCCGCCGGGGTAGCCACCGGGGTTTCCGCCTCCCGTCCCCGGCGCCGCGCCGGGGACGGGAGGCAGGGTGGCCGGCGGGGCGCCCTGGCGCGCGGACCCCGAAGGCCAATCCATGCCCTTCATCTGCGCAGAGTGCGCGCTGCCGTCGCTGTCCATCTGCGAGACGAGCTTGACCATCTGGGTGTGGGCCTTGTCGTACTTCTGCTGCTGCTCGTGCTTGGCGACGCCGACGCCGATCGGCCCCGCCCAGCCACCAGATGAGAAGGCCTTGCCCCAGGACGTGTCGACGTCGGGGACGGCCTGGGCCGCACGGTGATCGCTTTGCAACCGGCTCAAATAGTTGTCGGTGTCCGCTTGCGCAAGCTCGGATGCCGAGCTCGTCTGGTTCATCGTCGCCGCGTTCTGCTGCACGTTCGCGATCGCGGCCGACGCGGCTTTGCCCTGCCAGGCATCGCGCAGCGTGCTCATGTGGTTGAGCAGATCGGCTTCGGCGGTGTTCAACGTGCTCGTCGTCGACTGGAAATGGGTCGCAGCCGAGCGCAGCTGGGCGAACATGGCCGGGTTGATCTCGTCCACGATGGCCTTGAGCTCCGCGAGGGATCGGTCGTTCCAGTTCGACGTCACCGCTTACTCCTTAACGAATCGGTAGCTTTGTCCCGATTCTACGATTCTTTCCGCAGATAGGGATGCCCAAATTTTCACGTTGATCTCATACTTGTCCGGTTTCGTACAGGCTGGCGATCGCGTCGACCGCTGCCCGGAACACGGCGTCTGGGGTATATGGCGACAGCAGGATGCGGGTCTCGCCCTGCCGCTCGCCCCGTTCGATCTGGAGCAACGCGCCGTCGGCGAACTCGCGCCAGCTCGCCGAACGCCGGGAATGCCGTCCGGTCCCGTCCTGGTCATGGCCCACCGCGCCCAGCGCGCCGCCGGTGGCCATGCCCGCGCTCGATCGCTGGCGTAACGCGATCAGCGACGGCGGCAGGCCGGCCTGGCCCATCTGCGCGGACAGGGTGCGCGCAGATGCCCCGGCCTCGATCGCGGCATCGATCTCGACGAGTTCGCGCAGCGAGATCTCGACGCTCGGGACGTGCAGCGCCGGTAGCACGGGCAGCGCGGCCACAACACTTGCGGCGAGTTCGGTGTCGGCGATCTCGCGCACCGCCACCTGGGTTGATTCGAGCAGCACGACGACGGCCTGCTCGCCGTGGCCGGCCATCGCAACGTATTTGCTCTCGGTGCCGTCGGGCAGCACGCGCACGGCGTACACGCTCAGCCGGGGCGCGGCGAAGGTCTCGCGAACTGCAGCCAGTACCGGCGAATCGAGCAGCTTGTGTTCAGCAAGAGCCCGGTCCAGCTCGTACCGCTCAGGAACGGCTGTATAGGCCAGCGCGCCCGTGTTGAGCGGGAACGGCAGCGACACCTCGGCCAGCCGGGTCCAGCCCACGAACTCCGGCACGGTCATCGTCGCCCACTCGACGGCGAGACTGGTCATCGGTTGCTCCTCTTCATGCGCTTCGGCGTGGCCTTCGGTCATTGCGGTGCCTAGTTGAACGTCAGGTCGCTGTCGGTCTGCGGCTGCGACTCGGAGCCGTCCTGGACCGCGCCGGGTGCACCCTTGATCAGGTCATCGCCGAGCCCGAGCGCGGTGTCGATGCCGGCATCCTTGATCGACTTCTCGACGCCTTCCTTGAACGTGTCCTTGGCCGCTTCCTCGCCGGCCTGGGCAAAGGCGTCCGACGCAGACCGCAGGGTGCTCTCGGTCTCGCGCATCGCCGATGCCTCTTGTTCGAAGGCGTGCGCGAGCTGGCTGAACTCACCCTCGACGTCGCGGATCACGCTGGCGATCCGTTCGAGCATGCTCGACGTCTGCCCGAC
Organism: Jatrophihabitantaceae bacterium; assembly: GCA_035656595.1. GTDB lineage: Bacteria > Actinomycetota > Actinomycetes > Mycobacteriales > Jatrophihabitantaceae > RYN-133. The sequence continues at coordinate 22,408 of DASRSG010000027.1, read as the reverse complement.
TGCCTCGGCGCCCTCGCCACACGCTGCGGCGGCCTCACCGGCGACGGCGGCCTGACCGGCGGCTTCGCTGGCGCCGAAGGTGAAGAACGCGGCCGCCGCGGCCGCCGCCTCGGTGAGGATCGCGTACTCGACCCACGACGCGATGATGCCCTTGATGATCCCTTGCGCGCCGTCCATGAGCGTCGCGCTCACACGCAGCAGGTTCGCGACATTGTCGGCCTGGCCGGCCACGCTGAGGGCGCCCCGCTCGAAGTTGCCGATCTTGGTGCGGAACGCGTCGGCGGCGTCGCCGGTCCAGTTGCCGTTTGCCGCCTGCGCATTGCTCACCGTCTCCGGGCCGATCTTGCGCAGGCCTTCGGCGACGCCGGCCCACTCCTGCGCCTTGTCGTTGAGTCCTTTCCGATCGCCGGTCACCAGGTTGAGGGCATCCTTCAACGGCGCGACCAGATCGATGAGGAAGCTCAGCCCGGCCTCGATCAGCGCTTCCAGCGGGTCGCCCATCAGTTCACCGGAGTGCCCCGAGGTGAAGTCGTCGACGTCCTTGGCCAGCGAGCCGATGCCGTAGGCGTCCTTCGCGGCCTTGAGGTAGTTGCCTTCGGACAGGTCCGACAGCAAGCTCTTGGCCGAGGACAGGCCTTTCGCACCCGCCGCGACCGTGTCTTCGGAGGTCACGACGCACCTCCGCCCATGCCGTCGGAGATCGTGGTGAAGAGCTGACCGCCGGCTTGATCGGCTTGGTCGTAGTCGCGAGCCGTGCTTTGCAACGCGATCTGCGCGTCGGTGAGGAAGGACGTCACCTCGCCGATGCTGCGGTTGGCGCTATCGCGCGCCGACGTATACCCGGAGTAGAGCCCGAGGCCGAGGCCGAGCAAGCCCCAGGACTTCGTATCGACGTCGGCGTCCTGCGCCTTGTCGGCCAGTTGGCGAGATTCCTCGGCACGCTCGCCGAGCGTTCCGGCGACCGACCGCAAGGTTGCGGTGGTCACCCCGAATTGATTGCCACTCATATGCTCACTCCTCCTCTGCCGGGAAGCGAGGGTCACCTGCCGCGACGGGCACTACGTCGTCAGCCACGCGCAGCGACGGCAAGCGTCCTTGCGCGATGGCCGAGACGTCGATGTGCCGGCCGGTCAGTGGCTCGACTTGCGCGGCCGTCTGCTCGGCGACCTGGGCCAATCCGAGACGGATCGCCTCGAGGATCGTGCTGGCCAGGGTGTCCGGCGTCTTGCTCATCGCCTGCCTCGTCAGCCGAAGATCGACGATGGCGCCCCCGGCGGCCATCTCGACGGTGACGCTGCGGTCGGTGGAGTTCGCCGTGACGCGCAACTGCTCGAGCGCGGCGCGGATCTGGTGGTAGCGCGCGACCTGATCGCGGCTGCGTTGCCGCTGCGCCGCCAGCGAGCCCACCATGTCCTTGGCTGCGGTCACGGTCGTCCCCTCGTCCCTATCTGGTGCCTGGCTCAGCGAAGCCAGGTCGGTGGGTGATCGTCGTCGTCCTCGTGCGCGGTGGGCATCGTCGGCCCTTCGTGCCGCGGCAAATCCCACTCGTCTTCGGGGTCGAAGCGAGCATCGCGCTCGGCGCCGTCGTCCGGTGGCGGTGCGGACGGATGCGCCAGGAAGAACTGCTCGATCTCCTGACGCAACCGCTCACTGGCCGCACGTGTTTGCCGATCAGTCGCGTCCAGGCTGTTGAACGCCGCATCGCGCGAGGAGCGGGCAGCAGCGACGAGGCGATCCATCTGCGTCGACATGGTGCCTAGCGTGCCGGGCGCCATGTTCATTGCTCCCCGATGACAGGGCCCATCCGCTGCCATTGCTCGACGTCGTCGTCACCGACGATGTCACCGTGCTGCGCGTACTTGCGCCCGGCTTCCTGCTGGCCGCCACCGGCACTGCGACCCATGCCAGCGCCCATCGGCATGCCGCCGATGGCCCCGCCCTGGTGAGCACCGGGTTGCTGCGCCGGTGCTGCCGAAGCCGCGAGCGGTGACGATTGCGCTGGAGCGTTTGCCGTCGCCATCGTGTTGTCGGCGCCGACCTGCGCACCCTCGGCCAGGTTGCCCGGATGCGACGCAGCCGCGGCATGCCGTGCGCCGATGCTCGTCGGGATCGGACCGCTTGCCGGGAGCCCGCCCCCGCCATTTGCGCCACCGCCGCCACCTGCGCCGCCGCCGAGTCCGGTTGGCAACTGCGCCGCGGGCTGGGTCAGGTCATCAAGACCGGACGGAGCAGGCACCTCGGTGACAACCGGGTTGCCCTTCTTGTCGAAGTGCACGCGGTAGGTGTGCGTCGTGCAGTCAGCATCGGTATTGGTGAGCCGGAAGATGCCCTTGGCGCCGTGCTCGGGGCTGATGGTCAGCCCGCGATCGCGGCCGAGGCTCACCGAAGCGCCAGAAGGGACCCCACCACCAGACGGGACACCGCCCCCAGACGGCATACCGCCACCGGACGGTGCACCACCTGCAGAAGGTGGGCCGCCACCGGCGCCACTCTGCGCCGGATCGGTCGTGCCGGTGGACCCGTTCGCCTCGGCCATCGCGGCGAACGGATCGCGGATGCCCGAGAGCTGCTTGGCGAACTCGGCAAAGCCCTGCTCGATGCGCTGCTGGGTCTCGGTGTTGACCGACGTCAGCGCTTGCTCCCGCGCTTCGAACTGCGGCACGAGGACCGCGTTGCACCACTGCGCGGCCAGCTGCGGCGCCATGGCCGCCGCCTCGACCTTCGCCTCGAGTCCGGCGAACGGATCGAGGACCTGCTCGATCAACGACGGGTTCTCGATCTTGCCGCCGAGCAGCGAGAACGCGGTGAGGTCCATCCGCTCGTCGCCGTCGCCCTTCGCAACCGCCACCAACGACTGCGCCATGACGCCGTCGATGCCGTTGGGCAGCTCGTCAGCGTAGAGCTCGCTGACGGTCTGCGCCTTGGCCAGGACAAGTTGCTGCAGACCCCCGACCAGAGCGGCGACGTCCTTGCCGGTTGTCGCGACATCCTGCGTCACGGTGCCGGCGGCCTTGAAGAACACCGCCATCTTCGCTTCGAAGTTCGCGGCCGCATCGCCTTGCCAGGTAGGGACGAGCTCGTTGTAGGAGTTGTTCAGACCCTGCTGGATGGTCACCAGCTGCGCCGACAGATCGGCCATCGTCTTCGAGTCCGCCGAGTAGTCGGCGAAGCTCATCCCGTACTCGGCCTGGTAGGCCTGCGTGGCGGCCTCGTAGCTGATTCCGCCGCCCTTCCAGTCGTTGTACGCAGGGGCGAAGAACCGGAAGAACGCCAAGCCCGGCTCGCCCGCTTTCAGGATGTCGTCGGCGGTGCCCACGGCGTTGATCTCGCCACCGCTGAGGGTGCTGCTGAGCTGCCCCAGTTGGTGCTTGGCGCTCGACTGCGCGTTCTGTGCCGCGGTGATCCTCGCGGGCTCCTCGATACCGAAGTGCATCCGGTCGAGGTCGTTGTGCGAGATCGGACCGAAGCCCCAGTTGTCGCTGACGTCCTTCTTCCACGCCTGGTTCTGCTGGTAGTCGTGCTCGGTTATGTGGTGGTAGGTGCCCGTGTAATCGGTCAGTGCCGGCGCGCCACCCCGATTCTGCAGCGCGGTCAGCGCGGTACTCGCCGTCGCGAACGACGGTCCAGCGGCATTGGCGCCGGCGCCCGGGCCGGTCAGGACCGAGTCCAGCCGTCCCGAGTCGTCAGAGATCGGCCCGGTCGCGTCGACGGGACCGCTGCCGCTCGCCGGCGCTACCGGGACGACAACGGGCGTGCTGGGCTGGTCGTCGTCGTTGTAACCGCCAGATCCCGCCGCTGGCATCTCAGGTCACCCCCGAGCCGGACGCGGTTAGGCCGGACGAACCCGAGGCATCAGCGGCGTCGTAAGCGTCCTGGGTATCGGACAGTTTCGTCGACACCCAGATGCACTTCTCGCCGAATGATCGAATGATCTTCTCGAGCGGTCCCGTGACCCCCTGGTGGTAGGCGTCGCCTTGTGCGGCGTACGCCCGGCCGGTGGTCGAGGCGGATCCCTTGATCGACTCGAGCCGTTCGGCCTCCTGCTGTATCGGATCGGACTGCGCCTCGAAGGCTGACGCCGTCGACGCGATGGCTGGGGTCTGTGCCCCGAACCCGCCGCCGCTCATGTTCTGTTCTTCATGGTCGTGCCCTCCACGGTGCTACCGAACGCCTGGCTACCGCTGCGCGCGGTCGCGTGCTGCGTCGCTACGGTGCCGGCCGAGCCAAAACACATCGGGCAACAGGCCGCACCGAAACGGGTGCGGAAAAAACTCGCGCCCAGCCCGCTGACCTGCAACAGGCTGGGCGCGACAGTCCCGAACTGCGCACCGCGCGTGCGGTGCGCCGCTTGCTCAGGCGAAACGGCTCGCGTTCTGCGACTCCGTGGTCTGGAAACCCTCGTTGGCCGACCCGAGCGCGCGACCGATGGCGGCGAGCACCTCGTTGAGGTCGTTCGCGGCTTGGTCCCACTGGGCCTGCTTGGCGTTGTAGTTCTCGGCTGCCTGGCCGGACCACGTCGACACCATCGGCGCGAGATAGGCCTTCAGGTCTTGCAGCGAGGTGTTCATGCTCGCAACGGTCTGCTGGGCGTGCTCTTGTGTTGCCTGCACCTGAGCAAAGGTGACCTTGATCTGATCGCTCACGGCGAATCCATCTCCCATAACAAGTCAGAAATTAGTCAACGAATTAACGAGGTCGGATCGGACGATCAGACGTTCAGGCCGCTGCCGGCCGAGCGAACGGCATCGTTGGCAGCCTGGTCCTGCGCGTAGTAGGTCTGGCCGGACGTGCGGATCTGCTCGGAAATGTCGGTCAGTGCCTGCGACAGCTTCTGCGCGTCCTCGTGGTAGCGCACCATGAGGGCTTGGAACGTGGACGCGGCCTGGCCGGTCCAGTGGGCCTGCACCGCTTCGACCTGACCCTGCAGGTTCGCCAGCTGCGCACGGACCTCGTTATTGACATCGTCGACCTTGGCCGCAGCCTGCTGCATCTGCGCGGTCTGTGTAGTGAACGCACCAGTCACTTTGCGCTCCCTCTCCCGTGAAGTGAAACTCGAATTATGTGTGTGTGTGTTGATCTTGCTGGTCGAGCTGAAGGGCCCGAATTGAGGCGATATTTCAAAACTACCCAACGGCAATTTCACCGTAACTTGCGGCACGATCGCCTAATTTGAGCCTCGCGCATACCGGGATCAAATGCAAGTGCAAGACGAATAGGTGGATAATCGACTCGGCCCGCCCGGGGCCGTCCCATTGCCCCGCCTACGCACGCTGCCGGCGCCGGGCAGCGTGGCTACGCGGAGCAAAGCAGCCTGCCTTATCGGCCTTGCCCCGCGTGTGCAGGCTGGAACGCCGTTCCAGCGCGGCTACGCGGGGCAAAGCGGCATTGACAGCGGGCTAGAGGTCGGCGATCTGGATCAGCTGGCTGCCGTAGCGGCGGCCCACGATCATGCCCCGCCCGGGCGGCATCGCGGTGGGCCGGGTGGTGCCCAGCAGCGCGCCCTCGTCGCGGTTGCCCGAGCCGATGATGCCGGGCGAGCCGAGCTCGCGGATGCGCTGGATGATCGGCTCGAACAGCGCCCGGGCCGCGCCACCGGAGCGACGGCACACCACCAGGTGCAAGCCGACATCCTTGGCCTGCGGCAGGAACTCGGCCAGGCCCACCACCGGATTGCCCGAGGGCGTCGCCACCATGTCGTAGTCGTCGACGAGCACGAAGATCTCCGGACCGGTCCACCAGCTGCGGTCGCGCAACTGTTCCGGGGTCACCTCCGGTCCCGGCAGCCGGCCCTGCAGGACGGGACGCAGGTCGTCGATGAAGGCCTGCAACGCCGGCCCGGCCGGCGCGTAGCCGGCGAGGTACTCCTGCGGCACGTAGCCGAGCATCGTGCGGCGGTAGTCGACGAGCAGCATGCGCGCTTGCTCGGACGTATAGCGCGACATGATGCCGCGTGCGAGCACCTTGAGCAGCGTGGTCTTTCCCGACTCGCTGTCGGCGAACATGATGAAGTGCGGGTCGGCGTCGAAGTCGAGGAACACCGGCGCGAGCTCGTCCTCGTTGAGCCCGATCGGCAGCAGCTTCGAACCGTCCGGCTCGGGCAGATCGGCGTACGGCACCGACGCGGGCAGCATCCGCACCCGTGGCGCGGGCGCGCCGTCCCAGGCCGTGCGTACCTGCTCGACGAGATCGGCATAGGCGACCGCGAGATCGCCAGACTCGGACGACCCGTCGACGCGCGGCAGCGCGGCCAAGAAGTGCAGCCGCGCTTGCGTGACGCCACGCCCGGGGCGCGAGCCGGGGACGGCCGCGGCCACTCGCCGATCGATCTCGGACTCGGACGGATCGCCGAGCCGCAGCTCGATCCGCGTGCCCAGCGTGTCCTTCAACGCCGCGCGAATCTCGGCCCACCGGTTCGCGCCGACGATCACATGCACGCCGAACGACAACCCCTGCGCGGCGATGGCCGTGACGCGCTGCTCGAGATCCTCGAACTCGGCCCGGAACGCCGCCCAGCCATCGACGATCAGGAACACGTCGCCGAACGCATCGTCGCGGTGATGACCGGCGCGCTTGAGCTGGCGGTAGGACGACATCGCTTCGATGCCGTTGGCGCGGAAGCGTTCCTCGCGCTCGGCCAGCACGGTCGACACCTCGGCCACCATGCGCCGGACGAGATCGGGATTGGCCCGCGAGGCGATGCCGCCGACGTGCGGCAGCCCGGCGGTAGTCGCCAGCGATCCGCCGCCCAGGTCGATGCCGTACATCTGCACCTCGCGCGGGGTGTGCGTGAGCGCGAGCGCGGTGATGATGTCGCGCAGCACGGTGCTCTTGCCGCTCTGCGGACCGCCGACCACCGCACCGTGGCCGGCCGCACCGGAGAAGTCGAGCAGCAGTTGATCGCGCCGCTGCTCGTAGGGCCGGTCGACGATGCCGATCGGGACGATCAGCCGGCCGTTGCCGCCCCAGCCGTCCGGACCCAGCCCGCGCTCAGCCACCACCGTCAACGGCGGCAGCATGCTGTCCAGCGACGGCGACTCGTTGAGCGGCGGCAGCCACACCTCGTGCGCGGGCATGCCACGGCCCTGCAACTTCTCCACCACGACATCAAGCACGCTCTTCGCCAGCGCTTCGGGACGATCCGGCACCGGTTCGACCGGTTCGACGAAATCGTCGGGCGTGTCGGGTGCGTCGATAGGGTCGCTGAGGAACGGCAACGGACGCCGCGCGAGCGCGCCGGTCGGCCCGACCGCCACCGTGTCGCGGCGATACGCGCCGGACACGTACGCCGCCTTGAACCGCACCAGCGTCGACACGTCGAACTTCAGGTATCCCGAGCCGGGGATGGACGGCAGCTCGTAGGCGTCGGCCACGCCGAGCACCGCACGCGACTCAGCGGCAGAGAACGTCTTCAACCCGATCCGGTAGGACAAGTGACTGTCCAGGCCGCGCAGCTTGCCTTCCTCGAGCCGTTGCGAGGCCAGCAGCAGGTGCATCGACAACGACCGACCGAGGCGCCCGATCGCGACGAACAGTTCGGCGAACTCGGGCTTCTGCGTGAGCATCTCGGTGAACTCGTCGCAGACAATCACCAATGACGGCAACGGATCCAGCGGCGCGCCGGCTTCACGCGCCCGCTCGTACTCGCGCACATTCGCGAAGTTGCCCGCCGTCCTGAGCAGCTCCTGGCGTCGATTCATCTCGCCCGCCAGCGCATCGTGCATGCGGTCGACGAGGGTCAGGTCGTCCTGCAGGTTGGTGATCACCGCGGCGGTGTGCGGAAGATCTTGCAAGCCGAGGAACGTCGCGCCGCCCTTGAAGTCAACGAGGATCAGGTTCACCGCGCTCGGTGAGTGCGTCATCGCGAGCCCGAGCACGAGCGTGCGCAGCAGCTCGGACTTGCCCGATCCGGTCGCGCCGATCACTAGGCCGTGCGGTCCCATCCCCTCGAGGGCAGCCTCCTTGATGTCGAGCTCGATCGGCTCACCGTGCTCGCCGATACCGATGGGGATGCGCAGCCGGTCGCGCACGGTGCGGGGGCGCCACAACTGCTCGGCGCGCACGTTCTCGGGATCGCCGATGCCGAGCATGTCGACCAATTCCGCCGACGTCAGCAATGGTTGCTCATCAGTCGCTTCGGCGGCACCCACCCGCCACGGAGCCATCCGCCGTGCCGTCGCATCGGCCTCGTCGACCGACAACCCGTCCGGACGCCCGAGCAACTCGACGCCGTTACGCCCGACCGCTCCGAGGTGGCCGTCCTCCACCACAAGGCGAAGCCCGCGCCGGGTCGCGAGCCGGCCGATCGAGCTGGACAGGTCGATGATCGTCACGCCGACCAGGCCGTCCTCGAGCAGCACACGCTCCTCGAGGCTGACCGCTCCCCCGTCGATGACGATCACGACGTGCGCCTGGTCGGGCCCCGCTGTCGCGTCACGGCTGAACCGGGGACGGGTCGCCATCTCCGGGGCGAGCCATTCCTCGAGCTCGGCCAGCGAGCCGGCCACCAATCGACGCGACCCGACCGCGTCGTTCTCGCGCGCATCCTGCGCGTGTGGCAGCCATTTCACCCAGTCCCACTCGACCCGGCTCGGGCCGGAGGTCACCACGCCGACGATCAGCTGGTCAGGCGCGTGGAACGTGGCGAGCTGGCAGACCATGGCCCGCACCAGATCGCGCACCGGCGCGTGCTCACCGCGCACATCGACCGCGGGGAAGGAACGCAACTTCACCGACACCGGCAGGTCGGTCACCAGCGAATGGGTGCGGACGAGGCGCCGCAACGCGACCGCGCCGATCGGGTCGAGGCTTTCGATCAAGCCGGTCTGCGGTGGACGGAGCTGGCGCGCCAGCCGTTGCGGTCCGACACCGACCCGCACCGTGCTGAAGTCGCGATCGGCCGGGCGGCGCTCCCACATCCGCCGTCCGCCGGCCATCGACCACAGCGAGCGCGGATCGGGATGCGACCACAGCAGGCTCGCCCGCTGCGCCGCCCGGGTGCGCTCGATGTCGCGACGCACCTGCTCGACATAGCGCAAGTAGTCCTTGCGGTCGGTGTCGATCTGCGTTTTGCGGCCGGTGCGGCGTCCGCCCATGCCGCCGCCCATCATGCCAATGGTCGACAGCAGGATGATCGAGCCCATCCCGAGCGATGCGGCGCTGAAGCCGCCGATGAAGATGAAGCCGACCGAGCCGAGGATCATCACGCCGGGCAGCAGGAACTGCATGACGTTGCCGGGCAACAGGCGCGGGATCTCCGGTGGCGGCTCGAGCTGGAACTCGCCGCTGGGCAACGCCGGCACCGGCATACGCGCCCTGCGCCGGAACACCCGAGTCGCCACGGTCAGGTCAACCCTTCTGCACTGCCCGGCGTCGCTGCTGCCCCGACGACACCCGACGACACGGCTCAAGCATGATCCAACCATGCGCGCGCCATATAGTAGGCCGACCGTTAGGAGGTTGCGGTGACGTCGATCGAATCGCGGTCGTACTGCCGGGTGGTCGTCATCGCACCGTCCACTCGCGTCGATCTCGCGCTGCCCGCGGACGTCCCGATCATCGACCTGCTGCCGATGCTGCTGCAGTACGCCGGAGAGCTACGCGACGACGGCGGCGGTCAGCACGGCGGCTGGAAGTTGGTACGGGCCGGTCACGGCGAGTTGGACGGCGGCCGTACCCTGCGCTCGCTCGATGTCGCCGACGGCGAGGTCCTCCGGCTGGCCGCTCGCGAGGAACGCGACCTCGTCCCGGTCTTCGACGACATCGTCGACGCCATCGCCGCCGCGCGGCGCGATCGGATCAACGCCCGCAGCGTGAACCCCGGCCTCGGCGCGGCGATCGTCGTCGCCGCGATGGCGGTTGGTGCGCTTACCCTGCTGTACCGCTCGGCAACCGTTGTCGACGCCTACATCGCAGGCGGCGTGGCCCTGGCGTTGCTCGGGTTGGCAACGGCTGTCGCGAAGGGGACGGGCGACCGGATCCTGGCTACCGCGACGGCGGCGAGCGGCCTGCCGTTCACGCTGATCTGCGGGCTGAACGCGGTGACCGGCGACTTCGGCCGCTGGGGCGTGTTGCTCGGCTCCGCGCTCGCACTTGTCTACGCACTCGGCGCACAGCTCGCGCTCGGCACCGGCACGGTCGTGTTCGCCGGCGCAGCCACCACCGCGCTACTGACCGCGCTCAGCGCGCTCGTCGCCGGCCTCGCGCACGTCACGCCGTTCCAGGTTGTCGCCGGGACGATCGCGGTGGCGGTGGCCGCGTTGGCCGTGCTGCCCCGGCTCGCGGTGCGCCTGGCGAGGCTGCCGTTGTCGACCGTCCCCACCTCCAGCGAGGAACTGCAGGCCACCGACGATCTCGGCGACATCGACGACGTCAGCGCCCGCGCCCGACTTGCCGGCGAGTACCTCACCGGCACGCAGATCGGCTGCGCTGTCACGATCGCGTTCTCGGGCATGCTGCTTGCGTTCCAGCACACGGCGTTGACGGTCGCGCTGGCCGCGACGGCAACCGTCGCGATGGCGCTGCGCGCACGATCGGTTGCCAGCCTGGGTGGACGGATCGCGTTGCTCGGTTCGGCAGCAGCAAGCGGCGTGGTCGCCGCAGCGGCGCTCACGCTGGCCAAGCGCGCCGGCAACGGCATCGCCCTGCTCATCACCGAACTCGTGATCGGCGCGTTCGTCCTGCTGCTCGCAACGGCCCGATCGCGTCGCCGCGCGTCGCCGCAGACCATGCGCCTGATCGATTTCTTCGAATCGGCGGTGGTCATTGCGGTGTTGCCACTGGCAGTCGGCGTGATGGGCCTGTACTCGACCCTTCGTCATCTCTGAGCCGGGCGCGACGGTGCGGCGGAAGGCGCTCGCGCTCAGCGCGATGGCGCTGTTCGCGTCGTTGGTTGCCGCGCCCGCGCAGGCCGCGCCGTCACCGTCGCCGCCGTTCAAGTACTCGAAGACCACTGACTGCGTGACGTCGGCGAACACTCGCTCGACGTTGAAGAGCGGTGTGTCCTGGGCGCAGACCCAGCTCGACTACACCGCGCTGTGGAAGCTCGGTGACAAGGGCGCGGGCGAAACCGTCGCGGTGATCGACACCGGCGTCAATCCGGTGCTGGCGTTCTCCGGGCGGTTGCTGTCGGGCGGCGACTACGTCGTGGCCGACGGCGACGGGCGGTCCGACTGCGACGGGCACGGCACGGTGGTCGCCGGGATCATCGCCGCGCACCCCGACCAGACAACAGGATTCTCCGGCGTCGCCCCCGACGCAAAGATCCTGCCGATCCGCCAGAGCAGCAACTACTACGGTGTGAAGAACGCCAGGGCCGGCTCGCCGCAGGAGACAGCCGGCAACACGACGACTCTCGGCGACGCGATCAGGTACGCCGTTGACCAGGGCGCCAAAGTCATCAACATCTCCGAAGCGAGTTGCCGCAACGCGAGCAAGAGCCCGGACCAGACCGTGCAATCAGACATCGACTATGCGGTGCGCAACGACGTCGTGGTCGTCGCGGCCGCGGGCAACGTCGACGAATCGACCCAGTGCAAGCAGCAGAACACTCCCGGCGCGGACCCGGTGACGTTCCCGACGCCGGCAGCGATGAAGGGCGTACTCGCGGTCGGCGCCGTCGATCCGAACGGCGATCCGGCGCCGTTCTCGCTCGCCGGGCCGTGGGTCGACGTTGCGGCGCCGGGCGTCGGGATCATCTCGACCAACCCGGCCGAGCCGACCGGGCAGATCAACGAGTTCATCACCTCGTCAGGAGTCACCACGATCCAGGGCACGAGTTTCGCCGCGCCTTACGTCGCCGGCCTCGCCGCCCTGATCCAGGAGCGGTTTCCCAACCTCGGCGCGCTGGGCGTGATCCGGCGCATCGAGCAGACCGCAGAACACCCGTCCGCGCCCGGCGAGCGCAACGACTACGTCGGCTACGGGATGATCGATCCGGCGGCCGCGCTCACCGCAGTATTGCCGAGTGAAGCAAGCGCGACGCCCGCACCACGGCCGCAGCCATCAGTGCTGCCGGCAGCACACTCGCATCCCGACATCGACCAGACGACCAGGCTGATCGCGCTGATCAGCACGGTGGGCCTGCTGGTGCTCGCCGCGAGCGCGAGCATCGCTCTGTCGACGCGCCGCCGGCGCGCCGAGGCACTCGTTCGGCAGGCGCGGTTACGGTCCGGCGCTGGAGCTCGTCGGCGCGGGTAGCCCGCTGGCCGACGATCCGGTCTGCGGATAGAAGTGCACGGCGGTGTCGGGATCGAGCGTCGGTCCCTTCGGCAGCAGGTTGATCAGCGCCGGATCAGTTCGCGCGACCGGACCCGCCAGGCCGAGATAGGTGAGCGCCAGCGGGCTCGAAACCGGATAGGCCACGCCGTCGTCGGTCACCACGTACAACGCACGCGCGCCGTTGGTCTGCGCAGCGGTCGCCGTCCTGAGCACGGCACCCTTGCCCGGGTGGATGTAGACCGAGTCGACGATCGTCGGCCCCGGTTGCGTGACCGTCACCGGCTTGGCGCCGGTCGGTACCGGCACACTGCGCAGCGCGAACACTGCGGTGCTGGCCGCGCTGGTGCCCGAGCGAAACACGCACGCGACGCCGTATGGGGATGTCCCGATGATGTCGGGTGCGCGGACGGGATACAGCGAGGTGTCGATGGGGTTCGCCGTCGCGGGTGCCTTGCGCAATTCGATCGGCGAGACCAGCGCGATGTTCTTCGTCACGTCGAACTCGGCACGCACCAGGTCACCGATCAGCGGCGTGATGGGCTGCACGCCGTCCGCCCAGGCCAGGTAGACGGCGCGAGACCCGTCGGCGCGCTGGAGCGCGAAGACGTCGCCGACATGCACGCCAAGTGGCAGCGCCCACGGCGGTTGGCTGCCTGCTGCGGCGACAGCCGGAACCGCGAAGTCAGGAGCTTGCGGAATGAGGTTCAGCAGCGCGGAGCTGATCGGGCGCGCCTTGATGTCTGAACCGAGGTTGAAGGCGAGCCGGATCGACCGGTCGCTCAGATCGATCTTCGAGCGCGTTCCGTTCCAGACGAGGTAGGTGGTCGTGCCGCCGTCAGTCGTCACGAACATGGCGCCGGTCGTGCCGAGCGAGAACCGGCGCGGCTCGCGATCACCGATGATCGCGGTCGTGCGCACGGTCGGCGCGCTGCCGGGCGGCAAGGCGCTATTGGTCGACGTCGTGTCGCAGACCGTCCAGTCCGACCGGACGAGGTTGGACTCGGACGGCAGGATGTCCGGCGCCCCCGGGATGCCGAGCAGCGGCCCGCGCGGCTGGCTACCGATCGTGCCGGTGTCGACGGTCGTCGTGGCCGGTGCGGAGTTGCCGCTCTGACCTCGTCCGGCCGCCAGCAGTGCCGACGAGAGGTTCATCGCCGGGTACAGCAGGCCGCCGCGCGAGACGAACACGCCGCCGGTGTCACTGTCGATGACCACCGACGCGTTGCCGATCGTCGGCGCGGGGTTGATGAAGCCGTAGACGGCGAAACCCCCCAGCACGAGGGCCGCCACGATGAACGAGACGACGATCGAAATGTTGAGCCTGCGGCGCAGCCGGTCACCGCGCAGCAGCGCGTCGCCGTCGGAGACCGCCGATTCGAGCCGGCGCACCCCGAAGCGGTAGGCCTGCGCCTGCCACTTGGTGGGTGACTCGCCCGGCATCGCCGACTCCGCTCTCTGATATCGATCTTGACACACCGATCTAGTGGTCGATCAGCTGGACGCGCCTACTATGACATCCCCGATATACCATCACGCCGGTGACGACTACCGCGCGCGGCCGCGTCGATCCGTCCGCTCCGAGCGGCGACGCCAGCCCGACGCGCGGCCGGCGGCGCCGCGACTCGAGTCAACCCGCGGCGTTCGAGCGGGTGCGCCCGCCGCAACGCCGACGGCCGGGCCTGAGCGTGCTGGGCATTCCCGTCGCGACCCTCGTCGCGGTCGAACTCATCGCGCTGTGCGCGTTGCTCGTGGTGCATCGCAAGGCCGTCGTCGCTGCGATCGCGATCGCGGTCGGCGTGCTCATCGTGATTGGTGCGCTGCTGCGCCTGCGCAGCATCCGGGTGGGAACCCTGGTCGTGCTGCGGGCCGGCTATCTGTTCCGCCATCGCGAGATCCTCGTCGCCGCGGCCGAGTACGCCAGCCGCGGCAACGCCGACGACGTGGTCGACCGCATTGACGTGCCTCCCGAGCTCGACGCTTTCTTCCCCGGGATGACACTGTGGGAGTCACGCACGCACGACGGTGATCGGCTTGGCATCGTGCAGTGGTTCGGGATGTGCGCGGCAACCCTGCGCGTAGCGCCGGCGGGCGGCATCGTCCGGCACCGCAACACCACCGACAACGTCCCGATCGATGCGATCATGGCTGCGCTCGAGGGCCAGGATCTCGGGCTGGACTCGGTTCAGGTGCTCACCCAGACCATCGTCGGCGAACTCGACGCCGCGCTGACCCCGCTGCTGGCCGCGGCGAACGCCGAGCTCGGCGGCGGTCACGCGCGGGTACGCAACCGCAGCGCGTTCGTCACAGTGCGGCTCGACCCGTCGACCGCGTCAGCCGCGATCGCAGCGCGCGGTGGCGGCAACATCGGGATCGCCCGCGTGCTGTCGGCGGCATTGAGCCGGATCCGGGCCGCCGCGGGCGAGGCCGACCTGCAGGCCGAGGTCCTCGACGCGGACGAGGCGGGCCGGGTGATCGCGGAGAGCTTCTACCACCAGGCCACGCCGTACGACCCCATCATCAAGTGGACCGAGACGATCACGTCGATCTCGTCAACTCGCATGGCGCATCGCAGCTTCGTGCTGACCGACATCCGGCGGCCGGCGTTGAGCGACGTGCCGGTCGGCAATGTATTCGCCTACGCACTCGCGATCACCGCGAAACCGTTGCCCACCGGTGGCTGGTCGACGCGAACGGTAGTACGGCTGACCTGCCGTTCGGCGAGCTCGTTGACCCGTGCCGCGCGCGAACTGCGCAGCAATGCCCGCCGCGCCGGAGTCACGCTGCAACCACTCGATTCGGTGCAGTACCTGGGCGTGCGCGCCACCGTCCCGACCGGCGGGCTGTAATGCCCGGGAGCGAGCTGTCCTTCGCCACCGACGAGGTCGTCCCCACCCTGCATGCCCGGACGGCGCAGCTGAACTATCTCGCGGGCAACGTGTTCGCCGGCGGCATGGTGTTGGGCACCACCGCCTCGCGCGGCGAGATCACCGTCGATCTGATCCGCGCGCTGCCGACCCGCGTGACCTTGCTCTGTGCGGATCCGTGGCTCGCACGGCTGCTTACCGTGCGCGTCGCCGGGATGGGTTCGACCGCGGTGGTGGCCACCGACCGTCCCACTGCCTGGGAGTACTTCGTGAACGTCATCGGCGGGCAGAAGCCGATCGCGACCGTGCGCGTCGACCACAGCGAAGCGCTGCCCGCCCCCAGCGTCGGCGCACCGCTGGTCGTCATCGAAGACGCTCGTGACGTGCCGCCGGAGACGTATGCGCCGCGACTGGCATGGCAGACGACAATCCACGTGCGCGCTGCGGTCAACGAACGATCCCGCACGCTGCTCGACAGTTCGCATGTTGTGCTGGTGTGCCGGCTCGGCGCCGACGGCGGCGCAGCCGTGTCGGCCGGGCTCGGGCTCGGCGAGAACGGCGAGGAGACCGTGACCGGTCTCGGCGATCACGAGGTGCTGGTCATCGCCGACCGGCGAGCGCACCGGGTCACCGTGACGCCGACGCCGACCGAACGCCGCATGATCTAGGCCCGGGTTCAGGCAGTCGGACGGAAGAACCCCTCGAACCCGTCGCCGGCGTTGGTGCCCAGAGCTATCCCCGCCTCGTGCCCGGGTCGCACCGTCCATACCTCGCGCCCTAGGAGTGCGGCACAAGTCCGGCAAATGCTGCGAAACTAGTGATTCGCGACGCGCTGGGCGCGGATTCGGTAGGCGTCGAGCAGCGCGTGGACGTAGCGCAGCTCGGCAACAGGCCGCCGGGTGGCCGGCATTTCGACCGGCCCAAGGGCGGTGAGCGCCACGATCTGGCCGGTTCCGCCGGTGCCCGCGTCGGCGTTGTGCAGCTGGGCCTCGAAGCCCTGCACGTCGGTCCACAGGATCTGGCTGCGCTTGAACCAGGTGCGCAGGTGCAGCGACTCGTCGGTGACGGTGACTGACGACGCGCCGGCGCGCAGCGTGGTTTTGGGACGCAACGACATCGGCTCCATGGAGAGCTCGCCGACGAACTTCGGCGCGCCTGGCTCGGTCGAGCCGGACTGCTCTGGCTGCGAGCGCACCGCCCAGACCGGCACCGGCGCTGGTGTCGGTTCGGCCGGCTGTACCGCCACCGGCGCCTGGTCCGGCTCGGATTCGGGCTCATCGTCGGGTGATCGGTGACGTGGCACGTACCGGTGTCGGCCCGGTGGGGCCGTTGCCGAGGTCTCCCCGATGGTCTCGCCGGTGGCCCCGTCAAAGTCATCATCTTCGGCCTGGTGCCGGTGCCGCGCCCGCGGGACTGGTTCCGGCAACGGGTCCGGCTCGGTGATCGGAGCGGGAGCGGCCCACGCGACGGGCGGCGGCTCCGGCAATTGCAGCAGCCGCGCCTGCGGCGGCACCGGCGCGGCCGCCGGGAGCGGCAGGGCCGGCGCCGGATCGGTGGCGGCCGGCGGGGCGGCCCAGGCTGCGGGGCCGGCGAGGGCCGGTGTCGTCGAGTCGGCGGTGGCAGGTTCGGGTGGGACGGGTGGGAGGTCGGTGATCGGGCCGCCCGGTGCAAGCGTCGAGGGCAGCCCGCGCGGCACGTCGTCGGGCATGCGCGTGACGATCGGCGCGAGGCCGGTGCCCAGCGGGCCAGGATCGCGGATGAGGAACTGCGTGCGCTGCCAGCCTTCGGCAATCTCGATATCGGCGAGCTCGGCAGCAAACTCGGCAGCGGTGGGCGGCCGCTCGGCCTTCTCCTTCGACATCGCGCGGATCAACAGCTCGGACAGCGCCGGCGGCACGCCGGCACCGGACAGCGGTCGGACCGGATCGCGCAGGATGCGCAGGATCACCGAGGCCGGCGACTCACCCTCGTAGGCGCGGAACGCGGACTGGCCGGCGATGAGCTGGTAGAGCGACGAGGCGAGCTCGTAGACATCGGTGGCCGCCGACGTCCCGCCGCCCTCGAGCAGCTCGGGCGCGGCGTGCAGGGTGGTGAAGTCGAACAGGCCGGCCGTTGTCTGGCTCGCCGACTGCAGCATCGCCACGCCGAAGTCGGCCAGCGCTGGCTCGGCGAAATCGGTGACCAGGATGTTCTGCGGCTTGACGTCGCGGTGCAGGATGCCGCCGCGATGCGCCGTCTCGAGCGCTCCGGCGATCTTGATACCGATCGCGACCACCTCGGGCACGGGCAGCCCGGCGCCGTCGTGCAGCCGGTCGGCCACCGCGCCGGTGCACAGTTCGAGGACGAGCACCGGCCGGCCGTCCGGGGTCCGGAACACCCGAAACAGCGTGACGATGTTGGGGTGCGAGCTCAGCGCGCCGAGAGCGATCGATTCCCGTTCGAACGACTCGATCGCACGTGGCGGGGCGTCGCGAACGTTGAGCAGCTTCAGCGCTACGTGCCGGTTCGTCCCGGTCTCGCGTCCGCGGAAGACGACCGCGAGACTGCCGACACCGATCTCGTGGACGTCGGTGAAGCCGGGGAACAGCTCATGCTCGCGCCGGAATCCGCGGCGAAGCGCCACGTGCGACCTCCCGCGCCGGCGTCCTATTCGGCGCGGAGCGTATCAACGCCTGGCGATCAGCCACGCGTCCAGATCCGCACCGCTGCCGGCGCGCTCGTCACGGGGCGAGCAGGACGAGGATGCGTTCGAGGTCGGCCAGGTCTGCGTCGGGCAGCCGGCTGAACGATGCAGGTGGCCGCCCCAGGATCGAATCGGCCTTGCGAGCCGCGCGCCGTCCCACCGCGGTCACGCTGACGATCTTGGCGCGACGATCGACCGGATGCGGCGCGCGGGTCACGAAGCCGCGCTTCTCGAGGTCGTCGAGCACCACGGTTGTGTACGCCGCGTCTGTGCCGAGCGCTGCGACGAGATCGCGCATCGGCACTGCTCCGCCGGCGATCAACCGCAGGGCCTTGGCCCGCACGAAGCTCATGCCCAGCACTTCGCTGACCTCCTGGCGGCGATCGTCGTCGAGCACGAGCGAGCGCAGCGCCTGCCAAGCCTGCCGCTCGGCCGGGCGAGTCACGCCGTCACCAGCTGGGTTTGATCGCCGAACAAGTGCGCCGCGCGGTCAGTGGTGCTTCGGGCCCACCGTCCGGTGCTGACAGCACCGAGCGCCAGCACCGCGACGCCGCAGCCGACCACGATCCACCACCCACCGCTCGACGCGGCCACGAAGCCGGACGAGACGTGCTGCGCACCGAGGCCGGAGTTGAGCACCGATCCGACCACTGCGACGCCGAGGGTCGCACCGACCTGACGACTCGTCGACGCGATCGCCGCGGCGACACCGGCCTGGCTGTTCGGCATGCCGGACACCGCGCTGTTGGTGATCGGCGCGTTCACCATGCCGAATCCGACGGCGTAGACGGAGTAGCTGGCCAGCAGCCAGCCGATCGACGTGCCGGCGTCGATGCGGACGAGCATGATCGCGGCGACAGCCATGCACGTCCCCGCGATCAACAGCGGGATGCGCGGTCCACGCGTGCCGACCAGCCGTCCGGACAGCGGCGCCGCGACCAGCGTCACCGCGGCCAGCGGCAGTGTGCACAGTCCGGCGACCAGCGCCGAATCGCCGCGCACGTCCTGCAGGTAGAGCGTGTTCAGGAACAGGAAGCCGGCAAACCCGCCGAACGCGCAGACTGCGGTGACTGTGGCGCCAGAGAACGGGATGCTGCGGAAGAAGCGCGGATCGATCAGCGGTTCGTCCCTGCGCCGCTCGTAGCGCTCCAGCCCGACGGCCGCGGCGACCGACGCCGCGAGCAGCGCGAGGGTCGACACCGATGTCCAGCCGCGGTGCGGCGCCTCGATTATCGCGTAGGTCAGCGACGCCAACGCAACGACCACCAGCGTCTGCCCGAGCGCGTCGGGACGGCGGAGTTTCGGCGCGCGCGACTCGGGAACGAACAATGCGGCAAGCACGATCGCGGCGAGGCCGATCGGGATGTTGATCCAGAAGACGCCGCGCCATCCGACCGAGTCGATGAGCACGCCGCCGATCAGCGGTCCCAGGCCAAGGCTGATGCCGACGACGCCACCCCACACGCCGATCGCGAAGGCCCGTTCACGTCGATCGGTGAACACGTTGGTGATGATCGACATGGCGACCGGGTTGAGCATCGAGCCACCCACGGCCTGCACCATGCGGAAGGCGACCAGCCAGCCCAGGCCGGGGGCGATGCTGCACAGCAGCGATCCGATCGTGAACACCACGAGGCCGGTCTGGAAGGTGCGCCGCCGGCCGAGCCGATCGGCGGTCGATCCCGACAGCACGAGCAGGCTGGCCAGCACCAGCGTGTACGCGTCGACCGTCCACTGCAGGTCGGACAGCGAGGCATGCAGGTCGCTGTGCAGCGCGGGCAGTGCGATATTGATGATGGTGGTATCCATGCCGACGATCAGCAGGCTCATGCAGCAGATCGCGAGGATGAGCAGCCGTCGGTTGCGGCTGAGATCAGGCATTCACTATCCATTCGTTGTACGCTTACAACTATTGTAGCCGCACAACGAAACGAGGATTCAGCTCTCGTTGCCGAGGCCGGCGCCAACCTGCATCTCGTCCTCGCGCTCCGCCCGGTCGAGCTCGTCCAGCTCCGGCTGTGCCGTGGCTCCGCGGTCCGCGTCGGCCAGTGCGTTGTGGACGGTGGACAGCAGCACCGCGGCAACCATGACTGTGGCTGCGCCGATGACGAACGGCACGTGCGGGTTGAAGTGCTCGACGAGCTTGCCCGCTGCGAACGGCGCGAGGCCGCCGCCGATGAAGCGGACGAAGCCGTAGGTAGCTGACGCCACCGGCCGCTCGACCGGTGCGATGCTCATCACCGCGGTAGTGACCAGCGTGTTGTTCACGCCGATGAACGCGCCGGCGACGATCACCGCAACGATGACCGTGGTCTTGGAACCCGGCCAGATGCCGATCACCGCAAGATCAGCGGCCATCAGCACGAAGTTGCCGTAGAGCGTGCGCGCGGTGCCGAAGCGGGCCCTCAACCACGGCGCGCCCCATACCGCGAAGATGGCGACGAGCACGCCCCACCCGCAGAAGACCAGGCCGAGTTGCTGCGGCCTGATCGGCGTCATCAGGAACGGCGAGTAGCCGAGCAGGGTGAAGAATCCCCAGTTGTAGAGCAGGCCGACACCGCTCGTCGTGGCGAGCGCGCGGTGCTTGAGTGCCTTGATCGGTTCGAGAATGCTCTCGCGTCGCGCGGGCGTGGGCGTCTTGGGCAGCAGCACGACCGTGGCGATGAGCGCGATGGCCATCAGCACCGAGACGCCGTAGAACGGTCCGCGCCAGCTGATCGAGCCGAGCTCGCCACCCAGCAACGGACCCATCGCAATGCCGACGCCGAGCGCCGTTTCGTACAGGATGATCGCGCCGGCGAAGCCGCCGCTCGCCGAACTCACGATCACCGCGAGGGACGTGGCGATGAACAGCGCGTTGCCCAAACCCCAGCCGGCGCGAAAGCCCACGATGCCACCGATGCTGCCGGACGATCCGGCCAGCGCGGCGAACACGACGATCAGGACCAGTCCGCTGATCAGCGTGCGTTTTGCGCCGATCCGGCTGGAGACCCAGCCGGTCACCAGCATCGCGACGGCAGTGACGACGAGGTAGCTGGTGAACAACAACTCGACCTGGCTGGGTGACGCGTGCAGGTCCGAGCTCAGCGAGGCCAGGATGGGGTCGACGAGGCCGATGCCCATGAACGAGATGACACAGGCAAAGGCAACCGCCCAGACAGCCTTCGGCTGCTTGAACGGCGACTCGACAGGGGGATGCGAACTCATCAGGCATCAACTCTCTGGCTGGTCCGGGCGACCAGCCGGGCAATGGCGGGTACGGCGGCGGCCAGGGCAGCGCGGTCGTCGTCGTCGAGGTGCTGCAGTTCAAGTTGCAGGCGTTCGGTGCGGGCCAGATGGCGCTCACGCAGCACGTCGCGGCCGACCTCGGTGATCCGGACGAGCGTGGCCCGGCCATCGGTCGGGTCGGCGACCCGCTCGGCCTGCCCGGCGTGCTCCAGTCGATTGATCAACGTGGTCATCCCGGGCTGGCTGATCGCTTCGCGCTCGGCCAGGTCGGACACCCGCATCGGCCCGTTGGCCAGCAGGGTGTCCAGCGTCGTGATGGTGCTCGTGCTGACGCCGTGGCGCACCTCGCGCCGTAGCCACATCGAGAGCCGATCGATCACGTCGGCGACAGCCGTCATGTCCGCGCTTCGTCCCATAACTGAACTATATAACTGTCTTATATAAATTGCCAATAGGCGCCGACGCGGGATGATGCCCACCATGACGACCCCGCACGACGACCTGGACAGCGCCGTCCGCACCCGTCTCGGCGACCTTGCCACCGACGGGTCGTCCGACCCGCACCTGCTCAGCGAGTTCGACGCGATGGCGGGCAGCCGGCTGCTCGACATCCAGGCACGCCGGATGCGTGAGAAGGGGCAGGGCTTCTACACGATCGGGTCGGCGGGGCACGAATCCAACGCCTTGGTGGCCGAGGCGCTGCGCACGACCGATCCGGCGCTGCTGCACTACCGCTCAGGCGGGTTCTTCCTGATGCGCGCACTGCTGTCCGGCCGGTCTATCGAGGACGTGCTGCGCGCGGTGTTGCTGGGCACCGTTGCCGCCGTGGCCGACCCGGCCTCGGGCGGCCGGCACAAGGTGTGGGGGGATCGGTCGCTTGCGGTCATCCCGCAGACCTCCACCATCGCCTCACACCTGCCGCGAGCGGTCGGGGTTGCGTTCGCGATCGGACGGGCCCGCCGGTTGGCGGTCTCGACGCGCTGGCCAGACGACGCAGTCGCGGTATGCAGCTTCGGCGATGCGTCGCTGAACCATTCGACGGCGGTCGGCGCGCTGAACACAGCGGGCTACTGCGTGACCCAAGGGTTGCCGATGCCCCTCCTGTTCGTGTGCGAAGACAACGGCCTGGGCATCTCGGTATCCTCGCCCGCGGGGTGGGTTGCACGTGCCACGCAACGCCCGGGCATCACGTACTTCAGCGCGCAGGGCGACGATCCCAGGGCGGTGCGCGCAGCAGCGGCCGAGGCGGTAGAACTTGCGCGAAAGCAAGGTCGGCCGGCGTTGTTGCATCTGCGCACCGTCCGCTTCCTCGGGCATGCCGGGACGGACGTGGAGTCCGGTTATCGCAGCGCGGCCGCCATCGCCGCCGACCGTGACCGGGACCCGTTGGTAGCCCTGGCCGCGCGGATCGCGGGCG
>DASRSG010000026.1:0-8956 GCA_035656595.1 Jatrophihabitantaceae bacterium | reverse complement strand
ACCACGCCTGGTCGGTGCGCGGTTCGACTTGGACGAGGGGGCACGCGCCGCGCTGGCCGACCCGCAGGTGCGCTCGGAGATCAGCGACCTGACCGAACCGGAGAATCGCTTCGAGCGCGGACGCGGAACGATGCTCGAGGTGTACCGGCCGGTGTGGACGCCGAGCGGCCATCCGCTGCTGTTCGAGACGTACTTCCGCTACGACCAGGTCAGCGAGCGGGCCGCGCAGCTGTGGCGCGGTTTCGCGGGAATCACGTTGAGCAGCATCGTGGCCGTGGTCGTCTTAGTGATCCCGCTGATGTGGACGTTGGTGGCGCGGGCGCGGCGCGCACATCAGCAGCGCGAAGCAATGATCCAGCGCGCGATGGATGCCTCCCTCGACGAGCGGCGCCGGATCGCTGCGGATCTGCACGACGGCGTCGTGCAGGAACTTGTGGCCGCGTCGTTCGCCGTCGCCAGTAGTGCACAGGACGCCGCCGCGAGAGGCGACACCGAACTGGCCGGCCAGCTACGGTCGGCGAGCGAGACCGTGCGCACCAGCATCGGTGGCATGCGCTCGCTGCTCGTGGACATCTATCCGGCGAACCTGCGCGCTGCAGGGCTCACGCCCGCGCTTCGCGATCTCGCGGGGACGGTGCGTACTGATGTAGCTGTCGACGTCTCCGGCGAGGCCGCGAATGCGCTGACCGCTGAGCAGCAGGAAGTCGTGTTCCGGGTGGCGCAGGAGTGCTTGCGCAATGCCGCGTCGCATGCCCACGCGCGCGAGATTCGCCTTGTACTGCAAGGTGATTCGTCAGCGATCATCCTTGAAGTCGCCGACGACGGCGTTGGCTTCGATCTTTCGACGACCCGCGCGGAAGGTCACTTCGGGCTCGCCTTGATCGATGATCTTGCACGCAAGGCCGGGGCCGAACTTGCCGTCCGGAGTGCGCCGGGTGCGGGCACGACCTGGCGATTGAGCATGATCGCATGATTCGCGTCCTGCTGGTCGACGATCACCAACTCGTTCGCGCCGGGCTGGCGACATTGCTCGCCGCGACCGACGACATCACTGTCGTCGGCGAGGCGGCCGACGGACGCGCGGCGGTCACTGCGGTTACGCAGTCCGACCTTGACGTGGTGCTGATGGATCTGTCGATGCCGGTGCTCGACGGCGTTGCCGCGACACGACAGGTGCTGCAAGCCAGACCGGAGACTCGAGTCGTCGTGCTCTCGTCGTTCTCTGATCAGTCGCGGGTGCGCGAGGCGATCTCGGCGGGTGCCATCGGGTACGTGCTGAAGGACTGCGGTCCGGACGAGCTGCTCTCGGCGATCCGCTCGGCAGCAGCCGGACATGCACCGCTGGATCCCAGGGTAGCCGGTGCATTGCTGCCGCGCACAGATCCGGGTGAGCGGCTCACGTCCCGCGAGACGGAGGTGCTGCGGCTGGCCAGCACGGGCATGGCGAACAAGCAGATCGCGCGGGCGCTGGGCATCACCGAGCGCACAGTCAAGGTGCACCTCGGCAACGTGTTCCGCCGGATCGGGGTCGCCGATCGCACCTCAGCCGCGCTCTGGGCGCGCGAGAATCTCACCTAAGCACGCCCGTCGCATCGAACTTCGGTTCGAGCGGCTCGCCGGTCGACACTCACCGGGGTAACGCGCCACTCACCCGCACGGATCCGGCTGCCCGTGTCGCTCGCGAGTCACTGAGCCGGCACGCAGCGCACCTGCGGCCCGGCACCCGACGCCTTCTTCGTCGCGACGACCTTGCCGTCGATCCGCACCGAGCAGGCGAGCTCACCGTGCGCGCTGCCGGACACGGACGCACCGGCGCGGTAGCCGACCGGGTTACCCGTCACGGTGATCGTCTTCGTCCACGGCAACGGCTGATCGTTGAGGGTCTTCGCGTCCTGACTCTCGTCGAAGTAGTAGATCGTCGGATCGTGCACGGTGCCGGTAACCGAGTAGACCACCGTGTGCTTCGCGTGGCTCGAACTCGTCGTCAGGTTCAGCGTGATCACGCTACCAATCGCGACGACGGCAACGCAGAGCGCCCAGAACAACGGTTGCTTGAACAAGCGCGTCTAGCCCATGACGGTTCCGTCGGCGTCCGCACGGTGAATGACTGCGGCGGGCGCAACGTCGCGGACTGCTGCCTCACCAGCGTCGTCACGCGCGTCATCGCCGAGGACGACCGCAGCTTCCAGTCCCCGTGCGCCGGACGACACCGCCATCGCGACAGCCACCTGCAGTGCGGACACTTGTAAAGACGGCAACGTCACCGTCGCGGCGACGTAAGTGCGGCCATCGGTGTCGCGGACGGCGGCCCCTTGCGCGCCGCGGGTGCGGGCACGCGCCGAGCGGGCGAGGGTCACCAGCTTGGCGTCCTCGGGATCGAGATCAGGCATGCGCGGCCGGTTCTTCCGTCGGGGCGGGCTCATCGTCGCTGGGCTGGGGCAGTCGGGCCACGAGCACCGTATCGATCCGGTTACGGCGCCCGCCCGCGCTTTCGGCGGTGAGGCTCAGCCCGAACGCTTCCGCGTGCGCGCCCGGGATCGGCACGCGTCCCAGTGCATCGGCGAGCAGCCCGCCAACGGTTTCGATGTCGTCGCGGTCTGGCACTTCGACGCCGAAGATCTCGCGCAGGTCTTCGACTGCGAGCCGCGCCGAGACTCGCGCCGTGTCGGCATCGATGCGTTCCACCGGAGCACGCTCGTCCTTGTCGTACTCGTCGGTGATCTCGCCGACGATCTCTTCGAGGATGTCTTCGATGGTGACGAGCCCGGCCGTGCCGCCGTACTCGTCGATCACGATCGCGATGTGGGTGCGCTTGGCCTGCATCTCGCGCAACAGCTCGTCAACCGGCTCCGACTCCGGGACGTAGCTGACCTGCCGCATGACTTCCTCGACCGTTGTCGTGCGCGACCGGTCGGCATCCTGCGCGCGACGTGCAAGGTCTTTGAGGTACGCGACGCCGACGACGTCGTCGGCGTTCTCGCCTGTCACCGGGATGCGCGAGAAGCCGCTGCGCAACGCAAGGGCCAACGCCTGCGGGACGGTCTTCGTCTTCTCGATCCACACCACTTCGGTGCGCGGCACCATGACCTCACGCGCGATGGTGTCGCCGAGTTCGAACACCGACTGGATCATCTGGCGCTCGCCGTGCTCAACCACGCCGCGCTCTTCAGCCATGTCGACGAGTTCGCGCAATTCCACCTCGGAGGCGAACGGGCCATCGCGAAATCCGCGGCCAGGCGTGACGGCGTTTCCGAAGAGGATCAGCAGCGATGCCAGCGGATTGAAGATCCGGCCGAGGATGCGAACGCCGCCGGCACCGGCGAGTGCGACCGTGTTCGGGTGCTGCCGACCGATCGTGCGCGGTCCGACGCCGACGAGCGCATACGAGACGACGACCATGACGAGCACGGTGAGCAGCGTTACCGGCCAGTGCGTGCCGAACTGCGCGCGGGCGACGATCGTGACGAGCACCGTCGCCGTCAGCTCGCAGGTGACCCGCAACAGCAGCAACAAGTTCGTGTACCGCGCACGGTCGTTCACGATCGTGCGCAACGCCCTGGCGCCCTTGCGTTCCTCACGCAGGAACTCCTCGACGCGCGCTACCGACACGCGTGCTAGCGCCGAGTCAACACACGCAAACAACCCGCCCAACGGCACCAGGCAAATGGCGACGACGAGGGCAATGACGTCGGACGGGCTCATCGGTTCCGCGCTGAATCGCGAACCTCGCCACCGGTACCCGGCAGCGGTGCACGGATCGGCTCACGCCCGGTCGACGCCGTCCAGTCAGCGACGATGCGGGCCTGCAGCTCGAACATCTCGCGCTCCTCGTCCGGGTCGCCGTGGTCGTAGCCAAGCAGGTGCAGGATGCCGTGCGTGCACAACAGGTGCAGCTCGGACTCGGTTGAGTGTCCCGCCGATGCCGCCTGATCGGCAGCTACCGCCGGACACAAGACGACGTCACCGAGCATCGCTTCGGCCGCGCCCTCATCGGTAGGCGGCGGCGCGGAGGGATCGAGGCGTTCGAGCGGCCCATCGGCGGCGTCCATCGGAAAGGCCATCACGTCGGTGGGCCCCGGGAGATCCATCCACTGCACGTGCAGCGCGGCCATCGCGTCGGGGTCGAGCAGCACGACCGAAAGCTCGGCAAGCGGATCGATCTTCATCTGCTCCAGGACGAAGCGGCCGAGTTTGGCGAGCGCGGCCTCGTCGACCGCGACCCCCGACTCGTTATTTACCTCGATGGACATCAGCGTCGGGGTTTGGCGCTGCGCGGTTGCGAGGCCGCGCGCGCGGCTTCGGTGGCGTCAAAACGCTCGTACGCGTCGACGATCTCGCCGACGAGGCGATGCCGCACCACATCGGTCGAGGTGAGGTAAGAAAAGTTCACGTCCTCGATGTCGCCGAGGATGTGCCGCACGACGCGCAACCCGCTCTTCTGATCACCCGGCAGGTCGACCTGGGTGATGTCGCCCGTCACGACGATCTTCGAACCAAAGCCGAGTCGGGTGAGGAACATCTTCATCTGCTCGGGCGTGGTGTTCTGCGCCTCGTCCAAGATGATGAAGGCGTCATTGAGGCTTCTTCCACGCATGTACGCCAGTGGGGCGATCTCGATCGTTCCGGCCTGGGTGAGCCGCGGGATCGAGTCTGGATCCATCATGTCGTGCAGTGCGTCGAGCAGTGGCCGCAAGTACGGATCGATCTTGTCGTACAGCGTGCCCGGCAGGAAGCCGAGCCGCTCGCCGGCTTCGACGGCCGGGCGGGTCAGGATGATCCGGTTGACCTGCTTGGCCTGCAGCGCCTGCACGGCCTTGGCCACCGCAAGATAGGTCTTTCCCGTTCCTGCCGGACCGATGCCGAACACGACGGTGTGCTTGTCGATGGCGTCGACGTAGCGCTTCTGGTTCAGGGTCTTGGGACGGATGTTCTTTCCGCGCCGCGACAAGATGTTGAGGCTGAGCACTTCGGCCGGCCGTTCACCGCTGTCGGCGTGCAGGATGCCCAGGGCACGCTGCACCGAGTCCGGCGTCAGGTGCTGGCCGGACTTGATCAGCTCGAGGAGCTCCTCGAAGAGCCGGACGGCGATCGCGTTGTCGGCGGCGGGCCCGCTGATGGTGATCTCGTTCCCGCGCACATGCACATCACTGTCGAGGCTCTTCTCGATGACGCGGAGCAGCTCATCACGGGAACCGAGCAGCGAGACCATGGCCTGCTCGCCGGGAACGACGATGACGGTGGAGACGCGGTCCGTGCTGGGTGTCGGATCGGACAAGTTCTGCTCTCTGGTCGGCGACGCGGTACGCGTGCCAGTGTACGGCGCAATCCGGACCCGCCAGCGGTTTTATCCCGGTGGCCAGCCCATCTGGCGCCCGGCGAGCACGTGCGCGTGAAGGTGGAAGACGCTCTGGCCGACCTCGGCACCGGTGTTGCAGACCGTCCGGTAGTGCTCGAGGCCCAGTTGCGCCGCCAGGCCGCGGACACCGGCCACGAAACCCGCGCTGGCCGCCTCGTCACGGCCGATGTCGCCGATATCGGCGAAGTGCTCGCGCGGCACGATCAGCACGTGCGTGGGTGCCTGCGGGTTGGTGTCCTCGAACGCGACGGTGTGCTCGTCCTCATAGATCTTCGTGGCGGGGATCTCACCGGCCACGATCTTGCAGAACACGCAGTTCGGATCGGCCATGCGCCGAAGATTACCGGTGACCGCACGAAGGATTCATGCCCAGCGACCGAGGCCTACCGACAGGGCCGCGAGGGCGGCCGCACCGGCGGTCGAGGTGCGCAGCACGGGGTCGCCGAGCCGCACCGCCGTCGCTCCGGACGCGGTGAACAGGGCGAGTTCGTCATCGCTGATGCCGCCCTCGGGCCCGACGACCACCAGCACGTCGCCGGAGGACGGGAGCTCGGCGCCGGCTAGAGCGGTGGAGGCAGCTTCGTGCAGCACGCACGCGGTCGTCGCAGCGCAGCGCTGGGCCACCGCTGCCGTGCTCGCCAGTTCGGCGACCGACGGCACCCAGGCGCGGCGGCTCTGCTTGGCGGCCTCGCGGGCAGTCCGGCGCCACCGCTCGAGCGACTTGTCGCCGCGCGCGCCGTGCCACTGCGGGATCGACCGTGCCGCGGCCCACGGCACGATCTCGTCGACGCCCAGCTCGGTCATCGTCTCGACGGCCAGCTCGGCACGGTCGCCCTTGGGCAGCGCCTGCACCACGACCAGCCGCGGATCCGGCCGGGCAACCTTCGATCTGGACTTGACATTGAGTGTTAGTCCGGCGGCGTGGACGGCCGTGACCACGCACTCGAGTACGATGCCCCGACCGTCGCCGAGCAGCACCGGTTCGCCGACGCCGAGTCGGCGCACCCGGGCGGCGTGCCGTCCCTCGTCGCCGCCGAGTTCGACGTCGTCACCGTCGGGCAGCGTGTCGAGCAGGAACAGCGGCGGCGTCATTGCCGGAAGGCGTCGCGCACCTTGCCCAGCAGACCGCCGGTCTTGATCACCGCGGCGACCTCTTCGTTGCGCAGCGCAGCCAGCTCGCGCAGCAATCGCTCCTGCTCGTCGTCGAGGCGGGTCGGCACCCGGACGTCGACGTGCACGTGCAGGTCGCCCCGGGCACTGCTGCGCAGCCGGGGCACGCCCTTGCCGCGCAACGTGAGCACGGTGCCGCTCTGCGTACCGGCCCGGATGTCGAGCTTCTCTTCGCCGTCGAGGGTGGTGAGTACGAGATCAGTACCGAGCGCGGCCGCCGTCATCGGCACCTCGATGCTGCAGTGCAGGTCGCTGCCCTCGCGGGTGAACGTGTCGTGCGGCGCCTCGACGATCTCGACGTAGAGGTCGCCGGCCGGACCGCCACCTGGGCCGACCTCGCCCTGTCCGGACAGCCGGATGCGCATGCCGTCCTCGATACCGGCCGGCACGTCGACGCTGATCGTGCGGCGCGCGCGTACCCGGCCCTCGGTGCCGCAGGTCGGGCACGGCGAAGGGATCTGCTCGCCGGTACCGGCACAAGCCGAACACGCGCGGGTGGTCATCACCTGGCCGAGGAACGACCGCTGCACCGACTGCAACTCGCCGGTGCCGCCGCAGGTCGCGCAGGTGCGCGGGGATGTCCCGGGGGCGCAGCCCGAGCCAGCACAGGTGTCGCAATGCACGGCAGTCTCGACGTTGAGCTCGCGACGGACCCCGAACGCGGCCTCGTCGAGAGTGAGCGTCATCTGCAGCAGTGCATCGGCGCCGGCCCGGACCCGGCTGCGTCGCGAGCGGCCACCGCCGCCGCCGGCCCCGCCGAAGAAGGCCTCGAACACGTCGCCGAATCCGCCGAAGCCCGAGAACGGGTTCCCGGCCGTCCCCGCGCCCTGCGAAAGCGGGTCGCCGCCGAGATCGACGACGCGGCGCTTTTCGGGATCGGAGAGCACCTCGTAGGCCGTGGTGACCGCTTTGAAGCGGTCCTGCGCGGCCGGATCGGGGTTCACGTCAGGATGCAGCTCGCGCGCCAGCCGACGGTAGGCGCGCTTGAGCTCCTCGGGCGTCGCGTCCTTGCGAACGCCGAGCATCCCGTAGTAGTCCCGGGGTGAATCAGCCACTACACGTCCTCTGCATGTCTCTGGCACTCACCGACGGCGAGTGCCAGGCTCCAGCGTACCGACCTATCCTCACCTCCCGGCCCGCTCCGCAGCGTCGCTAACGCTCGGCCAAGAGATCACCGACGTAGTGTGCGACCGCCGCCACGCGCGCCATCGTGTGCGCGTAGTCCATCCGCCGCGGCCCGAGCACGCCGACTGCCCCGAGCGCCGAGCCACGCGCACCGTATCCGCTGGTGACGACGGACGCGCCGATCAGTCCTTCGTGCTGGGTCTCGTTGCCGATCCGCACGATGACGTGGCTGGTGGCATTGGACTGGTCGAGCAGCCGCAGCAACACCACCTGCTCCTCGAGCGCCTCGAGCACCGGCCGGATCGCCGGGAAGTCCAGCGCGTTCTCGGTGAGGTTCGCGGTGCCGCCGAGCACGATGCGATCGCTGTGCTGCTCGACCAGCGCCTCGAGCAGCACCGACGTCAGGGTGGCGAGCAGGCCGCGCATCTCCGCTGCGGTCTGCTGTGGCAGGTCGCCGACGATCTCGGGCGCCTCGGACAGCAGCCGGTCGCGCAACCGCAGATTGAGCGTGGAGCGCAGGTCGAAGACGGCGTCCTCGGTCACCGGCGTAGGCAGGTCGACGACGCGCTGCTCGACCCGTCCGGTGTCGGTAATCAGAACCAGCATCAGCCGCGAGTCGGTCAGCCGGACCAGTTCCAGGTGCCGCACCCTCGACCGCGACAGGGACGGGTACTGCACGACGGCCACGTGCCGGGTCAGCTGCGCCAAGGTGCGCACCGCGCGGTGCAGCACGTCGTCGAGGTCGGCCGCTCCGTCGAGGAAGGTCTGGATCGCCCGGCGCTCGGCGTTCGACAGGGGCTTGAGCTCGGTGAGCCGGTCGACGAAGAGCCGGTAACCGGCATCTGTGGGGATCCGTCCGGCGCTGGTGTGCGGCTGGGCGATCAGGCCTTCGTCCTCGAGCAGGGCCATGTCGTTGCGGATGGTGGCCGGCGAAACGCCCAGGTTGTGCCGATCGGCCAGCGCCTTGCTGCCGACCGGCTCGTTGGTGGCGATGAAGTCCTCAACAATCGCGCGTAGTACTTCCAGCTTGCGCTCTTCGACCGCCATACCTCGATTATCCATGGCACGGCGTCATAGCGTTGCCCGATCCGCGCTACGCTGCCTGCGGCGTGCCATAGCCGCAGATACCAGGGGTGAAGGTGATATTCAAGGCAGTACAGGACGGGCGCCCGTACCCTGATCACGCCTTCTCGACGCGTGACTGGGCGAGCGTCGCCCCTCGTTCGGTCCGCCTCGATCAGCTCGTGACGACCAAGCGCGAGCTGGCCCTGGACAAGCTTCTGGACGAGGACTCGACCTTCTACG